>NZ_JBPWJX010000032.1:0-29475 GCF_051781745.1 Bacillus cereus group sp. Bce019
CCAGAAGTGAAACCAGAGGATCCGAAAGAACCGAAGGAGCCAGAAGTGAAACCGGAAGATCCGAAAGAACCGAAGGAGCCAGAAGTGAAACCAGAGGATCCGAAAGAACCGAAGGAGCCAGAAGTGAAACCGGAAGATCCGAAAGAGCCGAAGGAGCCAGAAGTGAAACCGGAAGACCCGAAAAATCTGAAGAAACCGGAAGTAAGACTGGAAAAGTTAAATAAAGAGCCGCAAGTAAAAGTAGAAAAAGAATTACCGAAAACAGGGGCAGCACATCCATGGATGATGTCAGTTGGTGCGGGAATTTCATTCTTAGTTGGCGGAGTATTATTCGTATTAGGTAGAAGAAGAAAACAATAATTTTTTTAGACGAAAAGCACACTGAGTTCGATAGTGTATCGAATTCAGTGTGCTTTCGTGGTATATAAAATAAAAGCTCCTTCCGCGTATGGAAGGAGCTTTTATTTTTACATATTAAAACATGCTTGAGCTATGCATTGGTTGAAGTTTTGCATTTGGATCGAAGTAAGCTTTTGCATTGTTTACTGCTGTTGGTGCTTCACCGAAGCCGCAAGCAATGAGTTTTACTTTTCCTTCATATGTACAAATGTCACCAGCAGCGTAAATGCCAGGAATATTTGTTTCCATTTTTGAATTTACAAGGATGCTGTTTTTTTGTATATCTAAGCCCCAGTTTTTAATTGGGCCAAGAGAAGAAACGAAGCCATAGTTTACAATTACGTCATCAACATCGATGATAACTTTTTCTTCAGTTTTTACGTGCTGAAGAACGACTTGTTCAATTTTGTCATCACCAATGAGTTCAACTGGAACATACGGTGTACTTACTTCTGCACGAGAATTCATTAAGTTTTCGACGCTATGTTCATGCGCACGGAATTTATCGCGGCGATGAACGATTGTAACTTTTTCAGCGATCGGTTCTAACATCATTGTCCAATCAACAGCTGAATCGCCGCCGCCAAATACTACGACGCGCTTACCGGCAAATTTATTCATATCATCAACGAAATAATGTAAGTTTTTCTTTTCATACTTTGCTGTACCTTCTAATTCTAAGCGGCGTGGTTGGAAAGCACCATTGCCAGCAGTAATAATAACTGATTTAGAATAGTGAGTTTGCTTATTCGTAACAAGTTTAAATATACCGTCAGCTTGTTTCTCAAGCGTATCGACAGCTTCTTCTAAACAAACGGTTGGGTCAAATTTCTTCATTTGCTCTTTTAAGTTATCAACTAATTCTTGTGCGCGCACTTTTGGGAATCCAGCTACATCATAAATGTATTTTTCAGGGTAGAGTGCGGATAATTGTCCTCCAAGTTGAGGTAAGCTTTCAATGATTTTTACACTTGCTTGTCTCATACCGCCATAAAATGCTGTGAACAGCCCTGTTGGACCACCACCAATAATTGTTATGTCGTAAACTTTTTGATTTTCTGCCACTTTCATTCCCCCTATAGATGGAATTTTGATATTGATTTCATATATTGTTCATATGTACACGAAAATCCTGCAAATGATGACACTTTCAAATAAATGATAGCATATTTGAGTTCATAATACTTCTGAAAACGACTGAATTGTGTGTAAGTTTTCGCATAGGTTCTTTTTTATTGTATAAAATATACAGAAAGGAAAATACATGAAAAAAAGGCTAAAAAACCCTTGAAAACGCTATGTTATTTTAAAATATTGATAATTCTCCAGACGCTTGAATTCTGGAATAAAACCGACTAATATAGGGAAGTATTATGTTAAATTTCTATGACAAAATTCGTACGATTTTTTGACTGCGTTTTGTTATGATATAGAATGTGATAAATTCCACATTCTTGACAAATAGAGTTTTTAGTACTTGGTATTATTTCTCATTACTATTATATAAAGAAAAGGGTTGTGATTTGGTGAAGACTCCAAAAATCGTAGTTTTAGGTGCAGGTTATGGCGGGATGATTACGACTGTTCGTCTGCAAAAAGCATTATCTGTAAATGAAGCTGAAATTACGCTAGTAAACAACAACAGCTATCACTACCAAGCGACTTGGTTACACGAGAGCGCAGCTGGTACATTACAAGATGAAAAAATCTGTCTAGATATTCAAGACGTTATTGATACAAATAAAGTGAACTTTGTACAAGACACAGTAGTAGAAATTAAAGCTGCTGAAAAACGCATTATCTTAAAAGACGGCGAGTTAGAGTATGACTACTTAGTAATTGGTCTTGGTTTCGAATCAGAAACATTCGGAATTACAGGATTAAAAGAGCATGCATTCTCAATCGCTAACATTAATGCAACTCGTGAAATTCGTGAGCATATGGAAGCTAGTTTCTCTAAATATGCAACTGAACAACGCGATGAGTTAGTAACAATCGTTGTTGGTGGTGCTGGATTTACTGGTATCGAGTACGTAGGTGAGCTTGCAAACCGTGTTCCTGAACTTTGCAAAGAGTACAATGTACCACGTGAAAAAGCACGTATCATCTGTGTAGAAGCTGCTCCAACAGCACTTCCAGGTTTCGATCCAGCGTTAGTAGAATACGCTGTAAAACAACTTGAGAAAAAAGGTGTAGAATTCCGCATCGGTACAGCAATTAAAGAAGCAACTGAAGAAGGTATTATCGTTGCGAATGGCGATGACACTGAATTAATTAAGTCTGAAACAGTAGTTTGGGCTGCAGGTGTTCGTGGTAACGGTATTGTGGAAGAGTCTGGATTTGAAGCAATGCGCGGACGTGTAAAAGTTGATGAGTACATGCATGCTCCAGGATACGAAGATGTATTCATGGTTGGTGACGCAGCGTTAATCATTAATGAAGAAATTAACCGCCCATACCCACCAACAGCACAAATCGCAATTCAACAAGGTTACAATATTGCACACAACTTAACTGTATTAGTTCGTGGTAAAGGCGAAATGAAGAAATTCGCATTTGATAATAAAGGATCTGTATGTTCTTTAGGTCATGACGATGCAATGGGCGTTGTTATGGGTAAAAAGTTAACAGGTTGGAAAGCTTCCTTCATGAAGAAAGTAATCGATAACCGTTACCTATTCTTATTAGGTGGACCTTTATTAGTTCTTAAAAAAGGTAAATTAAAGTTCTTTTAATATATAGTAGAAAAAGCAGAAACGGCTAAGAGCTGTTTCTGCTTTTTTCATATTAAAAATATAGTATAATATAAAAAGAAAGAATATTCTGTCCGTTCTGAAAGAGGAGGTTATTACATCATGGAGAAACGAGGGAAGGTATGGCTAGCTGTTAGTGGTTTAGTAGCTACAAAAGATGGTAGGTGGCTATTTGTTAAGAAGAAATACAGTGGATTAAAAGGGAAATGGTCTTTACCGGCTGGTTTTGTAAATGAAGGTGAGACGGTTGATGAAGCTGTGAAACGCGAAGTGTTAGAAGAGACAGGCATTGTCGCTCATGTGAAGGGGATCATTGGTGTTCGATCGGGTGTTATTCGTAATGAGATTAGTGATAATATGATTATTTTTCTTTTGGAGCCTGAAGGAGAAAATATTATTATACAGGAGAAAGAATTGTCTGAAGTGGCGTTCTTACATCCGGATAAGATTGTAGACAATCCGAATACGTCTGTGCTTATTAAATATTTGTTAGAAGGAAGATCAGAACTACATCTTGAAGTGGACAAAACATTAAATCCAGGCGAACCATTTGGTTATACAGCTTATCACGTATTTACGGCACGTGCGAAGGAGAGGGGAAAAGAGTGAGTATACCGGTACTACTTATTTCAATGATGTTATTCTTTATTTTGTTCTTTGGAATTGGATTTTTACTCAACATGATTTTGCGAGCTACTTGGGTAATGGTTATTGTGTATCCGATTGTTTGTATGCTTATTATTAATAAAGCGAGTATGTGGGATTATTTTTCAAAACCGAAAGAAACATTTTCTTCATTTGGGACAAGTGTATCGCACTTAGGACAAGCAGACGTATTTATTCTATCTACTGGATTAGTAGGGGCTGCTTTAGCAGGAGTCGTAATCAAGAAACTTCGGAAAAGCGGATATCAAATGTTTTAATCTCCAATTAAGTTGGAGATTATTTTTTTGCATATTCCTTCATGGTATAGGGAATGATTAACGATGAAGGAGTGTGGAATATAAAAATGTTAAAACGATATTGTATTCGCATTATGATGACTTGTTTACTTGCAATTGCATTATGCGTAACATGGAATGCTTTCACAGGAGTTTCTTTATTAGAGATTGTAAAGAAGTATGAGGGAACGAGTGCAAAAGAAGTACATGCAGCAGAAGTTAAGAGAAATGTTGCTCCGAGTAAAGAAGTGATAAATGCTTTAGAGCAGGCAAACGACTGGTCTAAATATCGTTCAATTGAAATGACTGCAACAGGTTATACGTCGGGAATTGAGTCAACTGGTAAGAGGCCGGGACATCCGGAGTATGGTATTACATATTCAGGTGTTAAGGCGAAAAGGGATTTATATTCCACAATCGCAGCAGACTTACGCGTATTCCCAATTGGAACAATTTTATTCGTACCAGGTTATGGGTATGGTGTAGTAGCTGATAAGGGCGGTGCAATAAAAGGAAACCGTCTTGATCTATATTATGATACGGTGAAAGATGTTTATAGCCAATGGGGTAAGAAAAAAGTAAATGTGTACGTAGTAAAAGTAGGAAATGGTAAGTTTACAGAAGAAGAGTTAACGATGTTAAATCAAGACGAAACGATGCAAGTGTTTCGTGGTCAATATTTAAAACAAAGATAGTCTAGTCGTAATTACGCTAGACTTTTTTTCTTGGCTTATTTCATAATAGAGGGGATTTTACACGTCATATAACTGTAGTTAGAATTGTCGCATTTTATCGAAAATAAAGTTATAATGGTGGTAGAGAAATTTAGGGGGTTTGAACATGTTTCAAGTACAAAAAGAATTAGCAGGTCACGAAGCAGTAATTGTCGCTTTATTTGAAGAAGAGAAAATGAGTAGTTTTGTACAAGAACTGGACAAAGCGTTTGAAGGACAATTACAAGTTTTACTAGAAGAGAAAGAATTATCTACGAAGAAAAAGGCCATTTCGAAAGTACATAGCTTAGGAAAAACAAATGTGAAACGTTATTACTTTGTTGGTTTAGGCAAGAAAGAGTTTTATACGACAGAAACGTTACGTGCGGCTCTTGGTAAGGCATTTAAAACACTGCAAGCAGCAAAAGTACAAGATGTAGCAATCTTACTTGATTCTTTCGTAACAGAGAAATTAGAAGCGATTGATGTCGCTCATATTGCAGCAGAGGTACAAGGCCTTGGTACATATGAATTACAAACGTATAAATCAGATAAAAAGGATCGTGTAGAGTTAGAGAAGTTCACGGTTATTACAGCAGAAGATGCACAAGAAATTGAAGCTGCATTAACAGTTGGCTACGTACATGGACGTGCAACAAATTCAGCTCGTACACTTGTAAATATGCCGCCAAACGTATTAACAGCGACAAAGCTTGCTGAGTATGCTGTTGAATTAGCGGAGAAGTATGATATGGACTATAAAGTTCTTGAGAAAGAAGAGATGGAAGAACTTGGTATGGGTGCGTTACTTGCAGTAAACCAAGGTAGTGTAGAGCCACCAAAAATGATTGCTCTTATTTATAAAGGAAAAGAAGAGTGGACAGATGTCATTGGATTCGTTGGAAAAGGTATTACATACGATACAGGTGGTTATTCTTTAAAACCACGTGAAGGCATGGTCGGTATGAAAGGTGATATGGGCGGTGCAGCTGCTGTATTAGGTGCGATGGAAATTATCGGTGAACTTCGCCCAGAGCAAAATGTGATCGCTGTTATTCCTTCAACTGATAACGTTGTAAGTGGTACGGCATTTAAGCCAGACGATGTAATTACATCTATGAGCGGAAAAACAATTGAAGTATTAAATACGGATGCAGAAGGTCGTCTAGCTTTAGCTGACGGTATTACGTATGCGAAAAAACTTGGTGCAAACTACCTTGTTGATGTTGCAACATTAACAGGCGGTGTAATTGTTGCACTTGGAAACTATACGACAGGCGCAATGACAAATAATGAAGAGTTATTTGAGCAAGTGCTAGAGGCTTCTATGGAAACAGATGAGCCAATTTGGCAACTACCGATTTTTGATCGTGATAAAGAACGCGTTCGAAACAGTAAGTTTGCTGATTTAAATAACTCACCAGGCCGTGAAGGACATGCAGTTATGGCAGGTACATTCTTAGGCGAATTCGCTGAAGATACACCGTGGGTACACTTAGATATCGCTGGAACATCAGAAACAAAAGGCGCGCACGACTTAGGTCCAGCTGGAGCAACTGGTGCAATGGTACGTACACTTGCAACACTTGTGGAGCGTTTTGGAGAAGAATAATTTTTTGAAGAAAAGGCTGTCTCAAATTTTTGAGGCAGCCTTTTTTATTGATATGGTAGGTGTATTTGTTGGTAATTCGATATAACTTCATTTTACTACTGCGCTGTTCAAAAAAGTGCTAAAAAGTGTTTATAAAGAAATCGTATACAAAATCCCATTTAAAGCAAAAGAAGTACGGCCCGTTTCTTCAGAGACAACTAATATAAGTGCATCACTCTTTTCTGATAAGCCAATTGCAGCTCTGTGACGTGTTCCTAGCTCAGGATCAACTTCTGTACTTTTCGTTAAAGGAAGAATATTAGCAGCTGAGACAATATGATTATTTTTTACGAGAACGGCACCGTCATGAAGAGGGTTACCTGGATAAAATATTGATTCGAGTAATGGTGCAGTTAAATGAGCGTTTAATGTCGTTCCAGTTTGAATGAGAGCTTCAAGCGTCTCGTTTCGTTCCACAACGATAAGAGCACCATGTTTTCTGGCGCTTAAATGTTGGATAGCTGTCGTAATAAAAGATGAACTTTCCGTATAAGGTGATAAATATGCCTGAATGTAGTATGTAGCTGCCAATGTTTGTACATTTGCTAACATATGATGAATATCTTCCATTTTGCATAAAATACATTCGTCTTCTTTATCGATTGCGTTCCTCATAATCGATAGTTCTTTTTCAGCAATTTCAATCATTTGCTTTGTTTGTATTTTGAGCTCTTCTGACAAGCCCCATTCGTGCATAATCCTCATTCCCTTTAGTGGAGTATTTAACAATAGTGTATACAAATATTCCTAGTAAAATCCTGCTAGATTTTATAAAATATTGAGATACAGCATGTTTTTTTCATATAATAAAGGTATGACGAGCGAGAGGAGAGAGAAGAATGAATTGGAAACAAGAATTTAGTCGCTGGCTTTCTTACGCACAATTAGATGCAGAATTAAAAGAACAGCTAGAAAATATGAAGCAAGATGAGAAGAAAATCGAGGATAGCTTTTATAAAAATCTAGAGTTTGGCACAGGTGGTATGCGTGGTGAACTTGGTGCTGGTACGAACCGTTTAAACGTATATACAGTTCGTAAAGCAACAAAAGGATTAGCAAGCTTTATTGAAAAATTAGGTGAGGAAGCGAAAAAACGCGGTGTTGTTGTAGCCTATGATTCTCGTCATAAATCACCTGAGTTCGCAATGGAAGTTGCTGCTACACTTGGTGCACACGGCATTACAACATATGTGTTTGAAAGCTTACGTCCAACGCCAGTACTTTCTTTCGCAGTTCGTCATTTACATACAGTAAGTGGAATCGTTCTTACGGCAAGCCATAATCCACCTGAATATAACGGATACAAAGTATACGGTGAAGATGGTGGACAGTTACCTCCAAAAGAGGCAGATGAGTTAATTAGCTACGTAAATGCAGTAGAAGATGAATTAACAGTTGAAGTCGCTGATGTAGAGCAATTAAAAGCTGACGGTTTATTACATATTATTGGACAAGAAGTAGATGATGCATATGCTGCAGAATTGAACAATGTCATCATTAATAAAGAAATGGTGCAAAAGGCCGGCAAAGACTTAAAAATCGTCTTTACACCATTACACGGAACATCAAATATTTCTGTACGCCGTGGTTTAAAAGAAGTTGGATTTACAGATGTAACAGTTGTAAAAGAGCAAGAGTTACCAGATCCAAACTTCTCTACAGTAAAATCACCGAACCCAGAAGAGCACGCAGCGTTTGAGTATGCAATTCGTGACGGTGAAAAGGTAGGCGCAGATGTATTAATCGCAACTGATCCTGACGCAGACCGCCTTGGTGTAGCAGTGCGTAATCATAATGGTGAGTTCCAAGTATTAACAGGAAACCAAACAGGTGCATTAATGCTTGATTACTTATTATCTCAAAAGAAAGAAAACGGAACGCTTCCAGAGAACGGTGTCGTATTAAAAACAATCGTAACGTCTGAAATTGGTCGTACAATTGCAAAAGCATACGGTTTAGATACAATTGATACGTTAACTGGATTTAAATTTATCGGTGAGAAAATTAGACAGTATGAAGAAAGCGGACAATATGAATTCCAATTCGGTTATGAGGAAAGCTATGGTTATTTAATCCGCCCATTCTGCCGTGATAAAGATGCAGTACAATCTGTTCTATTTGCATGTGAAGTAGCTGCATACTACAAATCACAAGGGAAAACGTTATATGACGGTCTATTAGAAGTATTTGAGAAATACGGCTTCTTCCGTGAAGACCTTGTATCGTTAACGTTAAAAGGAAAAGATGGAGCGGAAAAAATCCAAGAGATGATGGCGACGTTCCGTGAGAATCCTCCGAAAGAAGTAGCGGGCTTAACAGTCGTAGCAGTTGAAGACTATAAAGCAAGTATCGTTACATCTTTACAAGATGGACATAAAGAAGAGATTCACTTACCGAAATCAAATGTGTTAAAATATCAATTAGAGGACGGTTCATGGTTCTGCCTACGTCCATCTGGAACTGAGCCGAAGATTAAGTTTTACTTTGGTGTGAAAGATAGTTCTTTACAAAATAGTGAACAAAAGTTACTTACTATTAAAGAAGACATTATGAATCGTTTATAATACAAAGTAATTTTAAGTAGTAAGGAACAAAAGGGAGCGAAATCTCCCTTTTGTTTTATGTAGGAAATGATTGCTATTGATTCCGACAGGAGAGAGGGTATTTTGTGATGAAAAAAGTAAGAAAAGCGATAATCCCAGCAGCTGGATTAGGAACACGTTTTTTACCAGCAACGAAAGCAATGCCGAAAGAAATGTTACCGATAGTAGATAAACCAACGATCCAATACATTGTAGAAGAAGCAGTGAAATCGGGTATCGAAGATATTATTATCGTTACTGGTAAAACAAAGCGTTCTATTGAAGATCATTTTGATAATGCATTTGAACTAGAACAAAACTTATTAGAGAAGAAAAAATATGAGTTGCTTGAAAAAGTACAAGCTTCTTCAAAAATGGTAGATATTCATTATATCCGTCAAAAAGAGCCGAAGGGACTAGGACATGCTGTTTGGTGTGCGCGTAAATTCATTGGTGATGAGCCGTTTGCAGTGTTACTAGGTGATGATATTGTCCAAGCTGAGAAACCGTGTTTACGTCAATTAATGGATGAGTATGAAAAAACACTTTCTTCTGTTATTGGTGTACAAACTGTTCCAGAGTCGGAAACACATCGCTATGGAATTATCGATCCATTAGAACAAGAAGGTCGTCGTTACCAAGTTCGCAATTTCGTTGAGAAACCAGCACAAGGTACAGCTCCTTCAAACTTAGCAATTATGGGCCGTTACATTTTAACGCCTGAAATCTTTATGTTCTTAGAACAGCAACATGTCGGTGCTGGTGGTGAAATTCAATTAACAGATGCAATCCAAAGCTTAAATGAAATTCAACGTGTATTTGCTTACGATTTCGAAGGAAAGCGCTACGACGTAGGTGAAAAGCTAGGATTCGTTCAAACGACAATTGAAATGGCCCTGCAACACCCAGAATTGCGTGATGACATGGTTGCAATGATGAAGAAAATTTTAGAAGAACAAGCGAATCAAGAGTCTTAATATAAAAAAAGAGTTATTGCAGCTTGCTGCAATAACTCTTTTTTATTATGAAATCGTCGAATGAGAATGCTGATAAGCAGAACGACGCACAGCATAGTATATGCGAGGTGCGATAATAGCACCGATAATTGTAAATGCAATATCTTTTACTGCAAACCACATCATAATCATCCAAGCAGCTTTATAGCTCATATTACCGCCCATAAAGAGATTGACTGCTCCGTACATGTAAGTAGTACCGATTATATAAGTTAAAATAATTCCAGTGAAAGAGGCAATTGCAAATGTAATGAAAGTTGGTCTTTCTTTTTGTTCTACTAGTTTTCCTGATACGTAAGCAACGATAATAAAGGAGATAATAAAACCACCAGTAGGATCTAAAAGTGCTCCAAATCCAGCTTTGAAGTTAGCGAAGATTGGTGCGCCGGCTAAGCCAACGAGCATATATACAGTCATGGATAAGGCACCAAGTCTACTTCCAAGAAGAAGACCTGCTAAAATTGCGAAAAATGGTTGCATAGATAATGGGATGCCTGCTACTTGTAAGAAAGGTGCCCAAGATACAATATTTGCACCGATGGCCATAAGAGCAACAAACATGGCAGCTAATGCTAAATCTAAAACATGAAATCTTCTCATAATGTTAACCTCCTGTTGTTTTTAGGTTAACATTATCGTAGCGAAAATATTTACTTTTTGTCAATCAAAATATTTTGATAAGAAGGCTTTAAATAGTCTCTTAGCAACGTATATGGAATACGAAATTGCGGAATTCCACTTGAATAGGGAGCAATCTCATATAAAGGGAAATAAATGACGAGATTGTCTGGCTCTAAAAAGAAGTGAAATTTTTTCATACTCATTACTTTTTCAGTTGCATCAGGAAAATAAATGCTTTCATTTTGTTTAATTTGTCGTACAATCTCTGCACGGATTACATCTTTATATTTATCCTTTTGTTGAAATAAATCGTCTAAGTGCAGCACTTTTTTTTCGTTTAAATCAAATGTATTTGCCTTCCACGTATAAAGACCGTGTGCTCCGCCAGTATATTGATAGTAATTCACATATAGGCTAAGAAAAGGTGGTTTGTTTAAAGAGACTTTATAATCAACATTTGCTACGTACGGATGAAAGGGTGTACTAGATCCTTCTGTCTCTTTATAATATTTTTTTGCTTCTTTTTCTAATTTGTTTTTAAATTTGTCAGTGGATTTTTTGTAGTATAAATTGAGTTTATTTTGAAATTTAGAATCAGAAAAGTTGTGAAAAGAAGGCCTATTTATTTGATATTCTATATAAGGTTTCTTACCTTTTTGCGTTACAGTCTTAACATCGATTGTCAGGTTAGATGCTTTGGCTGTTATTGCACAATTTGGTACAATAGTCAGCAAGGAGAACATAAGCAGTAATATACAAAATTTCTGTTTCATTTAGGTGAAGCCTCCTTATATAAGTGTTATAAGTAGTTTGAAAATAAATAGGTAAAATTATACATTTAATTAAAGTAAGAGAAGGGGGAAGCGATATGGCAAAAACTTTAATGGATTCACTTGGAATTGAGTTGTTAGAGATGACAGAAGATAAGGTAGTTGCTACGATGCCTGTTGATGAGCGTACGCATCAACCGTTTGGATTTTTACATGGAGGTGCATCGGTTGCATTAGCGGAAACAGTGGCAAGTGTTGGTTCATATAATTTAATTGATCAAGAAAAATGTATTTGTTTCGGATTAGAAATT
This sequence comes from Bacillus cereus group sp. Bce019, assembly GCF_051781745.1. NCBI lineage: Bacteria > Bacillati > Bacillota > Bacilli > Caryophanales > Bacillaceae > Bacillus > Bacillus cereus group sp. Bce019. The sequence goes on from NZ_JBPWJX010000032.1 coordinate 11,758, forward strand.
AATGCAAATCACATTCGCTCAAAGAAAGATGGAATTGTAACAGCGATCGGAACACCGATACATAGAGGACAATCGACAATGGTTTGGGATGTTCGTATTATTGATGAAAATGATGATTTACTATGTATATCAAGATGTACAGTAGCAATTAAAGAAAAACGTGAAAAGTAAAAAAGAGGCGCTCTTATGAGCAGCCTCTTTTTCTTATAATTAGAACTGGATTTTCTTCTCTAAGAAACCTTTTAGTTCGCTAATTGGCATACGAACTTGTTCCATTGTGTCACGGTCACGTACTGTAACAGCTTTGTCTTCAACTGAGTCGAAGTCGTATGTGATACAGAATGGTGTACCGATTTCGTCTTGACGACGGTAACGTTTACCGATAGAACCAGTTTCATCAAAGTCTACCATGAAGTCTTTAGCTAATTCTGCGAATACTTCAGTAGCACCTTCAGATAGCTTCTTAGATAATGGTAAGATAGCTGCTTTGTATGGTGCTAAAGCAGGGTGGAAACGAAGAACTGTACGAGAATCGTTTTCTAATTGCTCTTCTTCATATGCATCACATAAGAATGCTAATGTTACGCGGTCTGCGCCTAAAGATGGCTCGATGCAGTATGGCACGTAACGCTCATTCGTTTGTGGATCAATATAGTTAAAGTCTTCGTTTGAATGTTCCATGTGACGTTTTAAGTCGAAGTCTGTACGAGATGCAACGCCCCAAAGTTCGCCCCAACCGAATGGGAATTTGAATTCAATGTCAGTTGTTGCATTACTGTAGTGAGATAACTCTTCTTCACCGTGGTCACGAAGACGCATGCTCTCTTCAGACATACCAAGTGAAAGTAACCAGTTTTTACAAGTTTCACGCCAGAATGCAAACCACTCTAAATCTTCACCAGGCTTACAGAAGAATTCAAGTTCCATTTGTTCGAATTCACGTGTACGGAATGTGAAGTTACCAGGCGTGATTTCGTTACGGAAACTCTTACCGATTTGGCCGATACCAAATGGAAGCTTTTTACGCATAGAGCGTTGAACGTTTTTGAAGTTTACGAAAATACCTTGTGCTGTTTCAGGACGAAGGAAGATTTCGTTTGTGCTAGACTCTGTAACACCTTGGAATGTTTTGAACATTAAGTTGAACTGACGGATTTCAGTGAATTCTTCACTACCGCAATCAGGACATTTTACTTCATGTTCTTTCATTAAGTCAGCCATTTGGTCGAAAGTAAGACCGTCAACAACCATTTCGATGCCTTTTGCATCTAAAGCATCCTCAATTAATTTGTCAGCACGGTGACGAGCTTTACATTTTTTACAGTCAATCATTGGATCGTTGAAGTTACCAACGTGACCAGAAGCGATCCAAGTTTTAGGGTTCATTAAAATAGCTGCGTCTAAACCAACGTTGTGTGGAGATTCTTGAATGAATTTTTTCCACCAAGCTTTTTTAACGTTATTTTTTAATTCGATTCCAAGTGGACCGTAATCCCAAGTGTTTGCAAGACCACCGTAAATTTCAGAACCAGGGAAAACAAAACCGCGATGTTTCGCTAAGTTTACAACTTGTTCCATTGAATACATAAGAAAATCCTCCTTTTGAAAGTTAACGTATTGGCGATGACATACTCTGATACTTTGGAAACGAGCAGTATATGCTAAAAAGAACATAAAAAAACGCTCATCCCAAGGCTTATTTGCCTAGGGACGAGCGTTTGCCCGCGGTTCCACCCTAGTTGATACACAAAAGGTGCATCCACTTTATCATGTATTGCTCAGAACTGCCGTTTCCTTGCGGCTTCAGGCTTTCACTATCCCTGAATCGCTTTTTATGCAAGTACTTATAAGTCCGTCATCGCTACTTATATTAATAATAATGAACATATTCTAACACGTTCTTTTTTAAATCTCAATAGAGGAACGCGTCTATCTATGATAGAGTCTCGCCTATTTTTTCATTATTTATTCCGTAATTTTCTTTAATATGCTTAATTGCTTCACGCTTACTTAATGGAGCGAGCTCATTGTTTTGCACGTATTCCCAAACTACATCCGGATTTGTTTTTGCATATTCACGAAGGACCCAGCCAATCGCTTTTTGGATGAAAAATTCTTTTGAAGAATGTAGTTGTCCAATAATCCAGAAAAGAAGTTCTTCATCCATCTTTTGTTTATATTTTAGTTGGAATAAAATAGCGGCACGTTGTAACCATATGTTATCTGATGCAATCCATTTTGGAATATAGGCAGAAATTAATTCTGGATGTTTTAAAAAGATATCGCCTAAAAATGTAGGGACGATGCTATCGACAGAGTCCCACCAAGATTTTGTGACAATCAGTTCTTCTAAGAAGGGGATATGAGTTTCGTTTATATGCTTTTTATATTTTTGCATAATATCAAGTGCGGCCGCTTGGAATTCACGTTCTGGTAAGGCCCAAAGCTCACGTATGATAATTTGGAAGTCTTTTTGATCTGGGAGAGTATGTATTTGAATGATGTCTTTTAATAATTGGCGTCTTTCCGGTGTTTGAATACCTAGAAATGGGAAGTGATTTTTCATATAACGAGCCATAGGTTCTGCTTTTTCAGGATTTTGATGAGCTGTGAAATGCTCTTGTAATGCTTTTACAAATGGATGCATAAGTGTTGCTCCTCTCTTATTCTCTTTCTTCTCTTATTATACAAAGAGTTTGGATAAATTTTAAAACATAACTTGCAATGTAATGAAATATGTTGAAAGTAGAGAGGAGAGGATAAGATGGAGGATCAAGGCGTATTAGCAGGTTTCTTTGCTCTTAGTTTTGCGTTTATTCTTGTTATATTGATTTGGGCAATTATTTCATATTTGTTAACGGCTTTTGCACTTTATTCGATGGCGAAAAATGATGGTGCAACGGACGGGGTGCTTGCGTTTATTCCGTTTTTGAATAGTAAGACGTGGGGTGACTTAGCGAAAGATAAATTACCAGATTTTTTGAAAGAAGAAGCAGGGTGGAAAGTATTCGGCATATACGTTGCATGTTTTATTTTTAATTTCGTACCAGTTATAAGTTTACTAGCAACAGCTGTATCGATTGTATTGTCCATTTATCTTATCTACGCTATTTTAGACAGATACGGAACGAACTCTATATTATTTACGATTATTCATGTAATCACATTTTCGGTGTTCTTACCGATTCATTTATTTATCATTCGAAATGAACCGGTGAGATATAAAGAGTAGATTTTTCTTTTTTGTTGATAAGTCGATATATTTTAGATATAAGTAAAAAAGCGCCCTGATTATCAGAGCGCTTTTTTTACTACATAAGGTAGCGTAAATAAATATAAATGTGAGAAATGATTAATGAAACGATCATAATTGGGAAACCGACTTTTAGGAAGTCCATGTAACTAAATTTATGTCCTTCGCGGCTCGCGATACCTGCAACGATTACGTTAGCAGAAGCTCCGATTAATGTTCCGTTTCCACCCAGACAAGCACCTAGTGCTAATGCCCACCATAATACATCGATTTGTGCGTCAGATGGTGATAAGCCTAGCCCAACTGCCATATCGTTAATAAGTGGAATCATTGTTGCAACGAATGGGATGTTATCAATTGTTGCAGAGGCGATACCAGATACCCATAAAATAAGGATGGATGCGTAAGAAATATCTCCGCCTGTTATACCAATTACTTTTTGAGCTAACATTTTGATAAGACCGATATCGATAAGTCCTCCAACAAGTACGAATAGCCCTGCGAAGAAGAAGATTGTTACCCACTCTACGCTTGCAAATACTTCCTCAATTTCATGCTCTTTCACACCAATTAACATAAGTACAGTAGCACCAGTTAAAGCGATGATAGCTGCATCAACGTGGAAAATCGAATGAGTCATGAAACCTACAATTGTAAGTCCAAGTACTGTTAAAGATTTTTTCATTAATACTGGATCTTTAATGTATTGCTTTTCATCTAGGCTCATTAATTTCTTAACTTGTACAGGATCGGCAATTAATTGTTTGCGATACATAAAGTAAAGTATTATCGCTGTAACTGCAATAATAATAATTACGATTGGTGCTAGATTCAATAGGAAAGCATTGAAGTCTAAATGCTTATTGGCAGAACCAATCATAATGTTAGGTGGATCACCAATTAATGTTGCTGTTCCTCCAATGTTTGAAAAAATAATTTCAGAAAGTAAATAAGGAACAGGATTTACTTGCAGTATGCGCGTAATAGATAAAGTAACTGGAACAACAAGAAGTACAGTTGTAACGTTATCTAAAAATGCGGAGCCAAGCGCGGTAAGTAAGGAAAGTGAAATTAAAATTTTAATTGGATTTCCTTGAGCTCCTTTTGCTGCTTTAATAGCAACGTATTGGAAAACACCTGATTTACTCGTAATGTTCACCAAAATCATCATACCGATAAGTAACGTAATCGTTCCCCATTCAATATGTTTCGTAAAGGCGTTGTGTAAATCGACGACTCCCACAATTACCATGAGTGCTGCACCAAGAAGTGCGATGACAGCACGATTAATTTTTTCAGAAATAATAATGGCATATGTAATTAAAAAGACTGCGATAGCAAAATAATACTGCCAGTTAGCGAGTTCTTGCGTTGTTTCGTGCAAAAATCTCATCTCCTTTCATTCACTTTTTCTTAGTGTGTCAAAAATGTTCTAGAAGAAACACACATAACGTCATTATAAAGTAGGAAAATGGCGGATGTAAATGAAAGGGGGGATTTTGTCATATTTTCTGCATAGGTCATTTTTTCTTATTTTTTAAAATATTTGTGGGCATTTGACATATATATAAGATACATCCAATCTGAATATTTAAAATGGAATTAGCATTCGAGCTTGTTCGTGTAGGAGTGTCAAATAGAAAGGAATGACAAAAATGATAAGGAAGGGATCGTATGGATGAACAACGATTTTTATTTTTAGACTTTGAGTTTACGATGCCCCAGCATAGAAAGAAACCGAAAGGATTTTTTCCGGAGATTATTGAGGTAGGACTCGTTTCAGTTGCTGGCTGTAAGGTAGAAGATACGTATTCATCACATGTCAGGCCGAAAACATTTCCCTCTTTAACGGATCGATGCAAGAAGTTTTTAGGAATAAAACAAGAGGTTGTGGATAAAGGGATTTCATTTCCTGAACTCGTTAAGAAGCTTGCAGAATACGAAACGAAATGTAAACCGACAATTGTAACGTGGGGAAATATGGATATGAAAGTGCTGAAGCATAATTGTGAAATGGCAGGGATAGCTTTTCCATTCTTCGGACAGTGTCGTGATTTATCGCTTGAGTATAAGAAGTTTTTTGGAGAAAGAAATCAAACAGGATTATGGAAAGCAATTGAGGCGTATGGAAAAGTAGGGACAGGGAAGCATCATTGTGCGCTTGACGATGCGATGACGACGTACAATATTTTTAAACTAGTAGAAAAAGATAAAGAGTATTTAGTAAAGCCAGCACCTCCAACATTAGGAGAACTTGTTGATTTTTCAAAAGTGTTAAAGAAAGTGAGCACACAGTAACGACCAAATTGCACATTATGTAATTTGGTCGTTTTGTTTTTTAGAGTTTGTAGTCTTTCTTTAACTGTTGTAATGTTTCTAGACTACGCTCTGCAAAAGGTGAATCATCTTCAAAAAATGAATTCATTTGAGTTTCTAATGCTAATCTTAGTGACTCGGTATAATCCGGAATTTCTCCTTCATATTTTTTCACCATTTGCTCTGGAATGTTCGTCTGTTCACGGAAAGCTAAAGCGCGTCTTTCATGGAAAAATGGTACGTCAGCTTGTTTTACGTTATGTAAGTCACCTTGCACCGGATGTTTTAAAACAGCTAATACTTTTACGACGTAACTGCCAGGGCGGCTATTTGTAACTTCGCCAATGTATTTTCCTGTTTTATAAATACCAGTAACGATTTCGCCAATTTCAAATGTTTCTCTCATATTTTTCACCTCAAGTTTATAGTAAGGAAAGTAGGAGAAAGAGTCAAAGAAATCATTTGCTTTCAGAACGCCCCTTGAGAATATGGATAGGTTCCACTATAATTTAAAATGATATAACAGAAAATTCTGATGTTTTATAAATCCTATAATAAGGAGTGTTCTATATGATGCCTTTATATTTTCCGGAAGATAAAACAGAATATATTATTCCAGGGATTGTTTGCGTTCTATTTATTATCGGTGCTATTGCCACGTGGCGCATGTTTATTCGTGTATCAAAAAGAGAAGCAGAGCGATTACAGAAAGTTGAAGAAAAACTATTAGCTGAAAAGAAACAGTAACGCATTTTTGTATGTTTCCCTCTATGCTCGGACAATCTAAGGGCAGAATATATTTTGGAGGGAATAAAATGAAGAAACGGCTTTTTTTCAGTTTTTGTTTATTATTTCTGATGGCAGGTTGTGACCAAGGAAAGCCGAAAGAAATTGAAGTGAAATTACATAATGCTTCAGGAGATGAAGTAGGGACTGCGAAAGTAGTGCAGCAAACAAGTGGAGTGAAAATTACGATTAAAGGGGAAGGTTTCACTCCAGGCCCGCACGGACTACATGTACATGAAATCGGAGAGTGTAAGGCACCTCGTTTTGAATCATCCGGAAATCATTTTAATCCAGATGATAAAAAACATGGTCTTCTTAATCCGAAGGGTGCAGAAAACGGTGATTTACCGAACGTAGTTGCAGATGGTTCTGGAAAGATTAAAGCGGAAATTAATGCCCCACACATCACACTTGAAGAAGGAAAAACGACGATTCATAGAAAAGATGGAGCGTCTATTATTATTACAGAAAACCCTGATGATGGTATGACTCAACCGACAGGTAAATCAGGGGATCGAATTGCTTGTGGCGTAATTGTAAAAAAAGCATCGGATATGAAGAAAAAGTAAAAGCTACCGTGAATGGTAGCTTTCTTTGTGAAATGTAATTGAAAATATATCAGCGATTATTGGAATATATCGACTGTAACTCAAATTATATCGGCGATTATTGGAATATATCGACCGTAACTTGAAATATATCGACTTACCGACAAAATATGACAAAGGAGTCTGTCCAAGAATGATTAGGGGGACAGACTCCTTTCTTATTATGAAAACGTATGAAGCAGTCTGTTTAAAATTTCTTCTAAAACAGATCGTGGACAGCCGATGTTAATTCGAATATGTTCTTCGCCACCTAACCCGTATTTCTCACCAGGTTCAACGATGATTTTTCCTTTTTCCTCAAGTAGTGCGGTACGCTCTTTTTGAGAAAGCTTTAGACGAGAACAGTCAATCCATAATAAAAAGCTACCTTCTGGCTTCGTTACGGAAAGAGCAGGTATGTGAGTTTTAATATATTCACAAGCAAATTGAGCATTATCTTCTATATATAATCGAATTTCATTTAGCCAATCATTACATTCTGTATAAGCACTTTGCATCGCTGTATAAGCGAAGATATTTAACCCATGGAAGCCTTGCCTATACTGGATAGCTGTAAAGGCGTGACGGAGTTTTTCGTTTGGAATGATAATGATCGACGCTTGTAATCCAGCGATATTAAATGTTTTACTTGGAGCCATACAAGTGATAGTGCGCGCTGCTAATTCTTCAGATAAGGAAGCGAACGGTGTATGTGTATGGTCTGCATAAATAATATCGGAATGAATTTCATCCGCCACAACGATTACGTTATATTTAGTACATAACGATCCGAGCTGTACAAGTTCCTCTTTCGTCCAAACGCGCCCGATTGGGTTATGAGGGCTACAAAGAAGCATGAGTTTGATGCCTTGCTGAAACTGCTTTTCTAAATGCTTGAAGTCTATCACATATGTATCATTTTGTTTCTGTAATGGACTCACGTATAACTGTCTGTTGTTTGTTGTGACCATTTCGAAAAATGGAGGATAAATAGGTGGTTGTACGAGAACGGATTCGTTTTCTTTTGTGAAAGCCTGTATGCTCGTACTAAGAGCTGGAACGATTCCGGCGCTAAAGACAATCCATTCTTTTTGAATATCCCAGTCGTATTGTTGTTTTGTCCAGTTACAAATAATATCCCCAATATTTTCGGGAGGAAGTGTATAGCCAAAAATCGGATGTTCGATTCGTTGTTTTAAGGCAGTTTGAATTGGTTTTGGTACTTCAAAATCCATATCAGCAATCCAAGCATGGATAAGTTCTTCGTTTTTATATGTATCCCATTTTATACTATGCGTTCCACGTCGATTGATTGCTTTATGAAATAGTTGCATACGTTTGCCCCCTTCTTCTGTAAAACCAATAAGTTATGAAAGTTCTCTCTCTTCTTATAGAATAGCTGATGTGATAGGATAAAGAAAAGTATTAAAAAGTGAAAAGGCGGGAAGCGAATGGGTACATATGAAAAGATGATAGAGGTTGTGAAGAATTGGGATCCGTTTCAAATGGGACCGGAGTTTTATGAAACAGAAGCGAGCGATGTTGTGAACGTCATAAGTGTGTTTGATGATCCAAAATACATCGCAAAGAAGATTCAACATATATACTTTATGTCTTTTGAGGAAGTACCTGCGCTTGAAAAATGTGAGAAACTAGCTATGGAATTACTTGTAATAAAAGGAGGCGGAAGCTGTTCATTGTAGGCTGTCGGAATTTCCGACAGCCTTCTTTATATTATCCCGCTATTTTCCGGGCAGTAAGACCCCGACCTCAAACTTCAGCGGAAGTAAAGAAGTTAGGTGGGGGCTGATTAAAGTTTCACTTTATTGCGCGGAAAAAGCGATAATTTCTTCATAAACATGTTCAGGCTTTTCTTCAGGTAGTAAATGTCCTGTGTTTTCGTAAGAAATAAATTTTGAATTCGGTAAATCTTTGTGTAGACGATGACCTACATGTACAGGGACGACGCGATCTTTTTCACCCCAAATGAGTAGGATAGGTGTTTCGATTTTTTGTAATTCAGTTGGGGATAAGTCACCTTCACGATCTCGTATCATACGAGTTAAAGCTGGGAATATACGGTTGTCATAAAAAGGAGCGGAGTAACCTTCCTTCATTTCATCGTCAATTAATGAATGATCATGAACGACATTCATTAAGTTATGAACAATGCCACGCCTTATAATCCAGTTCTTTACGTATAAATGAAAGAACGGTAAATAAGAAGAGTACAGTAAAGGTAAAGTTGCGCGTGCTAAATAACTCGAGCTACATAGTAAAATCGTCTTTGAAATGAGTTCAGGACGTATACGGTTTACATAAAGAGAAATTTGTCCACCCATAGAATGCCCAACTAACACAATGTTTGAGAGAGATAGATGTTCAATTAAATCAATAATAATCGTTGCTAAATTGTGATAAGAATATTTAAACAGATGAGACTTATCACTTTTTCCGAACGGTGGTAAATCAAGAGCAATGACTGTTCCTGCTTTCGATAGTAAAGGAATGAGACGACGGTAACTGAATGAGGAAGATAAAAAGCCGTGAACGAGTACGAAAGTAGGGCGTTCTGTTTTATTATCATGTTCATACAATTCGTAATGAACAGTAGTGCCGCGAGTGGAAAAAGTGAAATAAGGACAAGTATATTTATGATTCATTTTTTGTCACTCCATTGATTTTTGTTCATATCATCTCCAAGGAAGAAAAAAATATGTTAACAAAAAAAGGCAAGATGACGATGTCATCTTGCCTTTCGTTTATTCAGTATTACCCGCGCACAATATTAGGCGGTGTTTTTCCTTGTAACCCTGCAACTAAATTTTCAGCGGCGGTCATAGCCATTTGCTGACGAGTTTTTAATGTTGCAGATCCGATGTGCGGTAAAGTCACAACATTTTGTAATGATAAGAGTGGATTATCTTTTTGAATTGGCTCTTGTGTAAAAGTATCGATGCCTGCTGCAAAGATTTTCTTTTCTGTTAAAGCATGGATTAACGCTTCTTCATCTACTGTTTTCCCCCGAGAAGCATTAATGAAGATTGCTGTTTCTTTCATTAATGAAAATTCCTTTTCTCCGATAAGGTGATATGTTTCATCTGTTAATGGAGTAAGAAGAACAATAAAGTCAGACTGCTTCAGTAGCGTCTGTAAATCACAATATGTAGCATCGAATTTTTGTTCAGCTTCTTCTTTACGACGGCGGTTATAGTAAAGAACATTCATATCAAATCCGAATTTTGCTCGTTTTGCAACGGCTTCTCCAATTCGGCCCATACCGATAATACCAATTGTGCTATGGTGTATATCTAGTCCGAAGTGTTCTTTTCCGATTTCAGCGTTCCATTCACCATTTTTTACGTAAGAATCGAGTTCGCAAACGCGGCGCCCAGCTGATAGCATAAGGGCGAAAACGAGATCAGCTACTGTATCATCTAATACGTATGGTGTATTCGTTCCGATAACCTTTCGATTTTTCATCGCTTGTAAATCAAAATTATCGTAACCAACAGAAATATTGCTCACTACTTTTAAGTTAGGAGCCACTGTCAGTAATTCTTCATTAATAGCAGATCCGAAATTTAATAACCCATCTTTATCTTGTATTTTCTCTAATAGAACATCACGAGGTACTTTCTCATTTTGATCCCATTTTTCGTAATCACAGTGTTCTGATAAATAGTTTTCTACAAATGTCGGAACTGGTTCAGCAATATAAATTTTTGGTTTCACGGTTCCATCCCCTTTCGCTTTATCACGCATTTTTCCGCTGATTAAAGTTTCACTTTATTTTGACATAATTCAATAGAAAAATCTTCTTTTCAAACTGGAAAGGGTATTTGTATAATTTAGACACAAACGAAAAGGAAGGATGATTTATATGGTGACAGAAAAAGAATTAGAATTATTAGCTTGTCTTGAAAAGAGTAGTCGATTATCTGTAGATACATTAGCGAAGCTGTTAAATATAGAAGTAGAAGAAGTAAAGAAGATGGTTGCGAGATTAGAAAATGAAAAGATTATTGTGGATTATGTAACACATATCGATTGGACGAAAGTGAAAGAACATACAGGTTTAACGGCAATGATTGATGTGAAAGTTACGCCAAAGCACGGCGTTGGGTTTGATGCGGTTGCTGAGCAAATTTATCGTTATTCAGAAGTGAAATCCGTTTATTTAATGTCAGGGACATATGATCTTTCTATTACATTAGAAGGGAAAACGATGGGGGAAGTAGCGATGTTTGTTTCTGAGAAATTAGCAACAATTGAATCTGTCGTTTCTACAACTACTCATTTCATTTTGAAGAAGTATAAACATGAGGGCGTTATTTATGAAAAAGACGATGATGATAAGCGAATTGTGGTGACACCATGAAGCAATTTGAACTATCTAGATCAGCAGAATCTTTAAAACCATCTGGTATTCGAAAATTTTTTGATTTAGCAGCAAATATGAAAGGTGTTATTTCCCTCGGGGTAGGAGAGCCGGATTTTGTTACCCCTTGGAATGTAAGGCAAGCATGTATTCGTTCTTTGGAACAAGGGTATACGTCATATACAGCAAATGCAGGATTATTGGAGCTCCGTCAAGAAATAGCAAAGTATCTAAAAAAACAATTTGCAGTATCTTATGATCCAAGTGATGAAATCATTGTTACAGTTGGAGCGAGCCAGGCGTTAGATGTAGCGATGCGTGCCATTATAAATCCTGATGATGAAGTGCTCATTGTTGAACCAAGCTTCGTTTCTTATGCACCACTTGTGACATTAGCTGGAGGAGTTCCGGTTCCTGTGGCGACTACTTTAGAAAACGAGTTTAAAGTACTACCAGAACAAATTGAAGCAGCTATTACAGCGAAAACAAAGGCGATTTTGCTTTGTTCACCAAATAACCCGACAGGTGCAATGCTAAATAAATCCGAGCTTGAAGAAATAGCAGTGATTGTTGAGAAGTACAATCTAATTGTATTATCTGATGAAATTTATGCAGAACTTGTATACGACGAAGCATATACAAGTTTCGCGAGTATTAAAAATATGCGCGAGCATACGATTTTAATTTCAGGATTTTCAAAAGGATTTGCGATGACAGGATGGCGTCTCGGTATGATTGCAGCTCCTGTTCAGTTTTCAGAATTGATGCTCAAAATTCACCAATACTCCATGATGTGTGCACCGACGATGTCTCAGTTCGCAGCACTTGAGGCGTTACGTGCGGGGAATGATGAAGTAATTCGGATGAGAGATAGTTATAAGAAGCGTCGTAATTTTATGACGACATCTTTCAATGAAATGGGCTTAACGTGTCATGTGCCGGGCGGAGCATTTTATGTTTTCCCTTCTATATCTTCAACAGGATTATCTTCAGCGGAATTTGCAGAACAGTTATTGCTGGAAGAAAAAGTAGCTGTTGTCCCTGGTAGCGTATTTGGCGAAAGTGGTGAAGGGTTTATTCGTTGTTCTTATGCGACGTCGCTTGAACAACTTATGGAAGCAATGAAGAGAATGGAACGGTTTGTTGAAAATAAAAAAAGGACAAAACGTAATACGTTTTGTCCATAAAAGGGGGGGAATACTAGAAAGCCATGTGTTAGTAGTCTATCCCAATATTGGAGAATTATACTTCTTTAAGGGGAATTTTTCATGAATTTTGAATGAGTTCTGTCATAGTGGTATAATTTACTAATATAAGGTATGCGCATTCTAGATATTGTTATCTAGAATGCGTACTAACCAATCGGATATTTAAAATAAATATATCTGCTTTGCTCTCTATAATTGTAGAGAGAATGGTAAACGTATGGGAGTGTTTCATATGTCAGAACAATATACAACAGGAGTGGTTGTAACAGGGAAAGTGACTGGAATTCAAGATTACGGTGCGTTTGTAGCTTTAGATGCAGAAACACAAGGACTTGTGCATATATCTGAAATTACAAATGGATATGTAAAGGATATTCATGACTTTTTGAAGGTCGGCGATACAGTAGAAGTAAAGGTACTTTCAGTTGATGAAGAGCACAGAAAAATGAGTTTATCGTTAAAAGCGGCGAAAAGAAAACAAGGAAGGATTCTTATACCGAACCCATCTGAAAACGGATTTAATACGCTGCGAGAAAAGTTGGCAGAATGGATTGAAGAGTCAGAGTTAACAAAGTAAAAGAGGAACGCATATGAGCGTTCCTCTTTTACTTTATCTTATGATATATATTTGCAAATATGATTGCATGCAATCATATTCGTATGTCGGAGGTGAAAGGACATACTGATTATCGAATTCCGTTTGTTTCTGGGTGCTTACCAAGATTTTCAGATGGTTTAAACAGTAGACCAAGGTTGATAAGCCCAGATATACCAACGATGCCGTAAATAATACGTGCAAGAGCTGAATTTTGTCCACCGAAAATGGCTGCTACTAAGTCAAACTGGAAAAATCCGATTAGTCCCCAGTTCACAGCGCCAATTACGGTAAAGACTAATGCAATACGTTGTAAAGTACTCATGAAAAAGCCCCCCTTAATTGTGAAGCATGAGCAAGCGATGAGTTAATTAACTCTTTTATAGAATGGGGTAGTTATGTTGTTTTTATACATAAAAAATGTTTGAAAGAGGATGTATATACATCTATACCGAAAAATGCGAATTTTTATGCAAAAAATGAACATTTTCTAAAAAATATATATTGGTTACGTTTACAATTGCCTAATCGCTTGATTTACAACTTCAGTTTCGCTAAAGTGAATACAGAAATACATATCCATAATTGGAGGGAAAAAGATGAGTACACATGTAACGTTCGACTATTCTAAAGCGTTATCCTTCATCGGTGAACATGAAATCACTTATTTACGTGATGCAGTGAAAGTAACACATCACGCAATCCACGAAAAAACTGGAGCTGGGAACGATTTCCTTGGGTGGGTAGACCTTCCGCTTCAATATGACAAAGAAGAATTCGCTCGCATTCAAAAATGCGCAGAAAAAATTAAAAATGACTCTGACATTTTACTTGTTGTAGGTATTGGTGGTTCTTACCTAGGAGCACGCGCAGCAATCGAAATGTTAAACCATTCTTTCTACAACACGCTTTCTAAAGAACAACGTAAAACTCCACAAGTGCTATTTGTTGGACAAAACATTAGCTCCACTTACATGAAAGATTTAATGGACGTATTAGAAGGTAAAGACTTCTCTATTAACGTTATTTCCAAATCAGGTACAACAACAGAGCCAGCACTAGCATTCCGTATCTTCCGTAAGTTATTAGAAGAAAAATATGGAAAAGAAGAAGCGCGCAAACGTATTTATGCAACGACAGATAAAGCGCGTGGCGCATTAAAAACATTAGCTGATAACGAAGGTTACGAAACATTTGTTATTCCAGATGATGTTGGAGGACGTTTCTCTGTATTAACGCCAGTTGGTTTATTACCAATCGCAGTAAGTGGCTTAAATATTGAAGAGATGATGAAAGGTGCAGCTGCTGGTCGTGAGGACTTCGGTACATCAGAACTAGAAGAAAACCCAGCTTACCAATATGCAGTAGTTCGTAATGCTTTATACAATAAAGGAAAAACAATTGAAATGCTTGTTAACTATGAGCCAGCACTTCAATACTTCGCTGAGTGGTGGAAACAGTTATTTGGTGAAAGTGAAGGAAAAGATCAAAAAGGTATTTTCCCATCTTCAGCAAACTTCTCAACTGACTTACACTCATTAGGTCAATATGTTCAAGAAGGTCGTCGTGACTTATTTGAAACAGTTCTAAAAGTAGGTAAACCTACACATGAACTAACAATCGAATCAGAAGAAAACGATTTAGATGGATTAAACTACCTTGCTGGTGAAACTGTAGACTTCGTAAACACGAAAGCATACGAAGGTACATTACTTGCACATAGCGATGGCGGAGTACCAAACTTAATCGTAAATATTCCTGAATTAAATGAGTATACATTCGGTTACCTTGTATACTTCTTCGAAAAAGCATGTGCGATGAGCGGCTACTTATTAGGCGTAAATCCATTTGACCAACCGGGAGTAGAAGCATACAAGAAAAACATGTTTGCTTTACTTGGTAAACCAGGATTTGAAGAATTAAAAGCAGAATTAGAAGAGCGTTTAAAATAATAAAAAGCGGCCGGAATCCGGCCGCTTTTTATTATTTCATCGAAAAGTCCATCAGTATATTCAAACTAGAGTGGGTATGCTAAAGAAAAAGTCTAGGAGGGATGGACTTGATTCCGATTCAATCAAATTTAGAAGGACGTACATATGCGTTATATAAGTTAGAAGAGATTATGAAACCACTTGGATATAGTATTGGTGGTAATTGGGATTATGATAAAGGATGCTTTGATTATAAAATCGATGAAGAAGATGGCTATCAATTTTTACGAGTGCCATTTACAGCGGTTGATGGAGAACTAGATGTACCAGGCGTAATAGTTCGTCTTGGAACGCCGTATATTCTTTCGCACATATATCAAGACGAACTAGATGATCATGTAAATACTTTAACCGCTGGAACGAGTGGGATGGATCAATTTGCTGAGCCGAAAGATCCAGATGGAGATGTGAAAAGAAAATATATCAATATTGGGAAAGTGCTTATGCAAGAACTAGAAAAACATTTTACTAATGGTGAATAACAATGAGTATGTCGCTTTCGATAAGAATGAAGGTATGGACTGGGTTAATCATATATTGATCGTCGCGCTTTATACCTAGCAAGAGAATGTTTTGCTTTAAAAGAGTATAGCTGCAATTTGCAAAAGTTTGTCCGGTGCAGGACATGGGAAGCTGCATCAGTTGTAATTTATTATCAGAGATCTCATCGTAAAGTGAAAATAGTACACCTGAAATAGAAGGGAATAAAAGAGAAGCGGTAAATACATAGCTCGTTAATTTATTTCCTTCTATAATTTCTGACGCGCCAGCTCTCGTTGCATTTTGTATTTGTTCAGAAGTAAGAAGTTCAGCGATGCAATGAATGTTTGGATTAAGTCCTTTTGCAGTTAAAATATTTAAGATGGACTCTGTATCAGCTAAGCTTTCGTTTTTTTCTTTATCTGCTGTTATTAATATGGTGTGTGCCGTTGCAATATTAGCCTTTAATAAAGTTTGATCGTGATGCGGACAACCTTTTATAAATTCTAAATGATGGAATGGTTTTGGGAGTAAAGAAAGTGTTTCATCAATTAAAACGATATCAAGGTTTGGTTGTAATACGTGCATTTGTTTTACAACATGTTTTGCCCGTTCGTTCCAGCCGACAATAATCATATGACCGTTAGAAGT
The DNA here is from genome assembly GCF_051781745.1 of Bacillus cereus group sp. Bce019. NCBI lineage: Bacteria > Bacillati > Bacillota > Bacilli > Caryophanales > Bacillaceae > Bacillus > Bacillus cereus group sp. Bce019. The sequence goes on from NZ_JBPWJX010000032.1 coordinate 28,006, forward strand.
CGCGGCTTCTTCTCCTTTAACTTTCATATATTGTTTATTAATCATATCAGTGGCGAATAGAACCATATAATAAGAACAAAAACCAGTTCCAAATAAAATAATACCCATACCGATAAGTTTGCCGATTAGTGTATGCGGGGCAAAGTCACCATAGCCAACAGTGAAAATTGTAACGATTGACCACCAAATTCCATCAAACCATGTGGTAAAGTGAGATGGTTCTAATCTATGTATAAGAAAGCCGGAAAAAGCGGTAAGTATAATAATAAAACAAATTAAACGAAAAATAATGGAATCACGAAATGCATCTACTAATTTTGGACGGGATTTCAATTGCCAATTCCTCCTTATTTTGCAGGACTACATTCATTGTTACCATTATAGAAAAAAGAAAAACTCTCTAATTAAAGAGAGTTTGTTTTACGTTACATACTTTCAACTTCAGTTTGTTGGACACTTTCAAGATGCTGGAGAGCATAGTAAACATCAGCAGTATGTCTTTTTTGATCAATGGACAGTTTAAGATGTAAATAGTGAGAACCGTTTTCTAATGTTTTAAGCTTCATATTCTTAACTTTTATATCCATTTCTTTTATTTCTTCAATTACGATTGGGATATTGTCCATATTTCGTACAACAAGTTTCACAGCGATATCACGTTGACGAAATGATCTAGGGCCTACATATTTCATCGCGAGTGGTATAAGTTCGACACTAATCATAAGGAAACACATTCCGAATATCGCTTCAATATAGAATCCGGCCCCAACAGCAATACCAATACCAGAAGCACCCCAGATCATAGCGGCAGTCGTGAGCCCTGCAATGCTATCGTTGCCTCTTCTTAAAATTACGCCAGCACCTAAAAAACCAATTCCTGATACAATTTGAGCGGCAAGTCGAAGTGGATCCATATTCATATGATCGGTATGTGGTAAGTTATAAGCTGCTTTAATAGAAACAATCGTTAGGAGGCAACTAATAATAGAAATAACTAAACACGTTTTTAAACCAAGTGGTTTCCGTTTTAATTCACGTTCTAAACCAATGGCAAATCCTAAAATAGCCGAGAGACCTAGTTTGATTAATAAATCGGTATAGTCCATATATATTCCTCCTTGTATGATATGCTATATGAATAAAACGCTTATTATAGAAAGAAACGTCTTTTGATAGAGTAACTTTATATAAAATATATGTAGGAATTGCTCATACATGAAAGAGATATTTCGTTTAAGTATATGATATAAAAAAAGAAATGTGGGCAGTTTTAAAAAAAGTTTATAAAAGGTGTTGCATTTCATTTTTCACTATGATATATTAATAACCGTCGCTGATGCGGAAACGCAGAAAACGACAAAAAAGAAATTGAAAAACTTAGTTGACATCGAAAAACGAAGATGTTAACATAAGGAAGTCGCAAATGAGCGACCAAGTAGTTCTTTGAAAACTGAACGAAACAAACAACGT
>NZ_JBPWJX010000033.1:0-28928 GCF_051781745.1 Bacillus cereus group sp. Bce019
CTCCAGATAAAACAGTATTGAGTCCATCATATCAGATGGACTCTTTTTTTACTGTCTACCTATAGGGGATAATACCAATGTTTATATTACATGGTCTCTTTTTATTATTCATTAATACTAAGTAATCATGGAAAATATAGGGTGATTTGTAGTTTAATAGTAAAGAGGGTGATTAGTGTTAATTTTCTTTGTTTTTAAAAATTTAAGGATATAAATGTTTTAATAGGGGGTAATAAAGTGAAATTCATAAGCATTGAAAAAGATGAGATCCTAATTGAGAATATGGCAAATTTGTATTGTAAAGTATTTGAGAAAACAAATTTCAATGAAATGATCGAGCGAATGAATAGGCATATAGAATATACAGGTTTTAAAGGTAGAGTAGCAATAAATGATGAAAATGAAGTAGTTGGTTTTACTTATGGTTATCGCTCAATCGAGGGACAGTACTATAATCAATTAATGAGAGAAGCGTTACATCTAGAGCAAGTAGACGAATGGTTACAAGATTGTTTTGAATTTGTAGAGTTAGCAGTCCACCCACAATATCAAAATGAAGGTCTTGGAACGAAATTACATAATGAATTACTAGAAGGGATTCCAAATAGAACGAGTGTTTTAACAACACAAATAAACAATGAAAAAGCACGTTCGTTATATGAAAGATTAGATTGGGTAAATGTATTAGAACCATTTCATCCAAGTAAAAATGATATTCCATATGTAATAATGGGAAAAGCATTAAAAACAAAAGTGAATTGATAATTATGCCATTCACAAAAATGGTTGGTTTGTAATAATGAAGGGGAAAACGAAAATGACGAAAATATCTATAGAAAAAGCTACAATTTTAGATGCTGAGAAATTAACAGAAATAATGAAAAGAACATTTGATGCAGAAGCAAAACAATGGCTATATGGCCAAGATGATGTCATTGATTATAACATTCAACCGCCAGGATATTCTTCAGTTGAAATGATGGAATATTCCATTGAAGAATTGGATTCTTTCAAAGTTGTAATGGATAAAGAAATAATCGGAGGGATAATAGTTACGATTTCTGGTAAGTCGTACGGTCGAATTGATCGTATTTTTGTAGATCCTGTTTATCAAGGAAAAGGAATTGGATCACATGTTATGAAATTAATAGAAAAGGAATATCCGAACATAAAGATTTGGGATCTCGAAACATCTAGTAGACAAATTAACAATCATCACTTTTATAAAAAGATGGGTTACCAAATGATTTTTGAATCGGAAGATGAGTATTGTTACGTGAAAAGAATAAAAACAAGCTCAAATAAAGCGAGTGTAGTTACAAATAAAGATATGAAAAATAGTCAATACGAAAACTGTAATTTAGCAAATACAGAGTATTATCAAGTGAATTTAAAAAACAGTTTATTTGTTGGTAGCAATATAATGAATATGAATATGAGTAATTGTAATGTAAGTCAATCAAAGTTTAGAAATATAAATTTTAGATGGTCATCATATGCAGATTTAAATCTTTCTGGCAGTAAATTTAATTTGGTGACTTTAGGTGGAGTGCAATTTAAAAATACAAGTCTCGGAGATGAGAAGGAACCTATTGTATTCGATAAATGTGATTTGGAAGGTAGCACTATAAGTAATAGTAATCTGAAAAATATTGAAATAGAAAATTGTGATATAGTCGGCATGAAACTAAATGGTATTCTGATTGAAAATTTGCTTGATTTATATAACAAGGTGAAAAGTTAACCAAATCCATATAGTCGTTAATCTTTTTGGAAATTAAGTATTATATCGAAATAATTATGTAAAAATGACATAAAGAAATACGGACGAGAAGGCCATTCGTGAACGTTTCTAGAATACACACACAAATATATTGTTATTTATATGGAGGAGAGAAAGATGGGAATCAACGTTAGAGCAGTAGAAATACAAGATGCTAGAGCAATTCATCGTATATGTATACAGGATGACGTTTTACCGTATATGGTTTTCTTACCTAGCATGCGTGTAGAAGCTATGGAAAATAGAATTCGAAATTTAGCACCAAATCAATTTGAATTTGTTGCAGAATATGATGGAGAAATTGTTGGGTTTGTAGGTTTAACACAAAGTCCGGGACGAAGATCTCATTCAGGCGATTTATTCATTGGGGTTGATAGTGAATATCATAATAAAGGAATTGGGAAAGCACTTCTTACGAAGATGCTTGATTTGGCTGATAATTGGTTAATGTTAGAGAGAGTAGAACTAGGTGTGTTAGAAACGAATCCAAAAGCAAAAGCTTTATATGAAAAATTTGGATTTGTAGAAGAGGGAGTAAAGATAGGGAATTTGAAAGCTCATGGAAAGTTTATTAATGAAATTATGATGAGTCGTTTTAGACCGAATGGTTTAATTGTACATAATGAATAGTTAAAAGCATGACAGTATACTGTCATGCTTTTTTATTAGAACTTGGCTGCAATAAAAATAATACTAAACCAATAAAAATAACGGTAATTCCTAGTCCTTGTTGTAAAGAAATGGTCTCATGTAATATAAAGTACGCTAGTATACAAGTGCCAATTGTTTCACCTAAAATACTCATTGAAATTACAGTAGCACTTATCCATTTTAATAACCAATTAAAAATGGTTTGTCCTAAAATTGTAGCAATGAAAGCTAATCCAATAAAGCACAACCAAGTTTGTGTAGAGTAATGGATGAAAGATTCTTGTTGCGTGAAAGCAAATATGCCAAGAAAGCCAGCACTACTTCCATAATTAATTACCGAATATGGTATAAGTGACAAATCTTTACGAACGTGTTGGCTAATGAAAAAATAAGCAGTAATGATACCGGCAGCGATAAGTGCTAAAATATCTCCATATAAAGCTTCTCCACTAATTTGGAAATCTTGCCAGCCAATGATGATACTACCTGAAATAGCGATGAGGCAACCAATAACCGCTCCTTTCGTAAATCTCTCCTTAAATAAAAAATAACCACCAATCATTGAGAACAAAGGTTGTAACGTTACGATAACGGTAGAGCTTGCTACAGAAGTATATTGTAATGATTCAAACCATAGTACATAATGTGCAGCTAAAAATAGCCCAGATACGAATCCAAGTGCCCATTGTTTTTTCGTTAAAGTTTTTAGCTCATTTCGACTATTTTTATTAAATAGTAATAACGGTAACAGAATTAGTGTGGCAAAGAATAATCGGTAAAAAGCAATGATTGTCGCAGGAGCATCTGCCAATTTTACAAAAATAGCTGAAGTTGATAAGGCGAATACACCAAAAAATAAGATGCAATATGAAAGAATAGGTGATTTCAAAGTTTGTCCCTCCGATAGAATGTTTATTATAATAAACTTAATGCGATATAATGTACAAAAGTAAGTATATAAGTCCCGGAGATAATAGGGAAGGGTTATTTGCCTTTGTTTAGTATGTCAGCACAAAGACAACGAAACATGCATTATGATGGACGAAAGGAAGTTTTACTATGATACATGATAGGCTTGGACAAACGGTATTAAGTTATCGTAAGAAAAATAATATGACAATTCGTGAATTCGCTGATTATGCAGGGATTAGTACGTCGTTAATTAGCCAAATTGAAAGAGGACATGCTAATCCTTCTTTAAATGTTTTGGAATTAATTGCAAAAGCATTAAATGTACCGCTGTTTACACTTTTTATTAACGATATTGATACAGATTCGCTCATTTCTAAGAAAAAAGATCGAAAAAAAGTATATCGGGAAAACAATGATCACATTGTATATGATGTATTAACACCTGATTTTATGAAAGCACGTATTGAAATGCTAATGATGGATTTAAATAAACAAGCAAACACAACAGAAAGCCATTATTCCCATGAAGATAAGGAAGAGATTGCTGTTATTATGAAAGGGGAAGTGTATGTGGAATTGGAGGGAAAAGAATATTTTTTAGAAGAAGGCGATGTTGTACGTATTCCACCGAATGTAAAGCATCGATTTTTGAATAAAAGTGATGAATCGAATCACATTTTATTTGTACTGACACCATCTTTAGGATGAAAATATAGTGATTTTTAATAGGGGAGAAAGAAAATGGAAAAAAGTATTTTGAAAGGCGGTCTTTCAATTATTTCTCAATGTAAAAAAGAAACAAATGATATTTGGCATGCACATTTTGGAGCAGCTGCAATTGCTAGTTATTTTTTTATGAAAGATAATAATATTGATGAAGAAACAGCTCGTAATATGTATTCGCAAACAAGGATGATGCTGAACAAGAAAAAAATTGGTGAGATGATTGATGATAAAAAAGAAATAGATTTTAAAATTGCAGAAAATATGATTATAAAATCTTTAGAACAAACGATTGATGAGCTTCATTGGGTGGGGCATAACGTCATTTATGCGTCATTAAGTTTATTAGCTATGAAAGAGCTACAAAAATGGGGTGATAATCAAGCAATTGAAGGGATTACTACTCTTATTTTATCATTTCGAAAAACAATTCCAGGTAGATCGTGGATTGGTTATACGACGAAAGAAGTAAAACAATTAAGTTTTGAAGAGGAGATACAAAGTGAATTGAGTAATCCAACACAAGTATCTCAGTTCATTTTAAATGAGTTATCGAAATTTAATAGTATTTATCGAACGGAATCACATCATGATTTAATTGGGCATTTGCTTACATACTCCCACGCAATTAATATAATGTACGATTTAGGACATATAGATATATTTCAACGAGGGATACGTCCGCTGTTAAAACTAGTATACGTACTAAGAGCTAGCCAAAAGCTCAAGCTGAATACGGAAATAACTTTACACTCACCTATAGATCGATTACCTTTAATTCAATCTAAACGTGCAAATATTTTACCAACTGAAAATATATTTTGGATAAAAGACTATAGTGAATTCGATTGGGATTTTGGTCATGTATTTAAATTCTCATATAGTTATTTTAATCATATACAGAGAGCTCCAAATTATAAAGATATCACATTAGAAAAATTCCGTTATGTTATTCATTCTTAATGAACGTTAATGATCTGTAAAAGGATGTTTAATCTAGTTTCTTTTTTTGTTAGTAGTATATTATTTTTTCAAATATGTAAGATTTTACATGCGTATTTTACTTTTACTAATTATGTAAGTAGGCTATACTGAAATACATACATTTTATTTTTGGAGAGATGTAAAACGACATGGAACTAGCGAAATTGGAAAAAGTAATTGAAATAAAAAAAGAAGAACTTTTATATTTAGTATCGGATTATGGAATTCAACATGAAAAAGTATTGGCATTGAGTCAAGAACTAGACAAATTAATCAATTACTTTATGTTTTTAAAATAAAGAGAACTATGACGGGGTTTGTAAATGTTATAGTTCTTTTTTATTAGGTAATTTGAAAATATATTAAAATATATTGTCTAATTTCTTACAGAATGCGCAACTTGCTAGTCGAATATAAGGACTTTTGGTTATAATAAAAAGGAATTATTAATTGTATCGGTTAGGAGCGCAGCACATATGAAAACAGTTGTTGTTATCGGTGGAGGTATAACGGGACTTTCTACTATGTTTTATTTAGAAAAATTAAAAAAGGATTATAATATCGATTTAAATTTAATTCTTATTGAGAAAGAAGAGTATTTAGGTGGTAAAATCCATAGTGTGGAAGAAAAGGATTTCATTATGGAGTCAGGGGCGGATTCAATCGTTGCTCGTAATGAACACGTTATGCCACTTGTAAAAGATTTAAATTTAGAAAATGAAATGGTATATAATGAAACGGGTATTTCTTACATATATTCTGAAAACATGTTACATCCGATTCCCTCTGATACTATATTTGGGATACCGATGAGCGCCCAGTCGTTGTTTAGCAGTACGCTAGTCTCAACGAAGGGGAAAATCGTAGCTTTAAAAGATTTCATAACGAAAAATAAAGAGTTTACGAAAGATACATCACTTGCTTTATTTTTAGAAAGCTTTTTAGGGAAAGAGTTAGTGGAAAGACAAATTGCTCCTGTGCTTTCAGGCGTATATTCTGGTAAATTGAATGAGCTTACAATGGCATCTACATTACCGTATTTACTGGACTATAAAAATAAGTATGGAAGTATTATTAAAGGTTTTGAAGAGAATAAAAAACAATTTCAATCAGCAGGAAATAAAAAATTCGTATCATTTAAAGGTGGACTATCTAAGATAATTAATCGCTTAGAAGAAATGCTGACTGAAACTGTCGTAAAAAAAGGTGCTATAACGACGGCTGTAAGTAAACGAGAAGATCGATATGAGATTTCTTTTGCAAATCATGAAACAATACAAGCTGATTATGTTGTTTTAGCAGCTCCGCATGATATTGCACAAACTTTATTACAGTCTAATGAGTTAAATGAGCAGTTTAATACATTTAAAAACTCATCTCTTATAAGTATTTATTTAGGATTTGACATACTAGATGAACAACTACCAGCTGACGGTACGGGGTTTATTGTAACGGAAAACAGTGATTTACATTGTGATGCTTGTACATGGACAAGTCGAAAGTGGAAACATACATCGGGTAAACAAAAATTATTAGTTAGAATGTTTTATAAGAGTACCAATCCGGTATATGAAACAATCAAGAATTACAGTGAAGAAGAATTAGTACGAGTAGCTTTATATGATATTGAAAAGAGTCTTGGAATTAAAGGTGAACCAGAAGTAGTTGAAGTTACAAATTGGAAAGATTTAATGCCGAAATATCATTTAGAACATAATCAAGCGGTTCAAGCATTACAAGAAAAAATGACGAATCTTTATCCAAATGTATATTTAGCTGGTGCCTCATATTATGGTGTTGGAATTGGTGCGTGTATTGGAAATGGAAAGAATATAGCCAATGAAATAATGGATACATTAAATAAATAATACTGTAGAATAAATAAAAACTGTCCCTTCAGCAAAATGGAGGAACAGTTTTTATTTATTTTATTTGAATGGAAATTGTATTGTTTTTTACATTGTTTTCTTTTATTGTTAATGTTATTTCTCCAGACTCTTTAAATGAATACGGTGATAGTTGATAAATATCTTTTATATCATGTTTTTCTTGTAATTTATTTACCGGTATTGATACGATATTTGGCTTCCATGTTTCTTGTTTTCCTGAAGGATATTCTATAAGTATTACCGGATTTTTTAACTGTATTGTTTTCCAAGAGACGAAATATAGTTGTACTTCTGTATCTTTTTTTAATAATTCTTCGGAGAAATAACCGAATTCGCCTACATTACCGAAAACAGTATAGTTTTGATTTTTTAATTTAATATCTAAATAACTAGGTTGATATGTTACTGCATGATAAGTTCCATATGAAAGTGAGAGTATGGCAGCGATTAAAATACCGATTGAAAATGTCTTAAAGCTATTGCCTTTAAAGCTAGTCATCATGAATGAGTTTGGTGTGAATTTTTTTGCGAATAAAAAAATAAGTAATATGAGTAAGAGGGATAAGCCGATGAATATATACATAGATTTTTACACCTCCATAACGTAAAATAAATTAACTATATTTTAACATAAATGTATGTATTAGGATGTTTGTTTAGAAGGAAAAATGAAGGAACAAATTCTTTACAGTTCTTGATAATTTAAAATTCGATTTATGGAAATTATAGCGTCATGTTTGAGTCGCAATCAGAAGGTATCCAATTCGTGTATATAGAATAAAGAGGGAATGCGCCATTAGAAATGTTTGACTTATGGAACAATAAGGACTTTACTAATTATACATATTTTTTCTGATATAATGAATGAGTAGAGAGAAAGGAGTGATCCTATGGCATTTCCTATATTAGAAACAGAACGCTTACGTTTAGTTGAAATAGAACAATCTTATTGTCAAAAAATATATGAAATCTTTTCATTGGATAAAGTGACGTGTTACTACGGTATGAATTCTTTTACGGAGTTTGGACAAGCTTCACGTATGATTGAATCTTTTTCAAAAAATTACTTTGAGAAAAAGGCAATACGATGGGGAATTGTGTTAAAAGAAACGAACGTTTTAATAGGAACAATTGGACTAAACAATTTACAATTATGGAGCAAACGATCTGAGATTGGATATGATCTACATCCTCGTTATTGGGGAAATGGTTACGCTTCAGAAGCAGCTCGAGAAATTATTGATTATGGATTTAAAGATTTAGGTTTGTTTAGAATTGGAGCTATTACATATCCTCAAAATGATACTTCTTGTAGAATGTTATCTAAAATTGGCTTCCAAAAGGAAGGTATATTGCGCGGATATATTCATCAAGGAAATAAGCAACACGATGCATTATTGTATTCTATAGTGCGAACTGATATTGAGGACATAAATTTATAATAAAAAAACCTCTTAATTAAAAGAGGTTTTTTTTATTATAAATTAACCTAATTTAGGTAATAAACGTTCTCCGCTTTTCATGCTACTTTTACATAAAGGGCATTTAGGCTCTTCTTCAAATGAAAAGTTCTTTCTCATCCATCCTAAACAATCCTCTGATTCACATTCCCAAACAGGGGTTTGTTCTGGTGGTACTTCTGCTACATCGTTCTTTCGATTGCGATACATGTAACCACTCCTTTTATGTAAAAAATTTTAGTTATATATTAAAAAGGTTGTTAACCTTGCTGGTAACAACCTTTTTATTGTTTGAATTATAGCTTTACAACGTTTTTAGCTTGAGGTCCGCGGTTACCTTCTTCAACTTCGAAGCTAACTTCTTGACCTTCGTCAAGAGACTTGAAGCCGTCGCCAGTGATAGCTGAGAAGTGAACGAATACGTCGTTACCGTCTGCAACTTCGATGAAACCGAAACCTTTTTCGCTGTTAAACCATTTTACTTTACCTGTTAATGTCATGGTAATGCCTCCTAAAAGTAGAAAAATTACAATATGATCGGCCTTATTTGAATGAAAATAAAAGTTCACATATTATCAAAAACCCATAAGGAGTACAAAATGTCCCTGATTGATACTTGATAATATGCAAAGAAAATGTAGTGTTAAATTGACCTTAATTACTATCTTACAACAAATGGTGGGAAATAGCAAGTGCTGGTAATACTACTGAGTAATGTGGGTGATAATAGTAAAGGCACAAAGGCACCTCTTTTATTTATATATTATTCCTAATTTGGATTTATGCAAAATCATGTAAGAAAAACTTAGAGTAAATATTAATAATGCATTTTTTGTGGTAAAATATGGTTGTTTACTGTTGGTAGTTAAATATTATAAAAGGAGAAAAGAAATTGAAAAATAATTCATTTATAATAATTGAAGCAGCAAAAGCAGGGAGAAAAAAGGTCCATCCAGTCTTTGCTGTAATATTAGCCATTATATTTTTGACTTTAGGCGAACTTTTTATGTTATTTATGCTATTTTTACCAAAAGCTGAAACGATATTCATGAAAGGTATTTATGACAATGTTAGAATGGTGTTAACGTTTGGCGGAGCTATATTTATTTTATTTATATGGGTTCGTTTTGTAGAGAAAAGACCTTTTTCATCCATTGGCTTTTGGAAAGAGAAATGGATGAGAAAGTATTTAAAAGGTGCGTTAATAGGGTTTGTATTTATTTCAACGCCAGTTATTCTACTATTATTAATGGGGAGTGTGAAATTGCAAGTACAACATATTACCTCAACAGTAATAGTAGGATCTCTAGTTGCATTTTTAATACAAGGGGCAACGGAAGAAATTATTGTACGAGGTTGGCTATTCCCGGTTCTTTCTGTTAGAAGTCGTATATGGGTTGGAATTGTTGTGACGTCTTTCTTATTTGGTTTTCTTCATTTATTTAATCCAGGTATTACAATCCTTTCAATATCGAATATAATATTAGTTGGTGTATTTGCAGCTTTTTACGTTTTAAAAGACAGTAGTCTGTGGGGGATTTGCGCATGGCATTCCATTTGGAATTGGGCACAATATAACGTCTACGGTTTTGCAGTTAGCGGGATGAACATATATTCAACGTCGCTATTTAAACCTGCAACAAATGGCCCCGAATTCCTTCATGGAGGCACGTTCGGAATTGAAGGTAGTATCATTACAACAATCATGCTAGCTATCGCTTCAATTGTTTTATGGAGAAAGTTATGGGGAAGAAAAGTGAAACAACGAAGTTTTAGTTAATGAAAGAGGGAGAAACTATGGGGATAATAGCATTTGAGGGAGCAAGCGCTGTTGGTAAAAGTACCACGTGCCGTGAATTAGAAAAGAATTATGGTGCTTATATAATACCTGAAGTGAATTCTTTATTTGAAAGGCCAAAAAATGAACATAGAACATGGTATGTTGAAAAACAAGTTGAGCGCTGGAATATAGCTGTTCAGAATTCAGAGCAATATGAATTAGTAATACTCGATGGCGATATATATCAGCCACTTAGTTATAATTGGTGTTTTCATTTTGATATATTTAATCAGCCATTATCTTTAATAGAAAATTTTTATAAAGAAAAGATGATAAATAGGGAAATTGGTTTTCCAGATCAATATTTTTATTTATATACGAACGATGAAGAACTTAGAAAACGGAAAGTATCTGATGAAACGAAAAGAAGGAGAAACTTTGAAAAACATTTACATATATCAAAATCGTTTCAGCGTTATTATGAAAATTTAAATACTGTTACAGATGGGTATTGTAAATTAATTGAGGCGAAAAGTGTAAGAAATAATGAATTAGAAATAGTGAGAAACTCAAAAAATTTGAACGTGTGTGAAGAAAGACGTTTTGATGTTTCGAGGTTAGATGCTATTACGAAGTGGTTAAAAGAAAATCGTGCATAAAGTAAAAACAACGAGTGTTGTAGAACGCGCTCGTTGTTTTTTTTGTTCCTTTATAAATATAAAGGAAAAATTTGTAGAATATCTTCATTATTTAACAGAATAATCTTTCAATTTTAAAGAAAAAGAAATACAATATGAGGAAGTATATATAAATAATATGATAGGGGATGCGATGCGATATTTTGAATGAAGTAACAGTTTTTATATAAGAAATAATTAGGCAGTCAGAACAGAGATATTTGGGAGGAAACAAGCGCGATGAAAACACTATTTAAAATAATCGGTATTCTAGCTGGTATGGTAGTAATCGGAGTAGGTTTAACATATGGTATGCTGCATTATTTAAATAATAGTAAACCAGCTGCGAAAAAGGCATCACCAGCTGCTCCAGCAGTAGAAGTATTAGCTGATAGTAACGTAAAAGCAGAAGATGCAAAGCTTTTAGAGAATGGCAATTATTCATTGCCAAATAGTGGTTTTAATAAAAATTTTAAATGGACAGATGAGAACATACAGACAGCATTACATGAAATGGCACATCAAAAAGCGAAAGCTGATCAAAAGTGGGGCTATATTTTTATTACACAAGAGCGGATTGAAAGCTTAATTGATATTGTAAAGAGTAATGATCTTGTGCAGGGAAGTACATATGTAGAAATTTTAGAACGATGGAAACAAGGGAAATATGAAAAGGTTGATGGGGATCACAATAAGATTTGGAAATTACAAAGCGGGAATTTAGGAGAAGGAAAAGGAGTAATGTCGGAAGCTGAGCAAAAAGAATTAATTAATCAATTGTTTATGAACAAAGGTACATATTCAGGTAGTAAATTAATTGCAGGTGGCGGACAGACTAATAAATAATATACTAATAAATAATATACTAATTAATGTAAGAGAGTAATTGCTTATTAGGCAATTACTCTTTTTAAATGTACTTCTTAATATCTTAATCTCGTTCAAGTAAGGAAAGAAACGACTGTAACACCGGGGAAATCCATCTGGATTTATGATAGATTACATGACTTTGAATAACGGATGGAGTTTCGATAGGCTGAAAACATAGTTGTTCTTTTTGACAACTTTCCTGTACAACGATATAAGGAAGAATTGAAATGCCTAACTCACACATGACGGATTGTTTAATGACTTCAACATTGGAAGTTTCAAATGTTTTAGCTGGAATATTTCCGCTTTGACGTAAAAAACGATCTACCATTGTCCTATAGCCGCAGCTTTGTTCTGTAAAAATGAACTGGGTTTCCTGTAATAACTGGAATGGATTTGTATGTGCAGCGGAATAAGCTGGTAAAATCCATCCAAATGTTTCATTACTAAAAGTACGCGTAATAAAATCATTATGTTCTATACTTTCTCCAATTATGAAGACAACGTCTGTTTCTCCTTCACGTAATTTTTGTAATGCTTGTTCATTTGTGTTTGTTTCAAGTACGATATTTACTTTCGGATTTTTCTGTTTGTAAGTACGTAATAATTGTGGTAATCGGTATACCGCTAATGATTCATTAGATGTAATACTTAATGTACCTTCTAAATAATCTGTATTTTGGGGGAGTTCTTGCGCTTTTTCATATATTGAAAGTAATTCTAATGCATAAGGATGAAATTGATGACCGGCTTTTGTAAGTAGCACTTTTTTCCCTAACCGATCGAAAAGAGGAATATGTAAATCGTTCTCTAAAGCTTTCATATGTGCTGTAACAGTAGATTGCGCATAACCTAGCGCGTGCGCAGCTTTAGAAAAATTACCATACTTCACAATGGCGCAAAATGTTTTAACATGTCTCATTTCCATAAGCGATCCCTCTTTTATTATCATGATTTGTGAATGATTATATCATGTATTTTAATTTTCCAAATGATTAAATTCTGTATAAAATGAAATTGTAGAAATATTCATTCAGGTGATATTGGAGGAGAAAAGATGATCAAAAAGGGCTATCATGTAGCTGTTGTTGGGGCTACAGGTGCGGTAGGGCAAAAAATTATTGAACTGTTAGAGAATGAAATGAAGTTTAATATAGTTGAAGTTACATTGCTTTCGTCAAAACGATCCGCTGGTAAGAAAGTAAGATTCAAAGGACGAGAGATAATTATACAAGAGGCAAAAACAACTAGCTTTGAAGGTGTAGATATTGCCTTTTTTAGCGCTGGGGGAGAAGTATCTAGACAATTTGTAACTCATGCAGTTTCTAGTGGTGCGATTGTAATTGATAACACAAGTGAGTACCGAATGGCACAAGGTGTACCGCTCGTTGTTCCGGAAGTGAATGCGCACACTTTAAAACAGCATAAAGGTATCATTGCAGTTCCAAATTGTTCAGCACTACAGATGGTAACGGCACTTCAGCCGATTCGAAAATCATTTGGTTTAGAAAGAATTATCGTTTCAACATATCAAGCTGTATCGGGTTCTGGCATTCATGCGATTCATGAATTACGAGAGCAGGCTAAGTCTATACTTGCAGGTGAAGAAGTGAAGAGTGATATATTACCGGTGAAAAAAGATAAAAAACATTATCCAATAGCATTTAATGTACTGCCTCAAGTAGATATATTTACAGACAATGATTTTACTTTTGAAGAAGTCAAAATGATTCAAGAAACGAAGAAAATATTAGAAGATGAAAACTTGAAAATGGCAGCTACTTGTGTACGTGTTCCAGTTGTATCGGGGCATTCAGAATCGGTTTATATAGAACTGGAAAAAGAAGCAAGCGTTGCGGAAATCAAGGGAATACTAATGGATGCACCAGGTGTTATTTTGCAGGATAACCCTAGTGAACAGCTGTATCCAATGCCATTATATGCAGAAGGGAAAATAGATACATTTGTCGGAAGAATACGTAAAGATCCTGATACGCCAAACGGATTCCACCTCTGGATTGTTTCCGATAACCTATTAAAAGGTGCGGCTTGGAATTCAGTTCAAATTGCAGAGACTTTAGTGGAAAAGGGGATACTTTAATATAGTTTAAAAAACTGGGGAATCGTTAATGACTCCCCAGTTTGTATTTCATAATTGTTTTCTTTATTTCGGCCGACTTTAATTAAAATTAGTCGTTATTGAATTTTTATAAATGTCTATTTTATGTGCAGTGAAGCGTAAGGTTTTGGATTCTGCATGAATTGTAAGATTAATAATAATCGATAACGGCATTTCGACCGTTTTCACAATATCTTCTATAGCAATATACTCATTTTTTGCTTCCTTATAATAAACAACAGAACGAATTACGGCCTCGTCACCTTCAATATCAATTTCACACATCATAGGGAATTTTTCACCATTATGTAAGAATAATTCGCCTAGTACGATTGAACCGTTTAATTCTTCTGTAAAATTAGTAGTTGCCGCTGGTTTTACCCATGTTTCGTCATGTTCTTCGTTTTCCTCTTCATCTATTGCCCATTCCCAAATGGGGTTTTGTTTTAGGTCCTCAATAGTTAATTTATCAATTGGTTTGCAACTACTCATACATAAATTCTCCTTTTATTTTGATAAATAAGTTTTTTGATTTCATGAATTAGATGATTGCTTATAAGTGGGTTTAACAAAGTATTTTGCTCATTTGATATCCAAACTACTTTATTTTGAAATAAAGCTATTACAGCAATATTAACAAAACTTTAATTGTCTAGTAAATAATTATTAGTGGAGATATTAAAATGGGATGGTGTTAAAGAAAGATAGTAAAAAACATCAAGGATGAATGAAATCCATTTGGTACGATATGGATATATCCAATGTGAGGGGGAGTTTGATGTATCAAGTAAAGGGGTATTTTTCATCATTAAAAGGAAGTTATTATGAGATTGGAAAGCAACAAGGTGAATTTGTGAAACAACATTCTTATCTTATTCCGCAATTTATAGAGCAAGAAAACTTAATATCGCATAACCATTGGACAGAATCTAGAAATATATTAAATCAATATTGTTATGGAGTTAATGAAGAAATTGAAGGTTTTTGTGAAGTGTTGAAAATTCCTGCTAAAAATATGATGTATTATTATCAAACGTTATTAAAAGCAGGATGTAGTCATTGTGTGGTATTACCTAAAAAGACAGATTCAAAACACACATATGTATTAAGAAATTATGATTTGTCACCAGTAATAGATGATATGCGTTTTTGCTCGACGCATGTTGAAGGTGCGTATGCACATAGTGGTTTTTCTACTCAATATTTTGGTCGAACAGAAGGGGTTAACGAACATGGATTATCTGTTACATTTTCAGCATGTGGTCAACCAGTAGGAAACATTGCAGGTTTAAGAAAGCCAATGGTGAGTGGTTTACAATGTTTTGCGGTAATTCGATTGTTGTTGGAGAAATGTAAAAATGTGCAGGAAGCTAAGTTACTAATAGAAGAAATCCCAATTGCTAGTAATATTAATTTAATAATAGCTGATCCTTTAAATGCAGCATATATTGAAATATTTGACGGTCATAAATCCACAATAACGATTGATGATGAAAAACAAGCTTTTATTGTATCAACAAACCATGCAGTTAGTTCATCAATTCAGAAATTAAATAATAGGAAATTAGAACAATCAACAAAGAGATATTACCTTTTACATGAGCATTTAAATAGATGTGAACAAGTAAGCATAGAGTCTTTAAAAAAGTTAGTAGAAGAAGAATATCCTGCTGGACTTACTGTGCATAACTATGAAGAATGGTTTGGAACTTTACATTCTGTATTATTCGATTTACATGATCGTACAATGAAGATTTGTTTCGGATCACCACTTTTAAACGACTGGTATTCATTGAAAGTTGGAGGAAGTATGCCGTTTTCTGAGGTGAACGTGAACTTTAAAAATAAAACTTATACTGACTTTTGGAAGGAAGATAAGAATGAATTGATACCTAAAAGATAAATGGGATAAGATGGTGATGTAAAGAGTGCATTTATACTGGAGGGATTACAAATGCTAAAAGTTATGTTACCATTTGTTCTTATCTTTTTTCTTGTCATTGCGATGTATATTGCTTATCAAAAGAGAAAAAAGTCTGGGATAAAAGGATTGAAAAGTGCGGTAACTTCTATTTGCTTCTTTTCACTTGCAATCTTAAATATGTTTGCATATTGGTTTCATTTTGGCGGTGCTTTTACTTGGTTATTTTCAATTGTATTATTGCTAGTTGGTGCATATTTTACTAAATATATTCCAATATCTAAAAAGGTACATTAAAGTTTATAAGAGTTAAATATAATGTTTACTTTGTTTTGAAAAGAGATTATTCTACTAAATTGTTGTGAAACGGTTTCATAGGATAATCTCTTTTGTTTAGTTTTGGAAAGAACGTACTGTGATTTTTAGTTGCTCAATAAATTCTCGAGTTGCAGCACACATATATTTATCTTTTCTATAAATTAGCCCTATTTCAATTATTGGAGTAGGGTTTTCTATTTTAATAGCTTGAATGTTTTTATTTTGTAAAAAGTCTATATATGGTTTGGGTAACACTGTAATTCCCATTCCTTTGGAAACCATTTGGATTAAAGATTCCATCGTACTAATTTCTAAAATTGGCCTTGGTTTAAAGTTTAACTTTTGACAATGAGATGTAATTAGTTCGGTTAAAAAGAAATTTTTAGGTAAAAGAATTAAAGGGTAGTTCTGTAATTCAGCAATAGATACATGATTACGTTCAGCTAATCGATGACCAGTGGGCACGACCAATGTAAGATCGCTTTTGTATAGAGGGATGGAGATAATCTCTTTATCTTGCACCGGGAGAAATGTAATTCCAATATCTAGTTCGTTTTGTAATAATTTTTCACGAATATCTCCTGTACGAAGCCCTAATACAGAAAGCTCTATATTAGGATATAAATTATTAAAATTTAAAATAGCTGGTGGTAGTAAATAATTTACGACGGTTAACAAAGCCCCTATTGTTAAGGAACCTTGCTGTAATCCGTTTAGGTCTTGAATAGCTGAACGAGCTTGTTCGACTTCATGAAAAATGGTTTTACTATGTGATAATAAAATCTTCCCTGCTTCAGTTAATGATATTTTTTTACCAATTCGATCGAAAAGTGGCATTCCTACTTCATGCTCTAATGCACGTATTTGTTGACTTAGTGAAGGCTGTGAAATATTTAATTTTTCAGCTGCTTTTGTGAAATGTAATTCTTTTGAAACAGCTAAAAAGTATTCAAGTTGTCGTAATTCGATTGGAATCACCTCAAGTATAATGATAGGTTATACCTATCATTATTATATAAATAATTGAATTGAACAATGATTTTAGAGGTTTTATAATCATCTTTATGTAACAGAGAGGGTTGTAAAAATTAATCGAGAGAAAATACATGTAACACCTTTAAAGGAGGAAATAGAATGGCTAATGAATATCAATTATTATCTTTAAATATAGGATTACCAAAAGAGGTTACATACGGCGGAAAAGTAATTCATACAGGCATAAATAAGAAACAAGTAAAGGAACCGGTATATTTATCCTTTGTAAAATTTAATGGGGATGGACAAGCTGACTTAGTTCATCATGGAGGAGTAGATAAAGCAGTTTGTGTTTATACTGGTGATCACTATCCATATTGGGAAAAAGAATTGAATCAAGATTTTGTATATGGGGCTTTCGGAGAAAATATAACAGTTAGTGGTATGCGCGAAGAGGATGTTTGTATTGGTGATACGTTTGAGCTAGGACAGGCAATCGTACAGGTAACACAACCAAGGCAACCTTGTTTTAAATTAGCAAAAAAATATAATATTCCAAAGTTACCACTATATTTTCAAGAAACAGGATATACAGGATTTTATTTTCGTGTATTAAAAGAAGGATGGGTATCATCAGTCGATACCTTAAAAAAACTACAGTCTGATCCAAAAGGTGTTTCAGTAGCGTTTGCTAACCGTATCATGCATAAGGAAAAACAAAATATTGAAGGGGTAAAAAGGATATTAGAAGTAAATGCACTTTCATGTAGTTGGAGAAAGTCTTTTGAAAAGCGTATAAGTGGAGAAGAAATTAATACGAAGGAAAGACTTGAAGGAATAAAAGACTAAAAATATTTTATTATAAATAGTGTATTTCTATTAGTAAAAGCTAATTAGAAAGCGCTATTTTTGTATAATAAACTAATTAATATCCAGAAATCTTAATATCGTTTTATTCGACTTATTTTCAAATAGTCAAAACATAAAATTAATTAGACTTTTTTTTTATGTTTTGTGATAGTATATTGATTGGTAAGACCTCTATTTTTAAGAGTAGGTCATATAAGTATATCTAATTTAATGGAATTTAACATTTGGAGGTACAACATGGGGAATGTTGAAAAATTGGCAAGTCTTCTAATAGAAGAACCGAAAAGAGAGCAGTTATTTCCTTTATTTGAAGAAGTGTTTGGAATTACAACTCAAACATTGAATGATTTTTCGGATAAAGGATATTGGGATGATACATATAAAGCTTTATCATTTTTACAAGAAGATAAAGTGATTGCAAATGTTGCGGCATTTTCACTCCCATTATTAATTAATGGTGAAAAAATAAATGCAGCGGGTATTCAATCAGTAATGACACACCCTAATTTCCGTAGACAAGGGTTAATGACACAATTAATGGGTAAAATGATAGAAGAAATCGATAAGAAATTTGAATGTGCATTATTGTTTACGGAAAACCCTGAACTATATACAGCATTTGGATTTAAAGTTGTGCAGGAATATTTGATGACTATACCATATGATAAAAATATTAATAATAACGATTCACTACTTAAAAAGTTAGATTACTATAATATAGAGAATAGACAGTTAATACATGAAACTATTGATAGTAGCCAAAGACTTTCAAATAGTTTTTCAACTTTAAACTTCCATCCTTCATTTTATTTGAATATGTATGATTCGGAATGGAATGAGAAATTGTATTATTCAGAGAAACTAGATGCTCTAATCGTTTATGAAGTAGAAAATGAAAAGTTGAAATTATTTGGAGTATTTGCGCCAGTACTTCCGGTTTTAGATGAATTATGTGGAGAAATCAATGAAAGGTTTACGGAAATCGAATTTTATTTTTCTCCGGATCAATTAGGGGTTGAGGATGTACAGTTTACAGAAGTACAGTCTAGCAAGTATTTAATGGTTCGAAGTGATAAAGAGTTAGATTTTAAAGGTTATAAATTCCCAGTATTAGCGGAGTTTTAAATGTCTATATAAATGCTTTATTATGGAGGAGCTATGAATATATCGTATATACCAGAACATATTGAGCAACTCACTATAATGAATGTACCTGAATACTATAAAATTAATGATAATCATGCGTTTATTGTCCGTTCGAAAGCAGAAACTGATTTTTGGCTTAAAACACATTATGGTTTTGAAGTAATGAATGGTCATGTATTTTATAATGAGATGATGACAGACTTTCAAGCTGAAGTTCAGTTACGTATGAATCCAAATTCAAAATTCGATCAAGCAGGTCTTTTTGTTATGATTTCGGAGAACTGTTGGCTAAAAACATCTTTAGAATATATCCCTGAAGGGCCATCTCACTTAGGTGCTGTCGTAACGAATAATGGATATTCTGACTGGTCAACGCAAGATTATCCAACTGAAGCAGCTAAGCAACAACTTCGTTTTCGAATTATTCGAAAACGCGGTGATTATACAATATATGTGAAAAAGAGCCATCAATGGGAACAAATAAGAATCGCTCATTTAATGGAGGATATAGGGAATGAGCCTATTAAAATAGGTTTTTACACGTGTAGTCCTTCTAAAAATAAGGGATTTGAGACTGAGTTTTTACATTTTACAATTGAAGAAATATAGATGACAAACCGTATTCTTTTCATTAAGAATGCGGTTTTTGTATTTACATAATATAAAGCATATGTATTGACCAGAAAGTCATTAATGCTTATCATTTAATAATGTTAAATATTAATTTACATAATATAATAGAAGTAATGAAGAAATTGCAAAAAATATCGCTTAAATAAGGAGGGATATGAATTATTCAGTGGTAATTTCATGGGAAAAGGAGATTATGTATGAAATCATTTCGTAAGTTATTACAGTATTTAAAACCATACATGTTCTTCGCTATTATTGGACCGCTATTTATGGTACTTGAGGTTGCGATGGACTTAATTCAACCGACTATTATGCAACATATCATTGATGTTGGGATTGCAAATCGGGATTTAAATTATGTAATAAAAATGGGGCTTCTTATGATAGGAGCAGCAGCACTCGGTTTAGTTGGAGGGCTTGGGTGTATGATGTATTCTACAAAAGCAGC
The DNA here is from genome assembly GCF_051781745.1 of Bacillus cereus group sp. Bce019. Taxonomy (NCBI): domain Bacteria; kingdom Bacillati; phylum Bacillota; class Bacilli; order Caryophanales; family Bacillaceae; genus Bacillus; species Bacillus cereus group sp. Bce019. The sequence goes on from NZ_JBPWJX010000033.1 coordinate 20,160, forward strand.
TGTTAATTTCGCTACAGACATACGAAAAGATTTGTTTGCGAAAATAGAAACATTTTCTAGTAATAATCGTGATTCATTTGGAACAGGTAAATTATTAACGATCGTGACGAATGATATCACTTCCATTCAATCGGCAATGACAATGACATTACGTGTTCTCGTTCGTGGTCCGCTGTTGTTTATTGGAAGTATAATTATTGTTTTTGTAACAGCGCGAGAGTTATTTCCAATATTACTTGTAGTTGTTCCGATTTTATTACTTGCGATTATTTTAATTGCAAGCAAAGCAAGTGGTACATTTAAAAAGGTGCAAGAGGCATTAGACAAAGTGAATACAAAGTTACAAGAAAATTTATCTGGTGTGCGTGTTATAAAAGCGTACGTAAGACAAAAATATGAAATCGCTCAATTTGGAAATGTAAATACAAATTTAACGAAGATAAATATTCGAGCTGTGCAGCTTATTTCTTTAATGATGCCAATCATTATGCTAGTTGTAAGTGGAGGGATTGTCGCAACATTATGGATTGGTGGAGAAAAAGTATTCAATGGAACGCTTCAAGTAGGAGCGATTTTGGCATTTATTAATTACTTGAATATCATTTTAATGTCACTTATGTCGATTAGCATGGTATTTATTCAAATTGCGCGAGCTTTTCCATCTGCGGATCGTGTACAGCAAGTGTTAAATACAGAGGTTGATATTATAAGCGGAGCGAATGCGATCGAACCTGAGAAAATCGAGGGGAATATCGAATTTAAAAATGTTAGTTATAGCTATACAAAAAATAATGAATACGTTTTAAAAGATATTTCGTTTAGCATACAAAAAGGTGAAAAAGTAGGGATTATTGGATCGACTGGAAGTGGTAAATCTACCTTAGCGAAGCTGTTACCACGTCTATATGATGTTGATCAAGGTGAAATATGTATAGATGGAATAGATGTTAAAACATATGATTTGCAAAAACTCCGTGCTTCAATAGGGTTTGTACCTCAGAAGGCTTTGTTGTTCTCAGGTAGTATAGAAGAGAATTTACGTTATGGTAAAGAAGATGCAACACATGATGAGCTGGAAGTAGCAGCTGCATCAGCTTGTGCGACTGAGTTTATCAATAAGCTGGAAGAATCTTATCAATATAATTTAACACAAGGTGCGACAAATCTATCAGGTGGACAAAAACAACGTGTATCAATTGCAAGGGCACTTGTGAGAAAACCACCGATTCTCATATTAGATGATTCTACATCAGCAGTTGATGCGAAATCAGAGGCTACTATTCAAACAGCTTTAAAAACAAAATATAAAGGCACAACGACTTTATTAATTGCGTCCAAAATTTCTTCCATAATGGATGCGGATAAAATACTTGTATTAGATAATGGTGAATTAGTTGGCAATGGTACACATGAACAACTATTAGAACAAAGTGAGGTTTATCAGGAAATTTATCTTTCCCAAGGTGGTAATTTGCATAAAGAAGGTGGGGAAGAACATGCGTAATTTTCAAGGGCAATTTGCTAATAAAGGTGGACGAAACACGCCAAAGATGGGGAAAGCTAAAAATGCTCAAGGAACTGTAATGCGGATATGGAACTATATGGGCTACCAAAAAGCTGCTCTTATGTTTGTTATATTTCTAGTCGTTGTTACTACTTTACTTGGATTATTAGGTCCCTATTTTATGGGGGTCATTATAGATCAATATATTGTACCGAAAGATTTAAGTGGTACAGCAAGAATGTGTATGTTACTTATCGCAATTTACGGTGTAACTGTACTTTTAACATGGTTACAAACATTTGTCATGATTAACGTTGCATTAAAAACAATTCAAAAAATACGACAAGATATTTTTGAGAAAATCCAAACGCTTTCTTTACGGTTCTTTGATGTGCGTTCCCAAGGTGATTTAATGAGCCGTGTGACAAATGATATAGATAATTTGAATCAAGCTTTGACACAAAGTGTTGTACAAATTATTTCATCAGCGTTAACTTTTATAGGTGTAACGATTGCGATGTTCGCTTTAAATTGGATTTTAGCAATTGTAACTTTAATTACAGTACCTATTATGTTTTACGTTACAAAAAAACTAGTTGCATATAGTGGTAAAAACTTTGCGAAGCGTCAAAAAGATTTAGGTGAATTAAATGGATTTATTGAGGAAGCAATTACAGGTGCGGATGTTACAACGTTGTACGGAAAAGAAAAAGAAACTGTACAAAATTTCAATAAAATTAATGAACAGCTAAGAGTTTCAGCTACGAAGGCTGATACATTTTCAGCTTTTATTTTTCCAAGTATGAACTTTATTAATAATTTAGGTATGGGCCTTGTCATTGGGACTGGATCAGTTATGGTCTTAAACGGAATGACAACAGTAGGAGTTATTGCGGCTTTTATTAATTATTCTCGTCAATTCTCAAGACCGCTAAGTCAATTTGCGACTTTAATGAATACAATTCAAGCGGCAGTTGCTGGTGGAGAACGTGTTTTTGAAATTATGGATGAGGTACCAGAAATTCAAAATAAAAAAGACGCATTCGTTGTACAAAATTTACAAGGGCATGTTGCACTTGAGAATGTTTCATTTGGCTACGCAGAAAATAAAACGATTTTAAAAGAAGTGAGTCTTAAAGCGCAGCCAGGAGAGACAATTGCTTTAGTTGGTCCGACTGGATCAGGGAAAACAACAATCATTAATTTATTAACTCGCTTTTACGATATACAGCAAGGACAAATTCATATTGATGGAAAAGATATAAAAGATTATGATATTAATTCTTTACGAAGTAAAATAGGAGTAGTTTTACAGGATACGTATTTATTTGCTGGTTCGATTATGGATAATATCCGTTATGGACGCTTAGATGCTACTGATGAAGAAGTTATCACTGCAGCTAAGGCAGCATCTGCACATTCTTTTATTAAGCATTTGCCAAATCAATATGAAACAGAAATTGCTTCAGAAGGATCGAATTTAAGTCAAGGACAAAAACAACTTCTAGCGATTGCGCGAGCAATTTTAGCAGATGCAGATATATTAATTCTCGATGAAGCGACATCAAATATTGATACAAGAACAGAATTACAAATACAAGCAGGACTAAATAATTTAATGAGAGGTCGCACAAGTTTTGTGATCGCTCATCGACTTAAAACAATTGAAAAAGCAGATCAAATTCTTGTTATAAAAGATGGAAATATTTTAGAAAGAGGGAATCATGAATCTCTCATGGAAGATAGAGGGTTTTATTTTGATTTGTATACGAGCCAGTTTAAAATATAGTAAAAGCATTGATATGTTGCGGTTTCTCTTGAGAGGAGAAACCGTATTTTTATATTTGTAAATGTTACTATTCGAATGGTCTTTCACTACATATTTTAACAGCATCCACCTGCATTCCAGGCAAAACATGTGAATAGCGATTTAATGTTATGAACATATCTTTATAACTGAAGTGTTCACTTACAGTCTTTGGATGTATACCTTGTTTCAAAAGTAGCGTAGCATGTGTATAATAACGTAAATCATAAAATCGAATTTTAAAAATCGGAGTTTAAATAAAAAGAGCGCTGTTAAAAGCGCTCTGAGACAAACCATACATTTAGAGAGGAATCAAGATAATATATGGATATTGTGTGAGGATGTTGTAGGTTTTAATTAAAAATAAAGCACACATATAAGTGTGCTTTTATGAACGCTTTAGATTTGTATGACTATATAGTCATACAATAAAATATGCTTGTTTAATATAAATGTGTGTCAAATCTATAAAAAGATATTGTGTATAAGGAACAATAAATATTAATTAGCTAAGTCTTTTGTTTTTATCCTGCTATTTGCCGGACAGTAAGACCCCCACCTTAAAATTTAGCGGAAGCAAAGAAGTTAGGTGGGGGCTGGACTGCTCATAAAAGCCCATTGGTGAGGGCTGATTAAAGTTTCACTTTATTAACGAATTTGCACAACTGTTAACGCTGCAGAACGAATATCTACTGTACCTATTACTTCAACGGGGACAATTTGAATTAAATCACCAGGGTTTAAGTTAATTAGAATGACCCCACTTGATACATCGACTTCACCAGTTCCGATAATATTAGAACGGACTGCGGATCCGGATCCTGCAATAATATTAGTCGATGAATTTAATGTCAAGAAAAAGCGAGCTGCTTCCGGGGCTAATGGGACGTTATCAAGGCTGATCGTTAATGTATAGCTAATTTGATAAATACCAGCTACCTGAATTTTAATACCAGTTCCAGTACTAATTGTATCATTAATTACAGGGACAGTAATGTTAGGATTTGGGCCTGTACTAGGTAATAGTAGTGGTGTAAATAATGTTGCAAATTGAGGTGAAGTAGCATTGAAGGCAAAACCTAGGGCAGGTAGTGAACTAGGTGCTTGTGCTTCACAATTAAAATTAGCGAATTTACGAATGGATGAGCGCATATTTTCACTCCTTTCTTGTATTTAGATTTCGTGAGTATTAACTTCACATTTTGGACAAGCATAATACAATATATGAAAATTTATAGTAGATAGTGCACAAGCATTACTATTACGGATTAAGCTATGAATAATAATAAATACTATATGGAAAAAGCAGTTAGCTAATTTAACTAACTGCTTAGTCGGTTCTCCAAGAGCAAATAGGCGAAAAATTATTGCGCTATAGATAAGTGCTCTTTTTGAGAGTGAGTATAAAATTCTATCATTCTATCTAGTATGTGCACTGTATTATGTAGTTGCTACTAAAATTGATATGAATTTTTAAAATTAGAGGTTTCTTTCAATGAAACCTCTAAAAAGACAACTAAATTTACGTTATAGTAAATTCAATTGCGATAGGAGTGCCTCCATCTAGGACTGCTCCTCCTACAATAGTAGCAGCTGTAGTAGTCACACCAGTAATAGTATCACCTGTCTGAATAACACCATTAATATAAAGTGTTAAAAAGGCATAAGAAGCAGGGAATGTTGTTACAGCACCAGTGTCATCAGTGAAGTCTGTGTTAGCAAAAGTTAAATCTGCTCCAGCAGCAGTTCCTGTTGCTGCTGTACTTACAAATCGTCTTCCTGCTATAAAAGGTTTAACGATAGGCATTTATATTCACCCCTTTTTGAGAATTAACTTAGACAAGTTTTTTGAAAGTTTTGTCCTGTATCGTATATTATGCTGTGCTTCTACTAAGAGATACGGCTTGTATACTAGTAAATAAATATAATTATTATGCGTTTTATAAGTTAGGTTCTTATAAGTAATTAAGTGGTTAAGGTTGGATTTTGTATATGGTATGTTTATGTTAAAAAAGAGAGCTCTTTTAGAAAGAGCTCTTAATCAAATTATTATCTTAGTGTTGGAGGGAACTGGCGGCCTCAGTGACAGATGGTAGAAATAATTTACGTGGTATTGTAATAAATTCAAGTGCAATTTGCTTTGGATAAAAAAGTATTTGAGTTAAATCTAGAGCATGTATTAATAGTATCATGAAGCTTGTAAGAATGATAAAACTACCCCAAAAGAAACTTTTTGAAGTGTTGCGGAAATCTTTTATTAAAGAAAAGAATGAAAAAAATGCGGTAACAATGAGAATAAAAAATTTATACTTATCAGCCATTGTGATCCTCCTAAAGAACAGTAATTTATATTATACCGTATTTTTTCTCTATAATTATAAAAAGATTTTTAAATGCCTATGTTGTAGACGTATTGTTTTCATTTTGCATACAATCATATAATAGTAAATCGAATAATATTGAAGAGATTTATTAAGCTAGCGTCACACAACAAAATTAATATTATATAGTGAGAAACATTTTAGTTTATTTCGTAGTCCCAATCCATAAATTAGAACTACGAAATAGATTACTAATAAAAACATTTTAAGATGATTATAATGATGATGTGGTGTATACAGAAAAGAGGATGAAAAAAGCATCCAGAATGAGTTGATAGCTAGTGGATAACGATTGAAACGGCACTGAAAACTAATAAAACAGCCATAATGATGTTAAATAATTGATTATGTTTTAATAAAAGTTTTTGGAACATGGAACCAAAAAGGCTCCAACTAAATGTACTCAGTAAACCGACTATACCTAGAAATAATGAGAAAAGTAGAAAACTTGAATATGAATTGTAGTAAGGGAGTATAAAAGTAGAGACTACTGTGAGTCCGAATAATATTCCTTTAGGGTTAATAAATTGAAGGAAAATACCCACTGTAAATAAGTTTTTATTATTTTTTTCATTGTGACCGGCACCGCCTTTACTAGTAATTATTTTAAAGGCTAAATATAGCATATACGCGACACCTAAAATTTTTAAAGGAAATTCAATTATAGGGATAATATTAATTAATACAATATTAAAGAAACTGCATAAAGAAGTGAGGATGAAAAAACCGAATGCTACTCCAAAGCAAAAGTTTATGCTTCTCTTTAATCCATGTTGATTTGCGTATGTCATAGCTAAGAAATTGTTGGGACCAGGTGTGAAGCTACTTATAAATACAAATAACAAAAAAGAAAATATAGGCATTTCAAAACCCCCTATTTTTTGTGTGTTATAATGACCGAAAAGAACAATATAACGTGTGCTTTTTATTATACATAACGGTCGTTATATTGTATACAGTGTAGGAGTGTTTTTTATGGAAGAAATTCAACTTATTCTGGCAAAAAATTTAAAATCAATACGTGAAAAAGAAAAATTAAGTTTAGAAAAGGTCTCTCAATTAACAGGTGTAAGTAAAACAATGATTGGACAGATAGAAAGAGGAGATTCAAGCCCGACACTAACAACAATATGGAAAATTGCTAATGGTTTGAAAGTATCATTTACCTCTTTAATTAATAATCCACAGCCTGATACGAAAGTAGTTTTACGAAATGATGTTCAAGTATTGTCTGAAGACAATGGGAGATATAAGGTGTATCCCTCATTTCCTTTCCAAGATAATAGGAATTTTGAAATCTATATGGTTGAAATTGATACAGGAGGGAAATTAAGTTCAGAAGCGCATAAAGAAGGAACAGAAGAGTTTATAACGGTATTTGAAGGGAAATTGACAATTGACATAAATGATTGTCAATATACGTTAAATAATGGAGACTCAATTCGCTTTAAGGCGGATAGACCGCATACTTATACTAATTCAGGAAGAACATTAACTCAGTTAAGTATGACTATTTATTATCCAGCTTTATAAGCTGGCAATAATATAAAGAGTAAAAGTAAATGTGTATTGTTAAAACCATCTATAAGAGATGGTTTTATTTTTTTGAATATAAAAAAAGACACTCAATTGAGTGTCAATGTAGTATTGCTCTCGCGTATAGGATTGGAGATGTTCCTCAAATACATATTGAGATGGTCTGTAAAAAAGAAACGATCTTCATCTTTAATGTAACATCGACATGGGGGAAGTGTAAATTGATAATATATATACGGAAAATTTAGTATAGATGTTTTCTACTATGGATATAGTACAATTTACTTTTATTACGTAATCACTATCGTAATATTTACCAATTGAGTATTTAAGTTGTTTATTATAAAAAGAATGAATCATTTTTTAATCGATTCGTATAATTGTAAGAGAGGCACCTGTTGATCCACCTCCAACTAAATTCACGACAGATAATATACCAAATAATTGTAGTGAAATTGTATTACCAGCATTTAAATTAGTAATTAAATTATTACTATAATTTGAAGTTGATAAAGCGGGAGAAAAAATAGAGCCAGAAATTGGCGTAGAAGCGTTTAGTAGTAGTCTAGTTCCAGCAAGTAGAGCGGTTGTCGTATTAACTTGGTAGGTTAAATGATATCTTCCAGTTACAGGAATTGTAAATACGTCATTTGAAGCGTTAACTGTAAAATTACCAAGACTGTGGTTATTTGAAAGTGGAATGTTTGTTCCTCCTAATATGACTGAAACAGGACCACCTGATGTATTATTAGCGAACATAGAGTTTGTTGTAACGATTGACCCAGTACTTCCGGTAGGTCCAGTACTTCCGGTAGGCCCAGTACTCCCGGTAGATCCAGTACTTCCGGTAGGGCCAGTACTCCCGGTAGATCCAGTACTTCCGGTAGGGCCAGTACTTCCGGTAGATCCAGTATTCCCGGTAGGCCCCGTAAGCCTGTAAGGGAAAATAATGTCAAGAGCCATTGACATTAATTCCTTTTTTCTAATTTCATTATTATCTTGAATATAAATCACCTCAACTTTTTAAATAAGAATGTTATAGATTTAGTACTTTTTAAATAGAATGATTAATTTATTATATTAATTAAAGCGGTTATAGCAACGGTAAAATGTTTAATATATGTAATAATTCTTTGGGAAGAAAAAAGAGAATAGTTATAAAGTTATTCTTTAATGATAGGGTCATAATGATGTGTATAAATTAAAAAACATGTGGAATGAGGTGTTAAATTGAAACGCAATGACAATTTATCATTGAATAAGGGGATGATAGGACCAGAAAATATTGGACCTACATTTCCGATTCTTCCACCAATTTATATTCCAACCGGAGCAACAGGACCAACTGGAATAACGGGACCAACCGGAATAACAGGACCAACAGGAGCAACCGGACCGACTGGAATAACGGGGCCGACCGGAATAACGGGGCCGACCGGAATAACAGGACCGACGGGAGCAACCGGACCGACTGGAATAACAGGAGCAACAGGGATAACAGGACCAACTGGAGAAACGGGAGCAACCGGAATAACGGGACC
>NZ_JBPWJX010000034.1:0-27916 GCF_051781745.1 Bacillus cereus group sp. Bce019
CCAATCATGGATAACAACCAGCCACCGAATATAATGCCAATCATGGATAACAACCAGCCACCGAATATAATGCCAATTATGGATAACAACCAGCCGCCGAATATAATGCCGATTATGGATAACAATCAAATGCCGAATATGATGCCGATTATGGATAACAATCAAATGCCGAATATGATGCCGATTATGGATAACAATCAAATGCCGAATATAATGCCAATTATGGATAACAATCAAATGCCGAATATGATGCCAATCATGGATAACAATCAAATGCCGAATATGATGCCGATTATGGATAACAATCAACCACCCAATATGATGCCCTATCAAATGCCGTATCAACAGCCCATGATGCCGCCGAATCCGTATTATCAACAACCAAATCCATATCAAATGCCATATCAGCAAGGAGCGCCGTTTGGACCGCAATATACGTCTATGCCAAACCCGAATATGATGCCAATGGATAATAATATGCCGCCGCTTGTGCAGGGTGAGGAAGATTGTGGATGCGGAGGAGAAAGTAGACTATATAGTCCACAACCAGGCGGTCCGCAATATGCGAATCCTTTATATTATCAACCAACTCAGTCTGCATATGCACCACAGCCAGGAACGATGTATTATCAACCAGATCCACCGAATGTATTTGGAGAGCCCGTTTCAGAAGAAGAGGACGAAGAAGAAGTTTAAAAAGGCGGGAGTATTCCCGCCTTTTTTGCATTCCTGTTAATTAAGAAAATGAAGTTTTTTTATGAAGTGCTAGAAAATTCCCAGTGAAATATTAACAGTGTAAAAACCTTCTCGGTTACTCATCATAAGAGGGAGCTTTTCAGTAGAGAAGCTCATTCTAACAGAGGGGGTTTTTGTATTGAATACGAAAGTAAAAGTGATTGCTGCTTCTTTGTTAGTTACCAGTGCATTAGCTGCATGTGGTACACCGAAAGATAATAATGCAATGGATGGACGTAACTACAATTACGAGCGTACATCTTATAATGATACACACCAGTATCGTGATAATGTGACACGTAATGATCGTTATACAGATTATGTAACATATAGAAATGGTCGTAACGATATAGGATACAATTATTATCGAGATGTAAATTACAATGGACAAATTGCTAATCCGCATCCAACTCGTAATATTACAATGAACAATTCATACATTAACAATGATGGTAAAACAGCTGAAAGAATAACAAATCGTGTGAAACGTATGAATAACGTAGACCGTGTGTCTACAGTTGTATATGGAAACGATGTAGCGATTGCGGTAAAACCACGTAACACAGTGACAAATGAAACGGCGATGGCTAACGAAATTCGTCAAGCTGTTGCAAATGAAGTTGGAAACAGAAACGTATATGTTTCTGTAAGAAATGATATGTTTACTCGTGTCGATGCAATGAGTACGCGTCTACGTAACGGTACAGTTACAAACGATTTTAATCGTGACATAGTGAATATGTTCCGAGACATTCGTTACGGTTTAACTGGTACAGTGCGATAACAAAACAAAAGAGGAAGGGATAGCCCTTCCTCTTTATTCATCGTTGTCTTGTAAGCGACGTTTTTTAATAAAATAACTAACGGAATAAGAAACTAAAAAGCATATGAAAAGAATACTACCTGTTGAAATAGCTTCAAATAGAGGTCTTTCTGGACTGAAAATAATATAAATAATAGCCGTAACGATTCCTACAATAAGGGAGTGGAAGACAAGTTTGTAATAAGGAGTTAACTGTATTTCCTTTTCGCCTTCTTCTACATCGATTGAAACACTTAACTGTAAATAAGCAAGTAAAATACTTGTAAACATAAATAATAGCCACAATGGAGATTTCGTAATTTGATCAATGCCTTCAGTGAATCCGATATAGCCTAAAATTCCAACTACGCCAATGTATTGAAAAAGAAAGACAATACGTATGTTTTTTAACATTTGAAGAATGAGGCGTTCATCCTTTATTTTTTTCATAATATTCATCCCCTGCTTATTATGATTTCGCTGTCACATTAATTGTAATATATATATTGCAATTATCAATTTATAATTTACATAAAATAATTTGGATGAAAGAGGAAATAAAATATTTTTATAAACATGTTGCACTTATACTTTATTAATGTTATATTAGCAAAGCGATGAGCTAATTTACGTAAGACGAGAGATATGCTTAAGTGCTAAACACGCGAATGTGGTCGCCTGGTCTCTCGCCGTAAACGCATCAAGACGCCTGCTTTGCAGGCGTCTTTCATTTTATATAAAAGTAAATGATACATGCAGATGAGGTAAACCCTTATCTGCATTTTTTATTTTTCGAAAGAAATGTAATATGGATAAAACCCCCATTTCCGGAAAAACTACTAATGAAAGTATGATCTTGCCTAAAAGAGGTGAACGGAAATGAAATGGATACTGATTGCGATGCAAGCTTTCGTTATGATGTTTTGTTTCGTTTATGGAACGAATGTGAAGGCGGAAGGGCCAGTACCAGAAGTAACGAAAAAAGAACCTGAGGTTACAATTTTATTAGAGCGTATGTATGTTGATGGCGAAGTAAGCGAAGAAATACTTACAGAAAAAGTGACGGATTTAGAAAAGTTTTTACAGCAGTATAAAGAATGGCAGCTCGTTGATCGTGATGATGTACAAATTGTATTGCAAAAGAAAGTTGATGATATTTCTCCGTTATTGAAAACGAGCGGGTATTTTGGTGTTTCAGAGGAAGGGATATTACAAATTTTCAAAGGTGTACCGAAAAGTGATAATGCGATCCATTCTTTCTTTCAAATTGATATGAAAAAGCTTGAGAGCTATGAACGTGCGAAATTGAAACGTGGCATTCGTATTAAATCAAAAGAAGGTTTTGTGAAGACGATTGAAAAAATGAAGCAATACGCAGTTCAAAGTAAGAAAAAAAGCAGCTCATGGTGAGCTGCTTTTTTTTCTTATTTGTTTTTAGCTAAAATTTCTTTTGCGATTTCATCAATTAGCATATCTTTTCCGATTGGATTGAATGCTTTCGTATTGAAGACTTCATTTGATACTTCATATACGTGATTATTTTTAACTGCTTTATTGTCTTTCCAAACGGCACTGTTTTTGTAGTCTTCGTAAACTTTATCAGCTTCGCCGCCGAAGTTTACAATAAACATTTGGTCAGGCTGGAATGCAACTAGACCTTCTAGTGATACTTGCGCCATCGTTTGTTTTAAATCCGTACCTTTTGTTGCTGGAAGTTTTAAGTCATTAAAGATGATGTCACCGTATCCGAAGCTACCGTATACACGGAAGTTTTGTGGTGTAACTGCAACGAACATAAAGTTCTCATCTTTTGTTTTCTCTTTAATTTTTTTAGATAAAGAGTCTGCTTTCTTATCGTAGTCTGCAATCCATTTGTCTGCTTTCTTCTCTTCGTCAAATAGCTTACCTACTTCTTTAAACTTACCACGCCAGTCTTCTAAGTTTGTTTCTAGAACAACTGTAGGTGCAACCTTTTCTAGTTGATCATAAATTTTTAATTGACGGTTGTTTAAAATAATTAAGTCTGGTTTTAAAGCAGTAACAGCTTCTAAATCAACTTTAGGTGCCCAGTACCAACCTACTGCTTTTACTCCATCTAACTTGTCTGTTAAGTGATTTTGGATTTTATCTTTATATGTATTTGCTGTACCAACAGGTTTGTGTCCAAGAAGTAATAGTTCTTCTGTTGATCCAGATAAGTCAACAATTCTCTTTGGATTTACTGGAATTGTAGCTTCACCTTTAGCATGTTTTACAACTTTTGTTTTCGGTTGTTCTTTTGCTTTCGATTCTTCTTTTTGAGAAGAGCAGCCAACGATAGAAAGAACAACAAGCATAATAGTAAATAAAATAAATAGCTTACGTTTCATCCTGATGTAACCCCTTTAATTAGTATTGATAATCATTATCGACCTCTGTATATTAAGGTGCTTTAACCTTTCTGTCAATGGAAAATAACAGAAGTTTCAAGTGGAGAACATTTGTTGGGGCAGTCTCGCTTTTCTATCATTAAATATGTTAAAATGGAATACATGATTTAAGAGGGAGAGATCGTATTTTGTTTGAATATGTTACAGGTTACGTGGAGTATGTAGGGCCGGAATATGTCGTAATTGATCATAATGGAATTGGTTATCAAATTTTCACACCGAATCCGTATGTATTTCAAAGAAGTAAGCAAGAAATCCGTGTCTATACATATCATTATGTGAGAGAAGATATTATGGCACTTTACGGGTTTAAAACACGTGAAGAGCGTTTATTATTTACAAAGTTGTTAGGCGTGTCTGGCATTGGGCCAAAAGGAGCTCTTGCCATTTTAGCTTCTGGTCAAACAGGACAGGTTGTTCAAGCGATTGAGCATGAAGATGAGAAGTTTTTAGTGAAATTCCCAGGCGTCGGAAAGAAAACAGCACGCCAAATGATTTTAGATTTAAAAGGAAAACTAGCAGATGTCGTACCAGATGCATTCGTTGATTTATTCTCAGACACAGAACGTTTTGATGAGAAGAAAGGTTCATCAGCTGAGCTTGATGAGGCACTGGAAGCTCTGCGCGCACTTGGATACGCAGAACGCGAAGTTTCTCGTGTTGTACCAGAGTTATTAAAAGAATCATTAACGACGGATCAGTATATTAAAAAGGCACTTAGTCTTTTACTAAATGGTAAGAGGTGAGTATAATGGACGAACGTCTCCTTTCAGGGGAATCTGCATATGAAGATGCGGATTTAGAATATTCATTACGGCCACAGACGCTCCGTCAGTATATTGGCCAAGATAAAGCAAAACATAATTTAGAAGTATTTATTGAAGCGGCGAAAATGCGTGAAGAAACGTTAGATCACGTGCTTTTATATGGACCACCAGGTCTTGGTAAAACGACGCTTGCGAATATTATTGCCAATGAGATGGGCGTTAATGTTAGAACAACTTCAGGTCCCGCAATTGAAAGACCAGGAGATTTAGCTGCTGTATTAACAGCGCTTCAGCCAGGGGATGTATTATTTATTGATGAAATTCATCGTTTGCATAGATCAATTGAAGAAGTATTGTATCCTGCGATGGAAGACTTTTGCCTTGATATTGTAATTGGAAAAGGGCCTTCAGCACGTTCTGTACGCCTAGATTTACCGCCATTTACATTAGTTGGAGCAACAACACGTGCTGGAGCATTATCGGCACCGCTTCGTGACCGCTTCGGTGTACTTTCAAGGTTAGAGTACTACACAGTAGATCAGCTTTCTGCGATTGTTGAACGTACAGCAGAAGTATTTGAAGTCGAAATCGATTCGTTAGCTGCATTAGAAATTGCAAGACGTGCTCGTGGTACACCTCGTATTGCGAATCGTCTTTTAAGACGTGTACGTGATTTCGCGCAAGTCCGTGGTAACGGAACGGTTACGATGGAAATTACACAAATGGCATTAGAGCTACTGCAAGTAGATAAATTAGGTCTAGATCATATTGATCATAAATTACTGCTTGGTATTATTGAGAAATTCCGTGGCGGTCCAGTTGGATTAGAAACGGTTTCAGCAACAATTGGAGAAGAATCTCATACGATTGAAGATGTGTATGAGCCGTATTTATTACAAATTGGCTTTTTACAACGAACGCCAAGGGGCCGAATTGTAACGCCGCTTGCGTATGAACATTTCGGAATGGAGATACCAAAAGTATGACGGAGATGCCAAAGCTGCTTATTACAGCCGGGATCTTACTCATCGTTGTTGGATTAGCTTGGAAGTTCATTGGAAGGCTTCCAGGCGATATTTTTGTGAAAAAAGGAAACGTTACCTTTTATTTTCCTATCATTACATGTATTGTGTTAAGTATTGTATTATCTTTTATTATGTATATAATAAATCGATTTAAATAAGAAATAGGTGGATATAGCTATGGATATAAATCTGTTTGATTTTCATTTACCAGAAGAACTTATTGCACAAGTCCCGTTAGAAGATCGTGAAACATCAAGATTAATGGTGTTAGACCGTGAAACAGGTGATATTGAGCATAAACATTTTACGGATATTCTTTCTTACTTACATGAGGGGGATTGCTTAGTTTTAAATGAAACGAAAGTTATGCCTGCTCGTTTGCACGGTGTGAAAGAAGATACAGGCGCGCACATTGAAGTACTTCTTTTAAAACAAGAAGAAGGTGATAAGTGGGAAACGCTTGTAAAGCCAGCGAAACGTGTAAAAGAAGGAACTGTTATCTCTTTTGGCGAAGGGAAATTAAAAGCAACTTGCACAGGAACTGCAGATCAAGGTGGACGCCAGCTTGAATTTTCATATGATGGCATCTTCTATGAAATTTTAGATGAACTTGGGGAAATGCCGCTTCCTCCATATATTAAAGAGACGCTGGAAGATCGCGATCGCTATCAAACAGTATATGCGAAAGAAATCGGTTCAGCAGCAGCGCCGACTGCGGGACTTCACTTTACAGAAGAGTTACTTGAGAAGTTAAAGCAAAAAGGCGTTGAGTTAGCATTCATTACACTTCACGTAGGACTTGGAACATTTAGACCAGTTTCTGCAGACACGATTGAAGAACACCATATGCACGCAGAATATTATCATATGTCTGAAGAGACAGCGGCATTATTAAATCGTGTGAAAGAGAATGGTGGACGTATTATTACTGTAGGTACGACATCAACTCGTACGTTAGAAACAATTGCAACAGATCATGACGGTAAGCTCTGCGCCGCTTCTGGATGGACAGATATTTTCATGTATCCGGGATATGAATTTAAAGCAATTGATGGTTTAATTACAAACTTCCATTTACCGAAATCAACATTAATTATGCTTGTAAGTGCATTTGCAAATAGAGATAATGTACTTCATGCTTATAATGAAGCAGTAAAAGAAAAATATCGTTTCTTTAGTTTTGGTGATGCAATGTTCGTTGCATCTCACGCTAAAATGAGAAACAAATAAAAGGAGTAAGTTATGACAGCAATTCGTTATGAATTTATTAAGACATGTAAACAAACGGGTGCCCGTTTAGGTCGTGTGCATACGCCGCACGGTTCATTTGATACACCAACATTTATGCCAGTTGGTACACTTGCAACAGTTAAGACAATGTCACCAGAAGAATTAAAAGCAATGGATTCTGGCATTATTTTAAGTAATACGTATCATTTATGGCTACGTCCAGGTCATGAAATTATTCGTGAAGCAGGCGGCTTGCATAAATTTATGAACTGGGATCGTGCAATCTTAACAGATTCTGGTGGTTTCCAAGTATTCAGTTTAAGTGACTTCCGTCGTATTGAAGAGGAAGGCGTTCACTTCCGTAATCACTTAAATGGAGATAAATTATTCTTATCACCAGAAAAAGCGATGGAAATCCAAAATGCATTAGGTTCAGATATTATGATGGCATTTGATGAGTGTCCACCATTCCCAGCTACTTTTGAATATATGAAGAAATCTGTAGAGCGTACGAGCCGCTGGGCAGAACGTTGCTTAAAAGCGCATGAACGTCCGCAAGATCAAGGTTTATTCGGTATTGTACAGGGCGGGGAGTACGAAGAGCTTCGTCGTCAAAGTGCGAAAGATCTTGTTTCAATGGACTTCCCTGGTTACGCTGTAGGTGGTTTATCTGTTGGTGAACCGAAAGATATTATGAACCGTGTTCTTGAGTTTACAACACCACTTCTTCCAGATAATAAGCCTCGTTACTTAATGGGTGTAGGTTCTCCTGACTCGTTAATCGATGGCGCAATTCGTGGTATTGATATGTTTGACTGTGTACTTCCAACTCGTATCGCTCGAAATGGTACATGTATGACAAGTGAAGGTCGCCTTGTTGTAAAAAATGCGAAATTCGCAAGAGACTTCGGTCCGCTTGATCCAAACTGTGATTGCTACACATGTAAAAACTACTCACGTGCGTACATTCGTCACTTAATGAAATGTGATGAAACGTTCGGAATTCGTTTAACGTCTTATCACAACCTTCATTTTCTGTTAAACTTAATGGAGCAGGTGAGACAAGCTATTCGTGAAGACCGTCTTGGCGATTTCCGCGAAGAGTTCTTTGAACAGTATGGCTTTAATAAACCGAATGCTAAAAACTTCTAATACATAATTTAAAAGGAGGAACAAAAGATGAATGCAGGTATGATGAATATCGTTATGATCGTTGCGATGTTTGCGATTTTCTATTTCTTATTAATTCGCCCGCAACAAAAACGTCAAAAAGCAGTTGCTCAAATGCAAAGTGAGTTAGCAAAAGGTGATGCTATCGTAACAATCGGTGGTTTACACGGTACAATCGAATCAGTAGATGAGACAAAAATCGTTATTAAATCTGGTGGTTCACACTTAACTTTCGATCGCAATGCGATTCGTGAAGTTGTGAAAAACTAATGTGGAAGGCCCTGCATGAAATGTGCAGGGCCTTTTTTAGTTACTTTGCTTTGACATATTTACACCGAAAATACCACCGAGTGTACTCGCCCCCATTAATGCTAATTGATATAGTAATTGTGAGTTCGATAAGGTTTGAGAAAAGCCTAAATAGTTAACTAGAAAGACGAGTATAGTGAACGTGAGCCCTGTTGTGAAACCTACTAGCCAACCTTTTCCTTGAGCCTTTTTGCCGGCAGTAAATCCAGACATAAGCATAGATAAAAGAGCGAGTATAAAAATAGTAACGGTTAATGTCCCTTCATTTATATTCGTAAACTTTAATAAAAGAGCCATAATCATACTAGTAATAGATGCGAGAATTAGTAGCGTAACAATACCGAAGCCAATTGCAGTTGATAATTTTTTCGTTCCATCCATTTATGCATTCCCCCTTTTTAATACAAGCATATTTTCCTTTTGCCCAAGTTAGACTAGTTTCTTTTTTATAGGGGAGTCTATACGTAAAAAAGGAGATGTAGAAATGGAATGGATATCGGTAATTGGACGGACAATGCTTTTGTATATCATCATCTTAATTATTTTTCGTCTTATGGGTAAACGTGAGATAGGAGAGCTAAGTGTATTAGATTTAGTCGTATTTATTATGCTTGGAGAAATGGCTGTAGTAGCAATTGAAAATACCGATAAATCACTTTGGCATCAATTAGTTCCGATGACTTTTCTTATGTGCATACAAATCATTTTGTCAGTCATTTCATTAAAGTTTCAACGATTTCGGCATTTAATAGAAGGTGAACCAGCAATTATTATTAATGCGGGAAAGATTGATGAAAAAAAGATGAGAAACCAGCGATATAATATTGATGATTTAATGATGCAATTAAGGGAACAAGGAGTTGGGGATATTCGGGATGTAGAATATGCTATTTTGGAACCGTCTGGGAAGTTATCTGTCTTTCAAAAACAAAAAAATAAACAAGATACATTGCAGTTTACGCTTCCTCTTATTATTGATGGAGAAATTCAATCTAGTCATTTACAAATGATTGAGCATACAGGTGAATGGCTTATTGAGAAATTAAAAAACTTAGGTTATAACGATATAACACAAATTTTATACTGTAGTTTTCAAAACGGACAATTTTTTGTTGATTTAAAAGAAAATTAGAGACTTATTCTTTGAAAGAGTAAGAATGATTAGTGTAACTAATAATCAGTGGAGATTACCCCACTGATTAAAGTTTCACCTTATTTCAAAAATGAAAGTTTACGAATGATAGGGAGACGACTTAACTCTTCTTTTCGAATGAGTTTGAAAGTGAAGAGAAGTACGATATAAACAATTGTTGTTAAAGTGATTTCCCATAATGTTTGTATGCCAAGGGAATGAGAGAAAATAATATATTTATGAAGATAAAAACCGAAGGCGCCTGCGATACCGATGGCAAGTCCGCCGAAAATATAGTCTTTTGCGTAAATGGTAAATGTAATCTTTTTTAAAACAGTAGCGTAGTGAAGAAATGTTACTGTTACAATATTTGCAGCAATAGCAAGTGCAACCCCCATCATTTGAAACTCTGACCTTGATGCTAGTACAAAAATAACGATTAATTTCACGATGGCACCAATAAATGTATTCATCATTGCGGCTCTTGCTAAGTTTAAAGCTTGCAAAACAGAGGTAAGTGGACTTTGGAAATAATGAAATAAAAAGCAAGGCGCAAGAAGTTGAATGAATGCTGTTGCGCTGTCTGATCCATACATAAGAGTTAAAACAGGAGAAGCGAATACGTATAATATAACGACAGACCATCCGCCGGTAATTAATGAAATTCGAAGTGCTTGTTGTAAACGGTGCTCTACTAATTTATGTTGTCTTTTTGCCATTGCTTCACTAATAGAAGGAACGAGCGCTGTAGAGAGAGCGTATGTAATAAAGGCGGGTAGTGATAGGAGCGGGAATGCATAACCGTTTAATATACCGTATTGCTGGGTTGCAACAGAAGCAGCGACACCAGCGATTGCTAAGCTTTGCATAACGACAATAGGTTCAAAAAAATATGAAACGGAGCCGATTAAACGACTTCCTGTAGTTGGAAGGGCAATATCCATCAGAGAATAAAATGTCCCTTTGCTTTCCTTTACAGTAGTGAAAAATCCAGAGCGTATTGATAAATGTTTTTCTCGCTGAAATAACGTGAGTAAAAATAATAAGGATGCAACTTCACCGAGAACAGCTGATAACATAGCGCCGGCTGCAGCGTATTCTATGCCGTAAGGTAAAAATAATTGAATGCATATAGCGATAATGGTAATGCGGACGACTTGTTCTAGAACTTGCGCATAAGCGCTAGGTTTCATGTTTTGTTTCCCTTGAAAGTAACCACGCAAAACAGAAGAAACAGCAATAACAGGAACAACGGGCAAAATGGCCATTAATGGATAGTAGGTTCTTTCGTCGGTTAATAATGTTTTTGCTAAAATAGGTGTGAGGAACATAATTCCGATTGTTAAAATGATACTAATAACGGATGTAACAGCTAGTGATACGGTTAATATTTTTTTAACTCTTTGTTTATCGTTCACAGCTTCCGCTTCTGCTACAAATTTTGCGATTGCGACAGGAAGACCAATTTGTGTCAATGTAATTGCTAAAATGAATGTAGGAACGGCCATCATATAAAGGCCAACGCCTTCTTCTCCTAAAATACGAGCCATTACAATACGATTAATAAATCCTAAAATTTTGGTAATAAAGCCGGCGATCATTAAAATAAATGCGCCTTTTAAAAAGCTTTGTCTCGTCATGGTCTTCTCCTACCTTCTCAAAATCAGTGGAATGATTTACAATAATTTATATGCACGTACGAGACAAGAATGACAAGCATTTAAGAGAGTGAAGTATGATAGTGCTCTTGAAAGTAGTTATTGCTGTCCATTAGAGCGGGATTAAAGGCGACTTTTCGTGCTGAAATAAGAAGGAGATGTTATGTATGTTAGATAGAGAGGCTTTGGTAGAATCGTACCGCGGACAGTTACAAGTCGTTTTAGAAAGTAAAGTAGAAGAGTTCCAAATGTTCGGTTACGACCGAGTGACAGATGATGACATTTGGAAGTTTCTTAAAGTGAAAAAGTGGAAGAAGATAGACAGCGATGTTAGATTGTATGAATTAGTTAATGACGTATTAACAGTAAGTGCTAATGAATATATGACTTATTTAACTGTTGAAGCATATCAAGCGCCGCTTTGGTCATTTGATGAATATGAAAATAAATAACCGACTGCAATTGGTTTGTTCTTCCTTTTGCAGTATAATGATATGTATTGATAATGAGGAAATAATTATGTCTAAGATTATATATAAAGGGGGTAGTGAAGAGAGAAAATAAATAATGAAAGTGTAGGTAATGTGAAAAACTTACCGACACAGCTGGTGATGAACTAGCAAAATTATAGAAAGGAAGTCTACTAACTAGGCGTATGCACACGTGTAAAAGTGAATCGTAAAAGATTTATTTGAAGTGTTAGTAGCAGAAAGAGGGTACATATGGCAAAACGTGGTACGAGAATTGCCGCCTTTTTCCTCATCGTTTTATTAATCGGTGGAGTAATTGGTGCGGCAGGAAAAGACATAGCAAAAGGAATTAGTCTAGGACTAGACCTTCGCGGTGGTTTTGAAATTCTGTATGAAGTAAAACCAGCCAAAAAAGGTGATAAAATCGATCGAGATGTACTTGTAAGTACAGTAGGTGCTCTTGAAAATCGTGTCAATGTTCTCGGTGTAAGTGAGCCGAACATTCAAATCGAAGGGCAAGATCGAATTCGTGTACAGCTTGCTGGTGTACAAGATCAGCAAAAAGCACGTGAAATGTTATCAACACAAGCGAAATTAACATTCCGTGATGTAGATGACAATCTTCTTATGGATGGAACGGATTTAAAAGGCGGCGGAGCGAAGCAAACATTTGATGAGCAAGGCCGTGCGAGTGTAGGTCTTACACTAAAAAGCGCTGAAAAATTCCGTGAAGTAACTGAGAAAATTTCAAAAATGCCACCACCAACGAATTTAATGGTAATTTGGCTTGACTTTGAAGAAGGAAAAGATTCGTATAAAGCAGAATCTGCAAAACCGAATCCGAAATTCTTATCAGCAGCAACAGTAAACCAAGTATTTAACCAAGCTGAAGTATCTATCGTAGGTGGAAACTTCACAGTTGAAAGTGCGAAACAACTTTCATCTTTATTAAATGCAGGTGCACTTCCTGTTGATTTAAAAGAAATGTATTCAACATCAGTTGGAGCGAAATTTGGTCAACAAGCGTTAGAGCAAACGATTTTCGCTAGTGCGATTGGTATCGCTCTTATTTTCTTATTTATGCTTGTATTCTACCGTTTACCAGGACTTGTAGCGGTTATTATGTTAGGTTTATACATTTTCGTTACATTACTTGTCTTTAACTGGATGCATGCAGTTCTTACGTTGCCAGGTATTGCAGCGTTAGTGCTCGGAGTAGGTATCGCAGTTGATGCGAATATTATTACGTACGAGAGACTGAAAGAAGAGCTGAAAATTGGTAAGTCAATGATGTCGGCATTCCGTGCTGGTAACCATCGTTCATTAGCAACAATTCTAGATGCAAACGTTACGACTCTTGCAGCAGCTGGTGTGTTATTCGTTTATGGTAATAGCTCTGTAAAAGGATTCGCAACAAGTTTAATCGTAAGTATTTTAGTTGGTTTTATTACGAACGTATTCGGTACTCGTTTCTTACTAGGTCTACTTGTAAAGAGCCGTTACTTTGATAAAAAACCAGGATATTTTGGTGTGAAACAAAAGGATATTATTCCATTAACAAAAGGTGTAGTACATCCGCCAACGAGATTTGATCGTATTAATTTCGTAAATATCGGTCATAAATTCCTTATTTTCTCGATTGTAGTTGTAATTGCAGGAGCAGTTATCTTACCAATTTTCAAATTGAACCTTGGTATTGACTTTGCGAGTGGTACACGTATCGACTTGCAATCAAAACAAGCCGTTACTGTGTCTGATGTTCATAAAGATTTTAAAGAATTGAACATTGATGTGAAGGAAGAAAATATTGTACCGACTGGAGATGACAATAAAGGTTTCGCAGTTCGTACATTAGGTGTTTTATCAAAAGATGAAATTGCGAAAACAAAAACATTCTTCCACGATAAATATGGTACAGATCCAAACGTAAGTACAGTTTCACCGACAATCGGTAAAGAAATTGCACGAAATGCATTTATCGCAGTATTAATTGCTTCTGCGGTTATCATTTTATACGTAAGTATTCGTTTCCGCTTTACGTATGCGTTATCTGCAGTACTTGCATTATTACATGACGCATTCGTTATGATTGTTATGTTTAGTATTTTCCAACTAGAGGTAGACTTAACGTTTATTGCTGCAGTACTAACAATCATCGGTTATTCTATTAATGACTCGATTGTTACATTTGATAGAAACCGTGAATTATACAAACAGAAAAAACGAGTGCGCGATATAAAAGATCTAGAAGAAATCGTAAATGCAAGTATTCGCCAAACGCTTGGTCGTTCGATTAACACCGTATTAACAGTGTTATTCCCAGTAATTGCACTGCTTATCTTTGGTAGTGAGTCACTACGTAACTTCTCGTTTGCGTTACTTGTTGGATTAATTGTAGGTACGTACTCTTCTGTTTTCGTTGCCTCTCAAATTTGGTTAATGCTTGAAAACCGTCGTTTGAAAAGAGGTAAAAGCAAGAAGAAGGTTGAGAAAGTAGAATCTGAACCGCAAGTATAGAAAAGATGATGTCTCTTTATGAGGCATCTCTTTTTTCGTTTGTGGATACAATAAGATAGCAACTTTTTTACAGAAAGAAGATGGAAGAAAGTGGTGGTGTTATCGCTGTTTTTGTTAAAATAAAAAGATAGGTTAAGAAAAGAAGGGATTTTAATTATGGAAAAAGATGAACGTTTTAAACAGGCCGAGTTTGGTGCTATTGTCGGGATCGTTGGTAATATTATATTAGCGATTATAAAGGCGGTAATTGGTTATATTGGGAACAGTAAAGCACTGTTAGCGGATGCCGTGCATTCTGCATCAGATGTAATTGGTTCGCTAGCTGTACTTTTTGGATTGCGAGCGGCAAAGCAGCCACCTGATGAGGATCATCCGTATGGTCATGGTAAAGCGGAATCGATTTCAGCGATTATTGTAGCGGTATTATTATTTATCGTGGGACTTGAGATCGCGATTTCGTCTATAAAAGCTTTTTCGCAAGAACTAGAACCACCGAAAGGAATTACGATTTTTGCTGTTGTTCTTTCAATCGTCGTGAAAGAAGGAATGTTTCAATATAAATTCCGATTAGGGAAAAGGGTAAATAGTGATGCAATTATTGCAAATGCATATGAGCACCGTTCGGATGTATTTTCTTCAATTGCAGCTTTAATCGGTATTTGTGCAGCTATAATCGGTGGTAAGCTTGGTATAGACTGGCTTGTATACGCTGATCCAATTGCGGGATTAGTTGTTTCACTTCTTGTTGTAAAAATGGCATGGAGCATTGGAGCGGAAGCAATTCATGCAACGCTTGACCATGTTCTTCATGAGGAGGATGTTATTCCTTTTAGAGAAGCAGTTCTTCAAGTGGATGGTGTGAAAAAAATTGGTTCTTTATATGCACGGGAGCATGGTCATTATGTTATTGTCGATATTAAAGTGTCTGTAGATCCATACATTACTGTAGAAGAAGGACACCGTATTGGAAAACATGTGAAAGAAATACTTATGAAACAAGATAATGTACAAAATGTATTCGTACATATAAATCCGTATTCTCCAAATTAAACATCATTAACATTTTAGTATATAGATATTGCATCGTAGTTTGCATTATATTGTCACCCCTTAATCTGTCTTGTATAATGAACAGGTTAAGGGGTGATTTCGTGTTACAACCGAAGACGCGTTGGAAAGAAAAAGAATATAATGACGAGCGAGTGAGTGAATTAGCAAGTAAATTACAGTTATCACCACTTGTCGTTTCATTATTCCTCGGTAGAGGACTAGATACAGAAGATAAGATTTTAGATTTTTTAAATACAGAAAATCAAGAATTTCATGATCCATTTTTATTAGAAGGAATGGATAGAACGGTAGAACGTGTAAATAAGGCGATTCAAAATGGAGAGCAAATATTAATATTTGGTGATTACGATGCGGACGGAGTAAGTAGTACGACGGTTTTATATCTTGCTCTTCAAGAATTAGGTGCAGAAGTAGAATTTTACATTCCAAATCGTTTTACAGAAGGGTATGGGCCGAACGAAGAAGCGTTTCGTTGGGCGCATAGCGCAGGGTTCTCACTGATTATTACTGTTGACACTGGCATCGCAGCAGTACATGAAGCGAATGTAGCGAAAGAGCTTGGAATAGATCTAATTATTACAGATCACCATGAGCCACCGCCAGAATTGCCAGAAGCACTTGCGATTATACATCCGAAATTAGATGGCGGTGTATATCCGTTTCACTATTTAGCTGGTGTAGGTGTTGCGTTTAAAGTTGCTCATGCACTATTAGGCCGTGTACCAGAACATTTATTAGAGATCGCAGTAATCGGTACAGTAGCCGATTTAGTATCACTTCATGGTGAAAATAGGTTGCTAGTGAAACGCGGTTTAAAACATATGCGTATGACAAGAAATATTGGTTTGAAGGCATTGTTTAAAGTTGCTAACGTTTCGCAAAGTGAAATTACTGAAGAGAGTATTGGCTTCTCAATTGCACCTCGTATTAATGCGGTTGGGCGTTTAGAAGATGCTGCGCCGGCTGTACACCTTTTATTATCAGATGATCCAGAGGAAGCGAAAGAGCTAGCTGAAGAAATTGATGAGCTGAACAAACTGCGAAAAGATATTGTAAAGCAAATTACAGAAGAGGCTATCGCTGAAGTTGAAAATAACTTCCCGCCAGAAGAAAATAAAGTATTAGTACTTGCAAAAGAAGGCTGGAACCCAGGGGTAATTGGAATTGTTGCTTCGAAATTAGTTGAACGTTTTTATCGTCCGACGATTGTATTAAGCATTGATCCTATAAAAGAAACAGCAAAAGGTTCAGCACGCAGTATAGCAGGATTTGATTTATTTGCAAATTTATCAGATTGTAGAGAGTTATTACCACACTTCGGAGGGCATCCGATGGCAGCGGGAATGACGCTACATATGAATGATGTAGATGAATTACGTCGCCGCTTAAATGAACAAGCAGATGCAATTTTAACAGAAGAAGATTTTATTCCAATTACAGCAGTTGATGTTTTTTGTAAAGTAGAGGATGTAACGCTAGCGGCAATTGAAGATATGCAAAAACTAGCCCCGTTTGGTGTTGGAAATCCGAAACCACGTATTGCAGTAAAAGATGCAGAGTTAGAAAGCATTCGCGCAATCGGATCAGATGGCTCTCATTTAAAAATGGCTCTTCGTGATGGACAAGCAACACTGGATACAATTGGATTTGGCTTTGGTGCATATGCGAAAGAAATCTCTCCAGTTGCAAAAGTATCTGTAATAGGAGAAGCGTCTATTAATGAATGGAATAACTTTAAGAAGCCACAACTAATGGTACAAGATATTGCTGTAGAGGCGTGGCAATTATTTGATTGGCGTAGTATGCGTAATGCAGAAGCAAATTTAGCAGAACTTCCGAAAGAAAAAATAACAATGGTGTATTTTTCTGAAGAGGTATTGAATAAATTTTCTTTAGAGAGCTATAAAGAAAAGCTCATGCATGCTTCAGAAGTAACGCATTTAGATGATCAATATATCGTGTTACTTGATTTACCAAAAGGAACAGATGAATTACGTGAGCTATTTAAGGTAGGATTCCCAGCGCGAATTTATACGCTATTTTATCAAGAGAATAACCACTTATTTAGTACAGTTCCGACGAGAGAACACTTTAAATGGTACTATTCTTTCTTAAGCCAAAAAACACCATTTTCTTTAAGACAATATGGAGAACAACTATGTCGTCATAAAGGTTGGTCAAAAGATACAGTAAATTTCATGACACAGGTGTTTTTTGAGTTAGAATTTGTTACAATAAAAGATGGCGTCATTTTTATGGCAGACAAAAAACAAAAGCGTGATTTAATTGAATCGAACACATATCGTGAGAAAATGAACCACTTACAATTAGAAAAAGAATTGGTTTATAGCACATATCAGCAACTATATACATGGTTTGAAACGATTCGTAATCATAAAGAAGTAGAACAGTTAGGGTAAAGGATTTGTATTTACAAACCTTTTAGATCTGAGGAGGATTCAGAAATATGGATTTCAAGCAACATATCGCAATTGTACCGGATTATCCGAAAGAAGGTATTGTGTTTAAAGACATTACACCTTTAATGAATGACGGTAAAGCATACAAAGCAGCAACAGACGCAATCGTTGAGTACGCAAAAGAAAGAGATATCGATGTTGTAGTAGGACCAGAAGCTCGTGGTTTCATTATCGGTTGCCCAGTTTCTTATGCGTTAGAAGTAGGATTTGCGCCAGTTCGTAAATTAGGAAAATTACCACGTGAAGTAATTACAGTTGACTACGGTAAAGAATATGGTAAAGACGTTTTAACAATCCATAAAGATGCAATTAAGCCAGGTCAACGCGTATTAATTACAGATGATCTATTAGCTACAGGTGGAACAATCGAAGCGACAATTAAGTTAGTTGAAGAGCTAGGCGGAGTTGTAGCAGGAATTGCATTCTTAGTAGAACTTACTTACTTAGATGGTCGTAAAATGTTAGATGGTTACGATGTATTAGTATTAGAAAAATACTAATCACTATATAGGTGAAACTACGGTGATAAAAAGTACCCGTGAATCTCTTGGAGAGGAGCGGGTACTTTTGTATAATTGAACAAAAAATTATGGTGAAATGTCAGTAAAATCTTTTCCTTTTCACAATTCACAATCATTGGGTTATAATGATAGAATATAATTTATTCTATTAAATAAAGATAAAGTCAATTTTCAATAAAAGGTGATTCGATGGCAAATGAGCAGGTACTAACAGCTGAACAGGTACTCGAGAAAGCAAGTCAATATTTAGCGGATGAAGATATTGAGCTAGTGGCACGTGCCTATGAATATGCACGTGATGCGCATAGCGAACAATATAGAAAATCGGGTGAACCGTATATTATTCATCCGATTCAAGTTGCAGGTATTTTAGTTGATTTACACATGGATCCAGCTACGGTATCAGCAGGTTTCTTACATGATGTAGTGGAAGATACAGAGATTACGTTAGAAGATATTGAACGGGAATTTAACAAAGAAATTGCTATGCTTGTTGATGGCGTTACAAAGCTTGGGAAGATCAAATATAAATCTCACGAACAACAACAAGCAGAAAACCATCGCAAAATGTTTATTGCAATGGCTCAAGATATTCGAGTTATTTTAATTAAACTAGCTGATCGTCTTCATAACATGCGTACATTGAAACATTTGCCTCAAGAGAAGCAGCGTCGCATAGCGAATGAAACGTTAGAAATCTTTGCACCTTTGGCACATAGACTCGGAATTAGTACTATTAAATGGGAGCTAGAGGATACGTCACTTCGCTATTTAAATCCACAACAATATTATCGTATTGTAAATTTAATGAAGCGTAAACGTGCAGAACGTGAAGAATATTTAGACGAAGTAATGACTGGTATTCGTGAGAAATTAAAAGAAGTTGCAATTCAACCTGAGATTTCTGGAAGACCGAAACATATTTACAGTATTTATCGTAAAATGGCACTGCAAAATAAGCAGTTCAATGAAATTTACGATTTATTAGCTGTACGTGTCGTTGTAAATAGTATTAAAGATTGTTATGCGGTGCTTGGAATTATTCATACGTGCTGGAAGCCGATGCCAGGTCGTTTTAAAGATTATATTGCAATGCCAAAAGCAAATCTATATCAATCTCTTCATACGACTGTAATTGGACCGAAAGGTGATCCACTTGAAGTGCAAATTCGTACGAAAGAAATGCACGAAATTGCAGAATTCGGGATCGCGGCACACTGGGCATACAAAGAAGGAAAAACAGCAGAAACAACAGGTACATTAGAGAAGAAACTCACATGGTTCCGTCAAATATTAGAATGGCAAAATGAAGCTTCTAATGCAGAAGAATTTATGGAGTCATTAAAAATTGATTTATTCTCTGACATGGTATTCGTCTTTACACCGAAAGGCGATGTAATGGAATTACCGCTTGGATCTGTTCCAATTGATTTCGCGTATCGTGTCCATTCGGAAATTGGGAATAAAACAATTGGTGCAAAAGTAAATGGGAAAATGGTGACGCTGGATTATAAATTAAAAACAGGCGACATCATTGAAATTTTAACGTCGAAACATTCATATGGCCCAAGCCAGGATTGGGTAAAACTTGCTCAAACATCTCATGCGAAAAATAAAATTCGTCAATTCTTTAAGAAACAACGTAGAGACGAAAATATTGAAAAAGGCCGTGAACTTGTTGAAAAGGAAGTACGTGGTCTAGAGTATGAGATGAAAGAAGTATTGGCGCCGGATAACTTAAAACGCGTCGCTGAGAAATTTAACTTTGCAAATGAAGAAGATATGTTTGCAGCAGTTGGATATAGCGGAATTACAGCTTCGCAAATTGTTACGCGACTAACGGACAAGTTCCGCAAACAACGCGAAGAAGAAGAAATTGTTGAAGTTAAAGAAGTCCGTAAACCGATGAAAATTCGAAAATGGGATTCTGGTGTAAAGGTAAGCGGTGCTGATAATTTATTAATCCGTTTATCGAAATGCTGTAACCCAGTTCCGGGCGATGATATCGTTGGGTATATTACGAAAGGCCGAGGTGTATCAATTCACCGCCGTGATTGTGTAAATGTTCATACAGAAGAAGCTGTAGAACGATTATTAGAGGTAGAGTGGGAAGGTAGCCCTGAAAAAGAAATTGAGTATAACGTTGATATTGAAATTTCAGGTTACGATCGCCGCGGTTTATTAAATGAAGTACTGCAAGCTGTTACAGAGACGAAAACATACATTTCAGCTGTTTCTGGTAGAAGTGACCGTAATAAGATGGCAACAATTAATATGTCAATCTCGATTCGTAACTTACAACACTTGAAAAAAGTAGTAGAACGCATTAAACGCGTTCCAGAAATTTATGCAGTACGACGCATGATGCATTAATAGGGAGTGTAGAAAGATGAGAGTTGTTTTACAACGATCAAAGAAAGCGTCTGTCACAGTAGACGGTGAGATCGTAGGACAAATTCCGTTCGGTTTAACATTACTAGTTGGCATTACGCACGAAGATACAGAAAAAGATGCAACTTACATTGCGGAAAAAATTGCAAACTTACGTATTTTTGAAGATGAGAGCGGAAAGATGAATCATTCTGTACTTGATGTAGAAGGACAAGTTCTATCTATTTCGCAATTCACATTATACGGAGATTGCCGCAAGGGCAGACGTCCAAACTTTATGGATGCTGCGAAACCTGATTATGCAGAGCGTTTATACGATTTCTTTAATGAAGAAGTTCGTAAACAAGGATTACATGTGGAAACAGGGAAGTTTGGAGCAATGATGGACGTTTCTTTAATCAATGATGGTCCGGTGACCTTAATTGTAGAAAGTAAATAGTGTTGATAAAAAAGAGAGGGTTATATAATCCTCTCTTTTTTATACATTGTTGTATGTTTTGTTCATTTATTTGGAATCAATAGCAGTTTCGGTTATGTATAACTCTCTCATCAATATGGAACAATAAAAAGTAAAACATCCATATTGAATGTGAGGGATATACGTATGCGTATGAATGAAAAAGGGCATTCTGTTACAAATGGTGCAAATCAACTGTTTAACGTGAATTTTCATGATTTTATTTCAAAAGAGCAAAACAATACTTCAATGGAGCTTGCTTCGGAGTTTGGGATTTCTCTTCAAGATGTAAAGCGTTTAAAGAAGCAGATTGAACGTTCTTAGAGCACTTGACAATCCTACTTAACAAACGTATAGTAATTTTATATTTACATATGAATATAACCGTTGATAGAGAAGAGTAAATGAGACACACATGGAAAGAGAAGGAATGTCTTAGGCTGAAAACATTTCTGCATGATGACTGATTGAATGACACTCTAGAGGTTTCAACTTGAACGGCATATATGCTTAGTAGGGATGAACGCATATTTAAGCGTTATTAAAAAAGTGGAAGCATACGTGCTTCAATTAGGGTGGCACCACGGGTATAATACTCTCGTCCCTACTGTTTAAACAGTAGAGGCGGGAGTTTTTTTATTTTTATTAAGATTAAAACAATTTGAGGAGGAACTGAATATGTCTATTCAAATCCCACGCGGAACGCAAGATATTCTTCCAGGCACTGTTGAGTTATGGCAGTATATCGAAGGGCAAGCACGCGAAATTTGCCGTCGTTACAATTATAAAGAAATTCGTACACCAATTTTTGAACACACTGAGCTATTTTTACGCGGTGTTGGTGATACGACAGATATCGTACAAAAAGAAATGTACTCATTCCAAGATCGTGGAGAGCGTAGCTTAACATTACGTCCAGAAGGTACTGCACCTGTTGTACGTTCTTACGTTGAAAATAAAATGTTTGGTGATGCGACACAACCAACGAAATTATACTATATCGGTCAAATGTTCCGTTATGAAAGACCACAAGCAGGTCGCTATCGTCAATTCGTACAATTCGGTATCGAAGCAATCGGCAGTAATGACCCTGCAATTGATGCAGAAGTAATTGCACTTGCTGTTGAATTTTACCGCGGCATGGGCTTAAAAAATATTAAAGTTGTATTAAACAGTTTAGGTGACGCAGCGAGCCGTCAAGCACACCGTGATGCATTAATCGCACACTTTGAGCCACGTATCGGCGAATTCTGTTCTGACTGTCAATCTCGCTTAGAAAAGAACCCACTTCGAATTTTAGACTGTAAGAAAGACCGTAACCATGAATTAATGGGAACAGCACCATCTATTACAGAATACTTAAACGAAGATTCAGCAGTATACTATGACAAAGTTCAAGAACTATTAACGATGATGGATGTTCCATTTGAAAAAGATCCGAACTTAGTGCGTGGTTTAGACTACTATCAACACACTGTTTTTGAAATTATGAGTGAGGCAGAAGGTTTCGGTGCGATCACTACATTAAGCGGTGGTGGCCGTTATAACGGACTTGTACAAGAAATCGGTGGACCAGAAATGCCAGGTATCGGTTTTGCAATGAGTATTGAACGTTTAATTATGGCGCTAAAAGCTGAAAACATTGAATTACCACTTGAACATAGCATTGATTGTTACGTTGTAGCGCTTGGCGAAAAAGCGAAAGACCATGCTGCAAAAGTTGCGTTCGATCTTCGTAAAGCTGGATTGTCAGTTGAAAAAGATTATTTAGATCGCAAAATGAAAGCACAATTTAAATCAGCAGATCGTCTAAAGGCGAAATTTGTAGCTGTATTAGGAGAAGATGAGCTAGATAAAGGCATCATTAACTTAAAAGATATGGCAACAGGTGAACAAGAAGAAGTAGCGTTAGATGTATTTGCTTCATACGTAGCAGAGAAATTAATATAGGGGGAACTTACAGTGGCTGAAAGAACACATGCATGTGGAAAAGTAACAGTAGAAGCTGTTGGACAAACAGTTCAATTAAAAGGTTGGGTACAAAAACGCCGTGACTTAGGTGGATTAATCTTTATCGATTTACGTGACCGTACAGGTATCGTACAAGTTGTATTTAACCCAGAAACATCAAAAGAAGCGTTAGAAGTAGCAGAAACAATTCGTAGCGAATACGTATTACACGTAGAAGGTACAGTTGTTGAACGTGGTGAAGGCGCAATTAATGACAATATGGCAACTGGTCGTATTGAAGTACAAGCAACAAAAGTAAATGTACTAAATGCAGCGAAAACAACGCCAATTATCATTGCTGATGATACAGATGCATCAGAAGATGTGCGTTTAAAATATCGTTATTTAGACTTACGTCGTCCTGTAATGTTCAACACATTCAAAATGCGTCACGATGTAACAAAAACAATTCGTAACTTCTTAGATACAGAAGAGTTCTTAGAAGTAGAAACACCAATTTTAACGAAAAGCAC
Source organism: Bacillus cereus group sp. Bce019 (assembly GCF_051781745.1). Taxonomy (NCBI): domain Bacteria; kingdom Bacillati; phylum Bacillota; class Bacilli; order Caryophanales; family Bacillaceae; genus Bacillus; species Bacillus cereus group sp. Bce019. The sequence continues at coordinate 23,648 of NZ_JBPWJX010000034.1, forward strand.
GCCAGAAGGAGCTCGTGACTATTTAGTGCCAAGTCGTGTACATGATGGTGAATTCTATGCATTACCACAGTCACCACAGTTATTTAAACAGCTTCTTATGGTCGGCGGATTTGAGCGTTACTATCAAGTAGCACGTTGTTTCCGTGATGAAGATTTACGTGCGGATCGTCAACCAGAATTCACGCAAATCGATATCGAAGCTTCATTCTTAACACAAGATGAAATTTTAGATATGATGGAGCGTATGATGACGAAAGTTATGAAGGATGCAAAAGGTGTAGAAGTGAGTGCACCATTCCCTCGTATGAAATATGCTGATGCAATGGCTCGCTACGGTTCTGATAAGCCAGATACACGCTTTGAAATGGAACTAACAGACTTATCTGAGTTTGCAGCAGATTGTGGCTTTAAAGTGTTTACAAGTGCTGTAGAAAGCGGCGGACAAGTAAAAGCAATTAATGCAAAAGGTGCTGCAAGTAAATATTCTCGTAAAGACATCGATGCATTAACTGAATTCGTGAAAGTATACGGTGCAAAAGGTCTAGCTTGGCTTAAAGTTGAAGAAGACGGCCTAAAAGGACCGATTGCGAAATTCTTCGGTGAAGAAGATGCAAATGTGTTAATGAGCACATTAGAAGCTACTGCTGGCGACTTATTACTATTCGTAGCAGATAAGAAGAGCGTTGTTGCAGATAGCTTAGGCGCACTTCGTTTACGTCTAGGTAAAGAGCTTGAGTTAATTGATGAAAGTAAATTTAACTTCCTATGGGTAACTGATTGGCCACTACTTGAGTACGATGAAGATGCAGATCGTTACTTCGCAGCTCACCACCCATTCACAATGCCATTCCGTGAAGACGTTGAGTTACTAGAAACAGCACCAGAAAAAGCACGTGCACAAGCATATGACCTTGTATTAAACGGTTATGAGCTTGGTGGTGGATCACTTCGTATTTACGAGCGTGACGTACAAGAAAAAATGTTCAAAGCACTTGGATTCTCACAAGAAGAAGCGCAAGAGCAATTCGGATTCTTATTAGAAGCATTCGAATACGGTACACCACCACACGGCGGAATCGCATTAGGTTTAGATCGTCTTGTTATGTTACTTGCAGGCCGTACGAACCTTCGTGATACAATTGCATTCCCGAAAACAGCAAGCGCAAGCTGCTTATTAACAGAAGCTCCAAGCCCAGTTGCAGAAGCGCAGCTTGAAGAACTGAACTTAAAATTAAGCTTGAAAGAAGAGAAGTAAGAATAGGGTCTAGATGGTTATACTATAACCGTCTAGACTTTTTTTGAGAGGTTGTTTAAAAAGTCCGGTTTAGATAACTGTCGCATCTCATCGTTGCCTCGCCAGTCCGGTGCTCGAGTAGTATTTCTACACTGCGCTCCTCCTGGCTTCAGCGCCTCGATTTGCTCGGTTCTCTAAATCCTCCTTTTTAAACGTGTATTTAGGAAGAAATAAAATTCTGGTCTATGTTTTCATTCTCGAAATATGTATTTTTAGGAATTCTATAACTTTTTCTATACAAATAGTCGGAAAAACGCTAGAATACATGGTAGACCATTTTTGTAATAGGAGTGTAGAGCTGAATGTTACATCAATTTTCACGTAATGAATTAGCCTTCGGTAAAGAAGGACTTGAAATATTAAAAAATAGTACAGTCGGTATTTTAGGAATTGGCGGTGTAGGTTCTTTTGCAGCTGAAGCGTTAGCACGTTCTGGCGTAGGACGTCTCGTATTAGTTGATAAAGACGTTGTAGATATTACAAACGTAAACCGTCAAATTCACGCTTTAGTATCTACTGTAGGACGTTCAAAAGTAGAATTAATGAAAGAGCGTATCGCGGACATTAACCCAGAGTGTGAAGTAATTGGACTAGAAATGTTTTATACAGATGAAACATATGAAGAGTTCTTTAAGTACGGTTTAGACTTTGTAGTGGATGCATCTGATACGATTACGTTCAAAATTCATTTAATTAAACAATGTTTACGTCGTAAAATTAAAATTATCTCAAGTATGGGTGCAGCGAATAAAATGGACCCAACTCGTTTCCGTATTGCGGACATCTCTAAAACACATACAGATCCAATTGCGAAAGTCATTCGTACGAAGCTTCGTAAAGAGGGTATTAAAAAAGGTGTAAAAGTTGTCTTCTCTGACGAAAACCCAATCGTAATTCGTGAAGAAGTACGTAAAGAAATTGTACCAGACGAGAATGCAAAAATTCGTAAGGCGAAATTACCGCCTTCATCAAATGCATTCGTACCATCTGTGGCAGGCTTAATTATGGCAAGTCACGTTGTACGTGAACGCATTAAAAACGTAGAAGTGAAACGTGTAGGGCAAGAATAAAAGAAAAGCATATATCCATTTTAAAATGTACCCTATAGAATAGACACTTGAAAAAAGTCTATTCTATAGGGTATTTCTTGTATAATAAAAGGAAAATTGGGATCGGAGAATGTTGAAAATGACAAAGAAACTATTCACAGAAAGAGAAATTCAAATTCTATCAAATAACCTGTACGTAAAATCTGTAAGTCAGAAAGGTATCACTTATACAGAGGAATTTAAGCATATTTTTATTGAGGAAAATGAAAAAGGAAAGCTACCTCGAAATATTTTTGAAGAATGTGGTTTTGATATAGATATGATTGGAATGAAACGAGTTATGTCATCGGGAAGTAGATGGCGTGCTGCTTATAGAAAAAATGGTGTATTGGGTTTAAGGGATACACGTATCGAAAACGCTGGAAGAACTCTTGAGAGAGAGCTTACGTTAGAAGAAAAGTATGCCCGTTTAGAAGCCGAACGAAACTTACTAAAGGCGGAAAACGAATTGCTAAAAAAAATCAAACTTATGGAAGGGAGGATGAGAAGGAAATAACACTACCACCTAGTCAGAAATTCATCTTGATTCGTTCTGTCATCATGAAATACAACTTAAGGAATATGGTCAGTCATTTGTGTAAAGTAGCTGGTGTATCCCGTTCGGGATACTATAATTACTTTTCAGTTTCATCTCAAGAACAACGGAAACAAAAGAGTGATCGAGATGAAATCTTGAAGGAAACCATATTAAAAGCACTTCGATTTAGAAATAGAAAGAAGGGGGCTCGTCAGATAAAGATGACATTGGCGGGTCAGTTTCAAGTTGTCTACAATTTAAAGCGTATCCGTAGAATTATGAAGAAATACGAGATTATTTGTCCGGTTCGCAAAGCGAATCCTTATAAAAGAATGCTTAAAGCTACAAAAGAACATCGAATAGTACCGAATCAATTAAATCGGGAATTTAAACAAAATACCCCAGGGAAAACACTTCTTACAGATATCACCTATTTAGTTTACGGTAAGAATCAAAGGGCCTATTTATCTACAATTTTAGACGGCTCAACTAATGAAATTTTAGCTTACCATGTTTCAGAACAGATGACATTAGAGCTCGTAACGACAACTCTCCATAAACTAAAAAGGAATCCGCGGATTCGATTGACTGAAGGTGCTTATATTCATTCAGATCAAGGATCCCACTACACAAGCCCTACCTATCAAAAGCTAGTCAAAAAGCTAAATCTTGGACAATCCATGTCAAGAAGAGGAAACTGTTGGGATAACGCCCCACAAGAATCGTTTTTTGGTCATCTGAAAGATGAAGCTCATATAAAACCTTGCGCGTCCTTTAATGAATTGAAACAAGAGATTAAGAAATATATGACGTATTATAATCATTATAGATATCAATGGAATTTAAAAAAGATGACTCCTGTTGGATACAGAAATCATCTTCTTGATGTTGCCTAACTTTTTTCAAAATGTCCTTTACAAAGGGTACAGATTATTTTGGATATATGCTTTTTTATATGTATTAAAGAAATATGAATATTTGCATCACTACTAGTTCAAATGTAAGTAAGGTTAGTAAGCAATAATCATATTTATCTGATTTATAGGCGGATGTCTTTTTTAGACTGTTAATGGTGAAAAGAGCTAAAGTTAGGACGAGAAGGCCAAGAGTTATTTTGAAGATTATTAATGAAATAGCAACCATCTCCCTTTAAAGGTATATGGTTATAATAACATTTTAGTAAAAAATATCCAATGCGTTTTAGGAGTTTCCTTGTATGACAAGGAGGAATGTTATTGTCAATCTTTGTCGTTAAATCGATATCCTTTATTGAATCGTTGATATATTGCAAGTTGTGATAGATAAATTTGAAAAATCGTTGATATATTGCAAGTTGTGATAGATAAATT
>NZ_JBPWJX010000035.1:0-22935 GCF_051781745.1 Bacillus cereus group sp. Bce019
GACGTTTCACGTTGTTTGTTTCGTTCAGTTTTCAAAGAACTACTTGGTCGCTCATTTGCGACTTCCTTATGTTAACACTTTCGTTAATTGATGTCAACTAAGTTTTTTATTTCGTTTGTCGCTTTCGACGTTAATGTCATCGGCGACTTTTTCTATATTACACCTCTAAAGTATAATCGTCAATATGTTTTTATAAAAAATATAAAAAGGCTTATTTCTTTTAAAATAAGCCTTTTTATCACATATCATTCTATTCATTTATTATTTTTCTATAATTGGTAACGAGACGATAAATTGAATAGTGCCATCCCTATATTCCGCTCGAATACTACCACCTTGTAACTCAACGATACTTTTCGCAATCGCTAAACCGAGTCCCGAGCCTTCCGTTACTCTACTTCGAGATTGATCCTTCTTATAGAAACGTTCAAACAAATTCGCTAACTCTTCTCTTGTAAACTCTTCACTATGATTCGCAATTACAATTTGTATATCCCTACGCTGCCTTTGAAGAGAAACTTTTATCTCTCCATCATCTTTACTATACTTAATTGCATTCATTAGTAAATTATCAAATACACGAACCATCTTTTCCGAATCAATCGATGCATAAGCACGTTCCTCAGGAAACTTCTTAACAAACGTAAGTCCATGCTCTTCCGCTTGCGGTACTAACTCTTCTATTAATTGCTCAAGCAACTCATTTACACATACTTCTTGTTTTTCTAATACAACTTGTTCATTTGTTAACTTCGTATACTCAAATAAATCTTCTATTAAATTTTTTAACTGCTCCGACTTTGCAAAAGCAATTCTCGTATACTCATCGTGTTGTTCTTTATTTTCATATTTAGAATCTCGAAGTAATCGTAAGTAACCCATAATAGAAGTAAGTGGTGTACGCAAATCATGCGATACATTTGTGATAAGCTCATTCTTTTGCTTTTCTAATTTACGTTCCTTTTCTATATTATTCATAAGCTCTTCTGCCATATTATTAATATTCTCAGTTAAAGCTGCAATCTCATCTTCACCTTTTTTCTCAATGCGGTAGGCTAAGTTACCTCTTTCTATTTCCTTTACGCCTTGTGCCATCGCTTCAATCTGCTTCATCTTTCTCTTTGTTATATAGAAGAAAGAGAAAATGAATACAAGTACACCAATTAAAAACGGGAATGGTCCTTCTTGCGTGTCATATATTACCTCTCCCTCTGGAATTCCGCTAACAAACATGTACAAATTCTTTCCTTCAATAGTAATAGGTGAAAAAGATATAAACTCTTTTCTTGTACTTTCAAATACATTTCTACTATCTGTATAATTAATCGCGAATGATGCTGCATTACGAATCGTATTATGCAAATCGATTTGCTCTTCTTGCGCTTGCTTTGTTTTATATAAAACTTTACCACTTTCATCAGTAACCAATATCTTCAAAGCTCTAGACCCTTGCTCTAAATTTTGGTTCTCCATTTCGATCATATTTGATATAGCTTCTAATTTATTTTCATGAACCGAACTATTTGCCGCTCCTTGAGCTTGGTGATTAATTTGTTCCATACCAGCCCGATAATCGATAGTTGCTTGACGATTCGCATTCTCAAAAAACGGCGCTGCTGCCTTCGCTGACAAAACTCCTAATAACGCACAAGCAGCAAAAGTAGTAATCAATTGAATCCTTATACTCTTTCGTACGCTCTTTACTAATTTCTCAATTAATTGTCTTATTTTCCTTATATAAGTAAACGGATTAAATACCTTTTTCAATCTTATACCCCACTCCCCATACTGTTTTTATATATCTAGGTTTCCTTGGATTCTCCTCAATCTTTTCACGCACTTTTCGAATATGCACCATTACAGTATTATCAGACTGGAAAGATCGTTCGTTCCACACCTTTTCATAAATTTGCTCCGCACTAAACACCATACCTGGATTTCTAGCTAGCAATTCTAAAATTGAAAATTCCCTCGGAGTTAGTTTCACTTCTTCTCCCTCTACAATAACTTTATGGGTCGAGATGTTGATTTTCATCTCCCCAATTTCTAACTCGTCCTCATTTTGAATAGCGAAACCATTCATTTTCATATAACGGCGTAACTGAGATTTAATTCGTGCAATTAGCTCTAACGGATTAAACGGCTTCGTTACATAATCATCTGCCCCTGTTGTTAATCCTAAAATCTTATCCATATCTTGCGTTTTGGCAGAAAGCATAATAATAGGCATTTCTTTCGCTTCCCTTACCTTCATACACATATGAATACCATCCACTTTCGGCATCATAATATCTAATACGACTAGATGTACTTCATTTTCTTCCAATAGACGTAATCCTTCTTCTCCGTCTCCTGCTTGTAATACTTTATATCCTTCATTCTTTAAATAGATTGTAATTAAATTCCGAATTTCTTTTTCATCATCTACGACAAGTATTGTTTCGTGTGCCACAATATCTCCCCCATCACTTTTTTAATCCCTAACTTCTATTATAGGAAAACTTCTGAAGAAAAACGCTCGGAAATCCTTAAGATTTTCTGAAGACGCAAAAAGGTCTAGACTCCCCTTAAGTCTAGACCTTTAAAAACCCCTTTTATTTACGAACGTAGATGAAATATAGTACGAATAAAACTCCCATAACATACATAATCGGATGAACCTCTTTACGACGACCACTCACAACCATTGTAATTGGATAGAAGATAAATCCAATCGCAATCCCAGTTGCGATACTATACGTAAGTGGCATGGAGATAATTGTAAAGAATGCTGGTACTGCAATCTCGAATTTCTTCCAATCAATTTCCCCTAAGGAAGAAACCATCAAGATTCCTACAATAATTAAAGCCGGCGCCGTTACAGCTGGCGTTACAACACTTAGTAATGGCGAGAAGAATAGTGCCAGTAAAAAGAATCCTGCTGTTACAACTGCTGTAAATCCAGAACGTCCTCCTGCTGCTACCCCTGCAGACGATTCAATGTAAGACGTTGTTGTTGATGTACCAAGAATCGCACCAATTACAGTTGCAATCGCATCTGCAAATAACGCTTTTCCGGCACGTGGTAATTTATTGTTCTTCATTAATCCTGCTTGATTCGCAACCGCTACAAGCGTACCTGCTGTATCAAAGAAATCGATAAAGAAGAACGTTATAATAACAATCCCCATTTGAACTGTGAAAATATCTCCGAAGTGCGTTAACGCCACGCCGAACGTTGGTTCTAGGCTCGGTATTGCTCCCACTACAGCTTTCGGAGTATCAATTAATCCTGTTGCCACTCCTAAGATCGCTGTAAGAATCATACCGTAAAATACTGCACCATTAACTTTCTTAATCATGAAGATAATTGTCGTAACAACCCCGAAGATTGCTAGTAACGTTGTGCCCTTTGTTAAGTCCCCCAACCCAACAAGAACAGCATCATTTTTCACGATAATTCCAGCATTTTGGAATCCAAGGAATGCAATGAACAAACCAATACCTGCTGCTACTGCAAACTTTAACTCCGATGGAATTGCATTGATGATTTTTTCACGAATACCTGAAGCAGTAAGAATAATAAAGATAATACCTGACATTAATGTTCCGGCAATTGCTGTTTGCCATGGAATACCCATCGTTAACACTGCTGTATAAGCAAAGAACGCGTTAATTCCCATACCTGGCGCTAAAGCAATTGGGTACTTCGCGAAAATACCCATAATTAACGAACCGATCGCTGCCGCTAATGCCGTAGCAACGAATACTGCACCTGGATCCATCCCTGTACCTGCTGGTAACCCTTTAACATTTCCAAGCGACAGCGTAGCAGGATTGACAAATAGTACGTAAGCCATAGATAGAAATGTCGTTAACCCTGCTATGAACTCAGTCTTATAATTCGTACCGAGCTCATCAAACTGAAAATAGCGTTTCATCCTACGTTTCCCCCGTTATATGATTACTCGCCGCATTTCTCCTAGCCCTCTTTTATCCCGAGAAATAAAAAAGGCTTCCATTGCATATATACATGGAAGCGTTCTATGAATAAAGATAAGATTCCCCTCACCTTTATAAAAACGCCTCGTAGTCAAGCCATTTACGGTAGCTAGGTAGAAACTTTCGGGCCATATCCCCGATATTATACGACGGCTATAATATTCACTTTTTGTTTGAATTACATAATCATATTAACTCGACGAAGTAGTTTTGTCAATTTAAAAACGAACGTTTTTATAAACTTTTATAGTTTTGTTCGTATTAACACCAAAATAAAAAAGATCCACCTATGCATAAGCAATAGATGGACCTTTTTATAAATACTATTCCCATTCAATAGTTGCTGGTGGCTTACTCGTTACATCATACACGATACGGTTAACGTGTTTTACTTCGTTTACGATACGTACAGAGATTTTCTCTAATACGTCCCAAGGGATACGTGCCCAGTCAGCTGTCATACCGTCGATAGATGTTACCGCACGGATACCTACTGTGTAATCGTAAGTACGCTCGTCACCCATAACACCTACGCTACGCATACCAGGAAGCGCAGTGAAGTATTGCCAGATTTCACGGTCTAAGCCCGCTTTAATAATTTCTTCACGTAAAATCGCATCAGATTCACGAACGATTTCTAATTTCTCTTCTGTGATTTCACCTAATACACGAATACCAAGACCCGGTCCTGGGAATGGTTGACGCCATACGATTTCATCAGGAATTCCTAATTCAGATCCTAATACACGTACTTCGTCTTTAAATAACGTGTTTAAAGGCTCAATTAATTTGAACTGCATGTCTTCTGGAAGTCCACCAACGTTATGGTGAGATTTAATTGTTTGCGCAGTTGCTGTACCACTCTCAACGATATCTGTGTAAAGTGTACCTTGCGCTAAGAAGTCCATACCTTGTAATTTTGACGCTTCATCATCAAATACGTAAATGAATTCGTTACCGATGATTTTACGTTTTTGTTCTGGATCTTCTACACCTTTTAACTTGTCCATGAAGCGGTCTCTTGCATCCACTTTAATAACGTTCATATGGAAGCCCTCGCTAAATGTTTTCATAACGCCTTCTGCTTCACCTTTACGAAGTAAACCGTGGTCAACGAAAATACATGTTAATTGATCACCAATTGCTTTATGAATTAATACTGCTACAACAGAAGAGTCTACACCGCCACTAAGTGCGCATAGTACTTTTTTGTCTCCAACAGTTTCACGAATCTTTTCTAATTCTACTTCAATAAAGTTCTCCATGTTCCATCCTTCAGAACAACCACATACGCCGAATACGAAGTTTTTAATTAAATCGTTACCGTGCTCAGAGTGACGTACTTCTGGGTGGAATTGTACACCGTATAAGTTTTTCGCTTCATTGCTCATACCAGCAATTGGGCAAGACTCACTTGTTGCATCTACTACGAATCCTTCAGGTAAACCAGTTACTAAGTCGCCATGGCTCATCCATACAACTTGCTCTTCTGGAAGGTTCGCATATAATTTTGATTCGTTCTCTACTTTAAGAACAGCTTTTCCGTACTCACGGTGATTTGCACGCTCTACTTTACCACCGAAGTGTTGCGTCATAAGCTGCATACCGTAACAAATACCGAAGATTGGTAAACCTAGTTCAAAGATTTTTTCATCACAATGTAATGCACCTTCACCGTATACACTATTTGGTCCACCAGAGAAAATAATCCCTTTTGGATTCATTGCTTTAATTTCTTCTGCAGTAATTGTATGTGGATGAAGTTCACTGTATACACCGAACTCACGAATTCGACGTGCTATTAACTGATTGTATTGACTTCCAAAATCTAAAACGATAATTGTATCGTGTTGTTTCTTCAAAATAATCACCCCAACGTTAGTTCTCGTATATAAATATTTTCACCAATTTGGCGAAAAGCATTACCAATATAATAAAAAAAGCCAGTCCTCCGCCTCTAGTCTCATAACAAAGAAAAGGCAGGGGTCTGGCTTTATAAAGAAAGATAGTCTCCGCTCTTTATAAATATAAGACACACTGCCTTCATAGTCAGGTTGTTTACGGTAACCCGGTAGAGACTCTCAAACCATATCATTGAGGATATATGAAGGATCGTTTTATATTATCTTCCTAGATTCTAACAATGAAGTATCAATATGGTCAAGAGAGAAAGCGACAAAATTCTACAGAAATTAAATTCTTTATACTTGGAACCACTCTATAAAGACTTTAAATAAGGTATTCTTATATTTCTACACCCTAAATTAGTGGGGGAGCTCAGCTTTTTATTAAAGAACTCCATATTACTCCTAGAGCATCACTTATCTTGATAGCAGAAGTAACTAAACAAAATATCCATATGGTATTTGAGACTTATTAAAGGTCAAGAATATCCCCCAAAAAATATTTTCAATTAAATTTATATGTCTTTTATTATCTATATATAGATAATATTTCTTGTTATAATTATCCAAAGGAGGCGATTCAATGACACAGTCACGCAGTGCTGAAGCAGGAATCCTAGGTTTTACATATCAATTCATACAATCCACTATAAAGATACTTTCATTAGAGGATTCACAGACCACTTTTACTATTGAAGGTATCGAGGACCTAGATGTTGCATCAGCCGAAGAGAATTTATTAATACAATATAAATATCACGATGCGAAAAAATTCACTCTTTCTACAATAGATAAACCTATCGCACTCATGTTCAAACATTTCATTGATCCAAACTCACAAAATCCAAGCAACTATGTTCTGTTCTCATATTTTGGACAAAAACATACGGATTCTAATAAGAACATAGTGACAATTGATACTCAACAGGATCTGCAAACCTTGTTAAATTATGCAAATGCAAAGAAAATTTTAGCTGGTTTAAATTGGTCTTCAAGCGATGAACTTGCGTTCTTAAAAATTTTAAAGTTTGAAGAAGCTGTTGATTTTGATGAATCTATCAACCAACTAACACGTTTACTCAAATCAACCTTCAATATAAGTGAATATGAAAGTCAAAATTTATTTTTAGCAAACTCAATTTACTACATAAATCAATTAGCAATTAAAAAAACTCAGCAAGAAAGGACCATTACTAAACAGCAATTTATAGATTACCTAAATTCACAATCCCAAACTTTACAGCATTCGATCATCCAGAGGCTATATGGCAAAAAAGCATATATCTCATTTCTAAAAAAATATATGCAAGCTAAAAATATAAAAAAATTCACAAGTTCTTATATCATATATCTTAAAGACATTAACGATCATACTAGCAGATTTATTATTGATCTTGCTAATAAATTCGTGGCAAACAACGCGAAAAAGGACACATTACCACTCACAATAATAATAAATGATCATTCAGAAAAGATAATAAACTTAAAAAGAAATTTACTGTCCATAAATTCAACAGAAAACCATGATTTACTTTTTAATGATGGCTATGAAATGTACCATTTTTGTTCCACAGTTTTTAGTAACTCACCTTTGTTACACCTTCAACCAAATGGACAGAAAACTCAAATGGCTAGCTACAATTATAGACTATTATCTTTTGAAACTTACCAATCTCATAAATCAGACATACAAATTGATCGTCCAACTCATATTATTATTAATAATGCTATCAATGTCGTAGATTTACAGAATACCATTCAATCCAATGTATTAAAAATTTCTAATATAGAAGATATAGAATTATTAAACTTACTAGGAGCTTAGACATGGAAAAAGATAATCAATTAAGAGTACGTAGTTTTGAAAATAATAAAATCATTATAGAAATAATAGACTTTTATAAATGGAAAACCGAAAATACTGATGCTCAAATAAAAATAGGTTCTTTTTTAAAAATAGAAGATGGAAATTCTAAAAGTGTTATCACTATGGTTCAAAGCTTTAAAATGGCAGAAAATTTCTCCCAACAAAGTGAAGTGACTAATGGTAATGAATATTCAGGAAACTTCATTCTTGAAACCTATCCAATTGGGCAATTAATAACATTAGAGGAAGAATTAAAATTTATTAAAGGTTTAAAAAACATCAGTATTCCTCCTTCTTCTGTTAATCTTTTATCCGAAAGCGAAATACAATGTATTTTCCAAAATACTGGCCAGCAATTTATTTTCTCTCATCATTCAATTGATGAAAACATCCAAATTAGCGTTGATGGTGATAAATTTTTCTCTAAACACTTAGCAGTTGTAGGATCCACTGGTTCAGGTAAATCATGTACAGTAGCAAAAATAATTCAAGAGGCTAATAAAAATGACACTCATTTATTAAAAAATACTCATATTCTAATTTTTGATATACACGGAGAATATCAGAGCGCATTTAACTATAACTCTCGATATTTAAGTATCGAAAATAACACTTTGCACTTACCTTATTGGCTCATGAATTCAGAAGAACTTGAAGATTTCTTTATCGAATCCAGTGAAGCAAATTCACACAATCAAATTTCTCAATTTAAAAAGGCTGTTATCTGTAATAAAAAAAAACATAATCCTCACTTAAATGTGACATACGATAGCCCTGTTTATTTTAATTTACAAGAGGTTCTTAATTATTTAAATAATAAAAACCGGGAATCCTATTATATTAAAGATGAAATTGAGTACTACGCCATTCTAGGTCAAGACATTACGATTATCGAAGAAGGTATTAGTGAAGAAATGTGGGAGCCACTTAACTTTTTACAACTAACCGGTAATTCAAAGCATCCTACCTTGAATGCAAAAGTTGCAAAAGGCGCATTTTACGGTGAATTCGATAGATTCCTATCCAGATTTGAAACAAAAATGTTAGATACCAGACTAAATTTCATGTTATCCAACACTTTAAGTAATACAAATGACTTTTATAAAATCATGAAAAATATTTTAGGATACTCTAACACGGATACCCCAAATGCTAATATCACTATTATTGATTTAAGCTCACTCCCATTTGAAATTGTATCTATTGTTGTATCTATTGTAACTAGGTTTTCCTTTGAATATTGTTATCATAAAACTCGATTAAATCAAACTAACGATACTCCATACCTATTAGTATTCGAAGAAGCCCATAAATACATTCCAAAATTAAATGATTCAAAATTTAAAAACACTAGAGTTTCTGTTGAAAGGGTCGCAAAAGAAGGAAGAAAATATGGGCTTTCTAGTATGATTGTTTCACAACGCCCTTCGGAGATTTCACCTACAGTTTTTTCTCAGTGTAACAACTTTGTAATTATGCGTTTAACAAATCCAGATGACCAAACTTACGTTAAACGATTACTCCCTGACAGTTTTACAGGATATACAGATTCTTTATCCACATTAGAAACTAAAGAGGCTCTATTAATCGGCGATTCAGTATCTACACCTTGTATCGTTAAAATAAATGATGCTAACCCGCTACCAAAATCGGAGGATATCCAATTCTTAGAAGAATGGAGAAAAGATTGGAAGACCGTTAATTTCGAAGAAATATTCTCTCAAGTTATAAGCAACAGTCCCGTACCACAATTAACATAGTTAAACTTCAGACTTAAGTATAGTCATACGCAGGGTTTCGTATGACTATACTTTTATCAAATAAAAAAGATTTTATAATTCATAAATAAAAATTCGACTTATTAACAAACACACTATCATTCATTTATTAAGGCATTACCATATCTGAATTCCTCAACTAAATGAAAATTCTTCATTCCGTTCCAAACACTTTTAGGGATATGTTCCAAAACAATAAATTGAAATTCCTCTTTATATTTTTCATTTATATGACTAATAAATTCATCCAACAATCTCATAGCAGTAGTTATCTTTCCTTTATCACTTACCTCAACTTTACTCCAATTGTCATCCTCTTCACCATAGTACGGCCTACTAGGTTGATCTAAAATCATAAATTGAGGAATATACGGTGATTTTTGTATAATACTCGCTTCATGTAATCCTAAGAATAAACATAAATGCATGAATAAGTGATTCGAACTACTTCCTACATAAGAAGCATACATAGACTCTGGTGCTCTTAAAGATAACGTTTTATTATTATAATTAAATACCGCCCTATAACCTTGATAATTTCCTAAAGCAACTCCTACCTTATCTATATAGTTTTGTATTAAATTCTCTAGCATATTTTTAAATGATTCTTTATCCATTTTTTCATCACGTACTAATTTTTGTAACCTTACTAACTCTATTTCCTTCTCTTTTATATCTTCACTAAAATCTTGTTTATTATTTTCATTTTCATATAATGACAATTTATACTTTAACTCGCCTAAGAAAAGAATTTTCTCCATCTCCCCTGCTAATGCAAGGGAATCATTTGATTGAGGATATTGCGCAATTTTGTTATCTACATCAGATAACTTTTTCTTAAGATCAATTAATTCATCACCTATATTCAAGTTAAATGGTCTTCTACTATTAATCTCTCGCTTTATTAGAGTAAATTCAGCTTCCATATCCTTTAATAACAGGGAAATTTCTGGTAGTAACAAGAGGTCACTAAAGTTTTGCTTAATATATTCTATCGGCTTTAAACTGTCATAGTTATTCTTTTCAATTTCTATGTAATTCTTATATTCTTTCTGCAACCTATTATAATTCCCTATTCTACGAATCAAACTATTTCTTTCCTTGTTTAATTCATCAATTTCAGCAAATGAATAGGATACTTGTTGTAAATTTTGGGTATTCACCAAATTCTTTAAAACATCCATATATCGTTCCGGTTCAATATACTCTTCATCGATTAAATTATATTTTCTTGCTTTCTTAATATCAGTTTTGATATTTGTTCTAAATAATAGCTTTTCTTTATCAATTAAAGACTGTTTTTTACAGATTTTAGCGATTTCTTTTTCTATTGTATTTATCTTTTCTTTAATTAATATATTTTCTATTTCCTCAATCTTAAGAGCAATATCAAATACTCTGTCCAATCCCTCTCGGTATCTAGTTATATTTTGTTTATCAAAGTAAACTTCATTATTTGAAATAATATTCCCCGACTGCGTGTTGAATAATAAAAAATATCTAAAGGATATTCTGCTACCAGCCTTCATGCTTTTACCGCTATATGGTATAACCAAATTGCTATCAATAGAAAATTCAGCTTGAATTATTTCCTTTAATTCGCTTTCGGATATGGTGGAATATGGCTTTACAGGAATTTGTCCTTCTGAAGAATAAAAATAATTAGTTGAACCCTTTCTCTTAATTATTTTTTCTCGTCCTATAGTAAAACGCTTACCATTGATACTAAAAGTTATTCCATACCAATCTACATTTTCATTAATTTTCTCTTCAGAAATCGCAGCACTACTCGAAAAGAAACAATAATCTATTATAGATATTATTTCGCTTTTTCCAGTACCACTAGCTCCTGTTATAACATTTACCTTATTAGGTTCAAACTTTAATGTTCTGATTTTATTATTTCGAAGCCACAATGTTATAGTTTCTATACAAAACCTCATAATCTCACCCTCAATTGAACATATAAATTTTTAGTATCTTCTTTTAATATATCATTCAACTTTTCACTAGCTTGAACAATATCTTTTACTCGTTTTCCAAGGCCATCGTTCATCAAATCAAAGGAATTTTCTTCATTTAAATATAAATAGCCATTTCTTATATTTATTAACTTCATTCTATTCAATATAATAATCGAATTGATTGTTACCGGAAGCAAGGAATAAAATCTTTCATTAAAATTAGAAAAATTTGAAGGGTACTTTACAATCAATTCTTCTATACTTCTAATTTTAATATTTTTTCTCTTTAAAACATTTAATGTGTTTTTATGAGCGTAAAATGGATAAATCAACATGGACTTACCTAAACTTATTTTTTTTTGATACCTAAGTATGGACATTATTGAAATTAAACCTATCAATTCATTATGAAAAATAGTATTTTGATTACTCATTTTTATACCTCTTATCCCAATCATATCTCCAACCAATTAAAGGCTTATCTGAAAGTAAATAGTATTGACCATTGCTCATTTCTAAATCTAATTCAAATCCATCGAATTCAATTTTTTTGCTTAACACTTCAACTAAACAATCGTTTGCTAAATCTATCAATTCATCTTCATCTATACACCCTTCCTTTCTTCTCATTTTTCTTTTTAACTTCATATAAGTGGAATCAAATGCAACTTCCCATTCATATATTGATTCTTTGTCAAATCTCTCTTTCTCTGTATCCATTAATTCCCCTTCTTGCTTCCACTGTTCTAAATTATTATAAGTAAGTAATTTAGCTATTGTTCGCTTAACGATTTGTTCTTGATAATCCTCATCCTCTGTTGAGATGATTTCTATATCCTCTAATTGTTTTATGAATAATTGCTCTTCAGGATTATCAGGAATTAAAGGATTTTCTCTTCTTACTATTCGTTTATTCGTTCGTCCAATTAAAAAGCACCTTGTGTATTTCTCGTATAAGTGATCAAAACTGTATTCAATTCTTTTCTGCTCTTTTATGGCAATATAATTATCTCTTCTTATATTGCTATCCAAGCTGCTAAATACATCTTCTATCCTATTTTCAGGTATAAATTTTTCTTTTATCCTTAACTTAATACGTTCAATTAAATTATCTTCATCTAAATCAAAGCTTAGCTTCTTCAAAAACGTTTCAAGCCACTTATCTTCTTGATTTAGCAATTCATTAATATAAATAAGTAATTTGTCTTCCCCTGTTTTTTCATTGTTTTTCTGTGTATCCTGTTTTCCTATTCTTGTATTATACTTTTCTTGAAGGTAACCTTTAAAATCACTTATACTAAAAGTACCTTGTTGATATTTCTGAAGATTAACAAGGAATAGATTTGTCATATTATAAGCCTTATTAGAAACCAAAATAAAGTTTGTCTTTTCCATATACTCAATTTGTAAATCTATCTCCGTCCGGCCCTCAACACTATCATTAATTACTTTAACCCAATTAAAAATAGTCTTCCATAAATCAACATCACTTTCTCGAAGGTTTATTACTTCTCCTTTAGAATTGGTCTGAACCGAATGTTTTAACTGTAATAATGCTTGTTGATTATTTGGAAAGTCAATATGAATATCATCTTTAATTTCTAAACCTATAGATTCACCTGATTCTAAACCTAGAATTAAATATAAAAAATAATAATACTGATATTCAAAACCAATAGATTTATCTTCTGCAGCCGTAATCTCTTGATGCGACTTTACCTTTTTCATTTACTTTTCTCCTTTTTTACTCTTCTCCTGTACATAATGCGAGGTTAATATACATTTTTCTTAAATACAAAATTCACTATAATCAATTTTAAAATAAAAATGATATATTCAATCTTCAATATACTCATTTACTAATATGCATTCTAATTATATCTATATTTTCAATAAAACCATATAAAAAATTGAAAAATAGCTAAAGATTAACAATTTCTATTGATTTTCATAACAAAAAGACTACCTCCCCTATCAAGGAAGTAGCCTTCTAATTAACTATTTATACATTGCACAGCTTCACAGAGTGATGCTTATTACATCATTCCGCCCATACCGCCCATGCCCATGCCGCCCATGTCAGGCATTGCTGGTGCATTTGGTTCTGGCTTGTCAGCTACTACAGCTTCAGTTGTTAAGAACATAGCTGCAACAGATGCTGCGTTTTGAAGTGCAGAACGAGTTACTTTAGCTGGATCTACGATACCAGACTCAAGCATGTTAACCCATTCGCCAGTAGCTGCGTTGAAACCAACGCCTACTTTTTCGCCTTTTAGACGCTCTACAACTACAGATCCTTCTAGACCAGCGTTGATTGCGATTTGACGAACTGGCTCTTCTAGTGCGCGAAGTACGATGTTGATACCTGTTGCTTCGTCACCTTCAGCTACGATAGAAGCTACTTTTGTGTATACGTTCATAAGTGAAGTACCACCACCTGCAACGATACCTTCTTCTACTGCTGCACGAGTTGAGTTAAGTGCATCTTCAATGCGAAGTTTGCGCTCTTTTAACTCAGTTTCAGTTGCTGCACCTACTTTAATTACTGCTACGCCACCTGCTAGTTTAGCAAGACGCTCTTGTAATTTTTCACGATCGAATTCAGAAGTTGTTTCTTCTAATTGCGCACGGATTTGACCGATGCGAGCTTCAATTTGTTCTGTGCTTCCTACACCTTCAACTACAGTTGTGTTTTCTTTTGTAACAACAACTTTACCAGCGCGTCCTAAAGATTCAACTGTAGCAGATTTTAAGTCACGACCTAATTCTTCAGTGATTACTTCGCCACCTGTTAAGATTGCGATATCTTCTAGCATTGCTTTACGACGGTCACCAAATCCAGGAGCTTTAACAGCTACTACGTTGAATGTACCACGAAGTTTGTTCACTACTAATGTAGCTAAAGCTTCGCCTTCTACATCTTCAGCAATGATAAGAAGTGGTTTACCTTGTTGTACCACTTGCTCTAATACTGGTAAGATTTCTTGAATGTTAGAAATCTTTTTGTCAGTAATTAAGATGTATGGGTTATCAAGAACTGCTTCCATTTTGTCAGAATCAGTAATCATGTAAGGAGATGCATATCCACGATCAAATTGCATACCTTCTACTACGTCTAATTCTGTTGTGAATCCTTTAGACTCTTCTAAAGTAATAACGCCGTCGTTACCAACGCGCTCCATTGCTTCAGCGATTAATTGACCTACTTCTTCGTCAGCTGCAGAAATAGCAGCTACTTGTGCGATAGAAGATTTGCCTTCGATTGGTTTAGAAATCGTTTTTAATTCTTCAATTGCAGCAGTAACAGCTTTTTCGATACCTTTACGAAGACCCATTGGGTTCGCACCAGCTGTTACGTTTTTAAGACCTTCACGAATCATAGCTTGCGCTAATACAGTTGCAGTTGTTGTTCCGTCACCAGCTACGTCATTTGTTTTGCTAGCAACTTCTGCTACTAATTTCGCACCCATGTTTTCGAATGCATCTTCTAATTCGATTTCTTTTGCGATTGTTACACCATCATTTGTAATAAGTGGTGAACCAAATTTTTTCTCAAGTACAACGTTACGACCTTTTGGTCCAAGCGTAACTTTTACTGCGTTTGCAAGAGTGTCGACACCGCGAAGCATCGAACGACGTGCTTCTTCACTAAATTTAATATCTTTTGCCATAATAATTGACCCCCTTGGATTTTTTAAGATTTATATAATTAACCGATAACTGCTAAAATGTCACTTTCACGTAAAATCAAGTAGTCTGTACCTTCATATTTCACTTCAGTACCTGCATATTTTGAGAAGATGATAAGATCACCTGCTGCTACCTCTAAAGCAACACGCTCACCATTCTCAAGCACTCGACCAGTACCTACTGCAACAACTTTACCCTCTTGTGGTTTTTCTTTTGCAGTATCTGGTAATACAATACCACTTGCTGTTTTTTCTTCTGCTTGAACAAGCTCAATTACAACGCGATCACCTAATGGCTTTAGCATGAACAATAACCTCCTCATTTTGTTATGTAAATTTCTTTTATTAGCACTCAAGTCATCCGAGTGCTAACACACTTATAATAATAAATAATCTCAATTTCTTTTGCAAGTAAAAAAATCATAATTTTTTCGCAAATCACTATATAAACTTTCTATATACAATACTGCCTTTACTATATGAATCGTTGTTTCCACTGCTCGTATGTTACAATATGAAAGGACACCCTAAGTTGTTTTCGCTACACATACAACTTTCTCCTGTCTTCTATTATAATTTCAAATAAGGATTTATGAAAAAAACATAATTCAAGAGGTTTATATCGTAGGTAGCATATTTACATGTTATCCTAACTTATCTCATACACTATAGTTAGAAAGGATGGTTAAACCATTTGAAGAAACAATACTGGTGGATTATCGTTACATACATTTTAATGCAGTTATCTGGCGTTGTTGGATTACCACTTCTCCTAAAAACAGGACTCTATGATAATAGAGGATTTACCATTGAGGAAAAAGGACAAATCATAACAGGACACTGGGCAATTATTAGCTTCTTTGTTGCATTATGTATCGTACTTTGGTTACTTAGAACAGATATTCGTGACAGGCATTTAGATGCAATGCGCTCTTCTGTTCCAGCTACTATTGGATGGATTTTTATCGGGTTCTTCTTAGCTTTCTTTTCACAAATAGTTGCCGGTATGATCGAGATGCAGCTGCTAGGAATTAAACAAGGTTCAGAAAATACAATGAAACTGATGGAAATTGCAAGAACGACACCTTGGTTCCTTATTGTTGTTTCTATAATTGGACCTATCTTAGAAGAAATCGTATTTAGAAAAATTCTATTCGGCACGCTTTATAAGAAGTTTAACTTCTTTATCGCAGCTATCATTAGTTCGCTTGTATTCGCAGCAATTCATTTTGATTTTACTCACTTATTGGTATACACTGCTATGGGGCTCGTATTCGCCTTCTTATATGTGAAGACGAAACGTATTATCGTTCCGATTGCAGCTCATGTTGCGATGAATACATTAGTCGCTATTGGGCAAATTTTTATGAGCAATGAACAAATTCAAGAAATGATTAAAGAAGCTGAAAAAATGCAAGGCTTTATCGGAGGATTTTTTGTATGAGAAACTCACCATTGTTCATGGCTGCACTATACTTCCTTCTTGGATGTATCTTTACACGCTTCGCCATTACGAACGTGACAGATACAATCTGGAATATGTGGACAATACTATTTGCAGTTATGGCAACAATTGATTTTAATTTGGCACTTCGCCTTATATTAGTTAAATTCACAAAGAAGAAACAATAATAAAACGCAGAGGTCGCTTCCTCTGCGTTTTATTGTGGATAGTTTTTCAAAAAGTAAACTAATGTTTGTAACTCTACAGCTAAGTCAATATGATGAATTCTAATATTCTCTGATACGTTTAATCGCGCTGGTGTGAAATTCAAAATACCGTGCACGCTTGTTTCAGCTAATCTATCTGCTACAGCTTGTGCTACTGTAGCCGGTACTGTTAATATTGCCACTTGTATATCATTTGATAATCTCTCTTCTAATTCATCTAAATGATATACAGGAATGCCCCCGATTTCTATTCCAACTTTCTCTTCACTAACATCAAATGCCATTTCAATTTTTGTATTATTGTTTTTCGTGAAATTATAATGTAAGAAAGCGGTCCCTAAATTACCTACTCCAATAAGTGCTACACGTGTTATATCATCTTGATCAAGTGTTTCGCGGAAAAATGATAATAAATAATTTACGTTATATCCATATCCCTTTTTCCCTAACGCTCCAAAATACGAAAAATCTCTTCGTATTGTTGCGGAATCTACTTTTACTGCCTCACTCAATTCGGCCGATGAAACACGCTGCTTACCAGAAAGAGATAAGTTTTGGATAAATCGATAGTATAGAGGCAATCTTTTAGCAGTGGCTTGTGGAATCTTTTGCTGATCCATATGACCTCTCCTCTCTTCCTATCTTTATTCATATACTTTAATCAAATACAGAAGTTTAGCACTCATTAAATTCCTTGTATAATAAAGAGAAGAAGTATTCTCTCTTTATTTTAAACTATACACTATTTTTAGTATGATTGAGAAATATAAACATGGCAAAGTTAAGAAATTATTTGAGGTGAAAACATTGATTTTATTACAAGTAAACGCGCTTTCGAAATTATACGGTGCAGAAACGATTCTTGCAAACATAAAATTGGAAGTACAAACAAAAG
The DNA here is from genome assembly GCF_051781745.1 of Bacillus cereus group sp. Bce019. Lineage (NCBI taxonomy): Bacteria > Bacillati > Bacillota > Bacilli > Caryophanales > Bacillaceae > Bacillus > Bacillus cereus group sp. Bce019. The sequence goes on from NZ_JBPWJX010000035.1 coordinate 17,750, forward strand.
ATCGTATCGCATTAGTTGGAAGGAATGGAGCAGGAAAATCTACATTATTAAAAATTATCGCTGGTGAATTATCTCATGATGGTGGCGAAATTATAAAACCGAAAGATGTCTCAATCGGATATTTAGCTCAAAATACTGGACTAGAAACGTCTTTAACAATTTGGGATGAAATGCTAACCGTCTTTACCCACTTACAGCAAATGGAGACAAAACTTCGAAGGCTTGAGCAAGAAATGGGAAAAGAAGAAAACTTTTCAAACGAAGCTACATACGAAAGATTGTTAGCTGATTATGACCAACTACAACTCAATTATAAAGATCAAGGTGGATATCAATATGAAGCGGATATTCGCTCCATTTTAAGCGGCCTTGGCTTCCCAGTTGAAACGCACCAGACGACGATCTCTACTTTAAGCGGCGGGCAAAAAACAAGATTAGCTCTCGGGAAATTATTATTAACAAAACCAGACTTACTTATTTTGGACGAGCCTACAAACCATTTAGACATCGAAACATTAACATGGCTTGAGCAATATTTGCAAGGTTATCCTGGCGCAATATTAATCGTCTCACATGACCGTTATTTCTTAGACAAACTGGTTACACAAGTATATGAAATTTCGAATAAAGAAAGCAGACGATTTGTTGGTAACTACAGTAAATATTTAGACTTAAAATCAGCATTATATGAGCAAGAAATGAAACGTTACGAAAAACAACAAGATGAAATCGCAAAACTTGAGGACTTCGTTCAAAAGAATATAGCTCGCGCTTCTACAACGAAACGTGCTCAAAGTCGCCGTAAACAACTAGACAGAATGGAATTATTAACGAGACCATTAGGGGATTCTAAGTCAGCATCATTCCACTTCGATATTGAAAAACAAAGTGGAAATGATGTTTTACAAGTAAATGATGCAACCATCGGCTATGATGAAAACCCTATAATTGAACATGTAACTATGCGCTTAACTCGCGGAGATAGTGTTGCTTTAGTTGGTCCAAACGGAATTGGGAAATCCACATTGTTAAAATCCATTGTGAATAAGTTACCACTATTAAATGGTGATGTTTCTTTCGGATCAAATGTATCTGTTGGTTATTATGATCAAGAACAAGCAAACTTAACATCTTCTAAACGGGTTTTAAATGAACTATGGGATGAATATCCACTGCAACTGGAAAAAGAAATCCGTACTATACTTGGGAATTTTTTATTCACAGGAGATGATGTACTGAAACCAGTATCTTCCCTTAGTGGTGGACAAAAAGCTCGATTAGCTCTTGCAAAACTTATGATGCAAAAGTCAAATTTGTTAATTCTAGATGAGCCTACGAACCACCTTGATTTAAATAGTAAAGAGATTTTGGAGAATGCTTTAATTGATTACCCAGGGACTCTTCTATTCGTCTCACATGACCGCTACTTTATTAACCGTGTAACAACGACTGTGGTTGAGTTATCAACAGAAGGTGCACAGGAATATTTAGGGGATTACGATTACTACGTTGAAAAGAAAAATGAAATGATTGAACGTGCAGAACTTGAACAGCAAGAAAGTGACGTTCCTGTTCAAAAGGTGGTTGCACAAGAGAAATTAAATTATTTAGAAGAAAAAGAGCGTAAAAAACTAGAGCGTCAACGCACTAGAAAAATTGAAGAGCTAGAACAAAGTATAGTGGAATTAGAAGAAGAAATTGCTACGTTAGAAGATCAACTTTGCTTACCAGAAATATATGCAGATTATGAAAAAGCTAGTGAAATTACAACTAAAAAGCAAACGCTACAAGAACAACTTGAAACTTGTATGGCAGAATGGGAAGAGCTGCATGTATAAGCATATTTAAATAAGGAAGATGTCTCATAAGTCAGGATTTTTGACTATGTGACATCTTTTTTTAGTACTTAAACAATTTTTTGAATATATCTATCGTAACTTAGAATATACTAACGATTTTTTAAATATATCTATTGTAACCCTATATATATTAACAATTCGACACGAAATATCGTTTTAACGACAAAGATTGACAATATTAGCATCTTCTATAATGGGGAGATGTTTCAAAATGTTTTTCGGGGATATCTTCTTGCTTTTTATTTCCCGAAAAAGAACAAATTCAAAGGTCTGACATCAACCTATTTATCCACAAGTTTATACACATATCCACCTTTATAAAATAAACATCAAAATAACTTTTCCACATTATCCACAGTCAATAAAAAAGTTATCAACATTTTATATACACAATAAAACCCACATTATCAACAGATAATATGGGTTTTATCCACAGCCTGTGGTTAATTATGTGTATAACTATGCTTCAATATCTAATCCTGGATTTGCATTTAAGGCTAATGTTGCACGCTTACCTTGTTCATAAGCAATTGTCCCTGCCGCTGCAATCATCGCTGCATTATCTGTGCATAAAGATAGCGGCGGAATAATTAATTCAATGTTTTCTTTTTGTGCAAATTCCTCTTCTAATCGCGCACGAAGTCCTTTATTAGCAGCTACTCCACCAGCAAGAAGTAATTGCTTTACATTATAAGCTTCTGCTGCACGAGCTGCTTTCGTTACAAGTACATCTATTACACTTTCTTGGAAACTTGCTGCTAAATCTTCTGGTGCAATTTCTATACCGCGCTGTTTTGCGTTATGCACAGTGTTGATAACTGCTGATTTCAATCCACTAAAGCTAAAATCATACGAATCCGGTTCTAGCCATGCACGAGGCAAATCAATTGTCGGTTCTCCTTCATGTGCAAGGCGATCAATATGAGGACCACCTGGATATGGCATAGATAACGTACGAGCTACTTTATCATATGCTTCTCCAGCTGCATCGTCTCGTGTTTCACCAATTACTTCGAATGAACCATGTTCTTTCATATAAACAAGTTCTGTATGCCCACCAGATACAACAAGTGATAATAACGGGAATTGAACTTCTTTTACTAAACGGTTCGCATAAATATGACCAGCAATATGATGAACACCGACTAACGGAATATCATGTGCAAACGCTACTGCCTTCGCTGCATTTACTCCAATTAGAAGTGCTCCTACTAAACCAGGACCTTCTGTTACAGCAATTGCATCAATATCATCAAATGTGATGTTTGCTTCCTTTAAAGCTTCTTCTAACACAACTGTAATTTCTTCTACATGATGACGTGATGCAATCTCTGGTACAACGCCGCCAAAACGTTTATGACTTTCAATTTGTGATGCAACGACATTCGCAATAATTTCCGTTCCATTTTTAACAACTGCTACTGCTGTTTCATCACAACTTGTTTCAATACCAAGTATAATCGTATTTTTTTCCATTATATATTCACCCACATTACGAGACCATCTTCCTGATTGTCTGCATAGTATCGTTTACGAATCCCACCATTTTGAAATCCGTATTTTCTGTATAACTGCTTTGCTACTTCATTTGATACACGTACTTCAAGTGTCATTGTTTTTACCCCTAGTTCTTTCGCTTCAGAAATAACTGCTTTCAATAGGGCATCTCCTAACTTTTGACCTCGGTATTCTGGCAAAATAGCTATATTTGTTATATGTGATTCATCAATAATTATCCACAATCCACAATACCCGACTACACGACCATCTTTTTCTAACACAATATAATGTGCATGTTCATTCATCGTTAATTCACGGTGAAAGGCATCTGCAGTCCAAGGAGTTGAAAAAGACGCTTCTTCAATAGCTACAATTTGAGCAATATCATCAAGCTCCATCTTTCTAAATATCATATCCATCTTCTGCAAGCTCCTACTTGTTTTGACTTTCTAACCACTTTGTTTCAGCTTCAGCTAAACGAAGATAGCTTGGAACAAACGTATGCACATCTTGTTCTTCTTTTTGTAATCCTAAGAATGCTAGCTCACTTGGTCTTGGGTTATTTTTAGTAAATGGAGCGAATACAGCTTGATCATCTAAATGTTCTATAATTGTTTCTTTATGCAATTTAACATCGTTACCGATAAATAAAACAGGCTGTCCTTTATCTTTTAACATTTGCAACCAGTCTACAATAAGAATAATTCGGTCTTCTTCTATTGAAGTTAACTGCTCTCCTTCATATGTATATAACCCAGTATAAATTTGCCCACGTCTTCCATCAAATAAAGGACAAATTAACCCGTTAAAGTTAGCACCGTTTGCAGCTACTACCTCTAAACTTGATACACCTACAATTGGTATTTGAAGTGACCAAGCTAATGTTTTCGCCGCTGTCACGCCTATACGAACACCTGTATAGGATCCAGGTCCAGCAGCTACAACGATTTTAGTTAATTCCTTCGGTTTTACGCCACACTCTTTTAACAGTTTCTCTACAGCTGGCATAAGACGTACAGAATGGTTTTTTGTTAAATTTGTAATGATTTCCCCAATTACGTTTTCTTCCTCAATAAGGGATACACCCATTACGTAATTTGAAGTATCAATTGCTAGTACTTTCATCTTGTAATAGCTCCTCACATAATCTAATATAGCGATCTCCAATTGGCTCGAGTATAATTTTTCTTGTGTCATCTCCAGCATGGAATAAACTAATTTGTAACTTTTCATTCGGTAAATATGCTTCTATTAAATGAGCCCATTCTACTACCGTAATTCCTTCACCGTAGAAATATTCATCAAAGCCTAAGTCCTCTTCACTTTCTGCTAAGCGATACACGTCCATATGATATAGCGGTAATCTTCCTTTATATTCTTTAATGATATTAAAGGTAGGACTATTTACAACTCTTTTCACTCCAAGACCTTTTGCTAGTCCCTTTGTAAAAGTCGTCTTACCAGCTCCAAGATCTCCTTCTAAAATAATTACGTCTTGTGCCTCTACGAGCTCACCTAGTTTTTCTGATAACCTTTGTGTTTCCTCAGAAGATTTTGTTGTTACTTCATATTTACTCACAGACTTCACCTACTTTACTCACAATGTTCTCTGCTCTTTATTATACAGGTTTTGAATATATAAAAAAGTCCTTAGGAGTTGTCCTAAGGATAGTTTGACTGTCTTTATTAGTTTTTTGTTAAAACAAATAAAAAAATACGAAACAACTTGTTTCGTTCTTTTCTTTATATGAAATGGCGGTCCCGACCGGGGTCGAACCGGCGATCTCCTGCGTGACAGGCAGGCATGTTAACCACTACACCACGGGA
>NZ_JBPWJX010000036.1:0-21619 GCF_051781745.1 Bacillus cereus group sp. Bce019
TAAAGTTAGTTTGTCTAGCATCTAAAATAAAAATTGACGTTTCACGTTGTTTGTTTCGTTCAGTTTTCAAAGAACTAAAAGCGGGTGAAGAGAATCGAACTCTCGACCAGAGCTTGGAAGGCTCTTGTTTTACCACTAAACTACACCCGCGTGGTCGGGAAGACAGGATTTGAACCTGCGACCCCCTGGTCCCAAACCAGGTGCTCTACCAAGCTGAGCCACTTCCCGTAATTGGCGCGCCCGAGAGGAGTCGAACCCCTAACCTCTTGATCCGTAGTCAAACGCTCTATCCAATTGAGCTACGGGCGCTTATTCATGATGTTTTTTCGTCGTTGTAATTTGGCGACTCAATTATCTTATCATACTACATTTTCAAATGCAAGCACTTTTTTAAGATTTTTTTGATGCGGCCGAGAGGACTTGAACCTCCACGGGGTTTCCCCCACTAGGCCCTCAACCTAGCGCGTCTGCCGTTCCGCCACGACCGCGCGAAAAAAACAAAAGTGAGCCATGAAGGACTCGAACCTTCGACCCTCTGATTAAAAGTCAGATGCTCTACCAACTGAGCTAATGGCTCGTAAATGGCTGGGCTAGCTGGATTCGAACCAGCGCATGACGGAGTCAAAGTCCGTTGCCTTACCGCTTGGCTATAGCCCATCGAAATAATTATCTTCTTTTCAAAGACAAATGTTATTGTAACATAATGCCCAATAAAAAACAACTGCTATATAGCAGAAGTTAAAATGGCGGTCCCGACCGGGGTCGAACCGGCGATCTCCTGCGTGACAGGCAGGCATGTTAACCACTACACCACGGGACCATTTGGTTGCGGGGACAGGATTTGAACCTGCGACCTTCGGGTTATGAGCCCGACGAGCTACCGTGCTGCTCCACCCCGCGACAATACTATTCATATAAAATTATATGGTGGAGGATGACGGGATCGAACCGCCGACCCCCTGCTTGTAAGGCAGGTGCTCTCCCAGCTGAGCTAATCCTCCGAAGTGGTGACCCGTACGGGATTCGAACCCGTGTTACCGCCGTGAAAGGGCGGTGTCTTAACCACTTGACCAACGGGCCAATATGTATGGCAGAGAAGAAGGGATTCGAACCCTCGCACCGCGTTAGCGATCTACTCCCTTAGCAGGGGAGCCCCTTGAGCCACTTGGGTACTTCTCTGTATGGCTCCGCAGGTAGGACTCGAACCTACGACCGATCGGTTAACAGCCGATAGCTCTACCACTGAGCTACTGCGGAATAATGAAGACAATTTGTATCTTATAAAAATTCTCTCTGTAAGTCAAGAAGTTTTTAACAACATCTTGTTCAAACGTGACATGTTTATAATATACTGGATTGCGTTTTTACTGTCAAGATGTTTTCGATATCGGTTTGAGTTTCCCTTTACACTTTCCACAGACATATCTTTTTATATTTATTTGACGCCTTCTTACATATTGAAGTGAACACTCCATACATTCATACTTATAAATCTTTTTTTCCTTCTCTTCATTAATCATTCGTTTACAAAAACGTGGTGCATCAACTTTCTTTAACAACTCACGAAAATCCCTGTCCCTGTGCTTATACCCTCTTCCTGCAATATGTAAGTGATAATGACAAAGCTCATGTTTAATAATCCCGACTAACTCTTCTTCACCATACAATTCGTAATATCGATAATTCAGTTCGATATTATGACTCTTCAATAAATAACGCCCACCAGTTGTACGTAATCTATTATTAAACACCGCTTTATGTAAGAACGGCATCTCAAAGTATTGTAGTGACACTTCTTCCACTAGTCGCTGAATTTCTTGCTCATCCACTCTCATTCCTCCTAAACAAAAAAATATTTTTACACTTTTCTCCCTTCTTATACATATATTAAATAGTACATATACCCATCCTCATGTAAGAAGCGTGGTTTCTAAAAACAAAACATGAATAGAAATCCACTCACCAACCTCTCATCAATAGCATTTTAAATTTTTGAGAGCAGGATTAAACAAGGAGGGATTCCTATGCCTACGTGGCTAAAAAAACAAATGCAACGTGCATATTTCGAAAAAAACCGGTATCAAATTAAGTTATTAAATGAATGCTGGTTTTATTATAGCAAAATACATCAAAGCTCATAATCCATTACACTTTTTATTTCATAAAAAAAGAGCAGTTTCATCTGCTCTCTTCTCTTACTATTCAATCGGCAACATAGATAGTGCAACACGTCCTTTTTTTGTATCAATATCATCTACCCATACTTTTACAATTTGCCCTACTGATACAACATCTAACGGATGCTTTACAAACTGTTTGCTAAGTTTAGAAATATGTACTAAACCATCTTGCTTTACACCAACATCAACAAAAGCACCAAAATCAACAACGTTACGAACTGTTCCTTCTAGTTCCATACCACGTTTTAAATCTTCTAATTTCAAAATCCCTTTTTTCAAAAGTGGTTTAGGCAACTCATCCCTCATATCTCGTTCAGGACTAATAAGCGCATCTATAATATCAACTAACGTCGGCTCCCCAACTCCTGTTTCTTGAGATAACTTAGAAATCTCTACTTCTTCCAATCTCTTTTGTAATTGCGGTTGTCCTACGTCATCTATTGATAACCCTAGACTCTTCAATAACAATTCAACATTTTTATATTGCTCTGGATGAATACCTGTTCGATCTAATGGATTCGCTCCTTCTAGTATACGTAAGAAACCTATACATTGTTCATAAGTCTTTGCACCTAAACGTGGGATTTTCTTTAATTCCGTGCGCTTCGTGAATTTCCCATCTTCTTCTCTCTTTGCTACAATATTTTTCGCAACAGTTTTCGATAAACCTGAAACATATTGTAACAATGCAACCGAAGCCGTATTTACATTAACCCCAACTTGGTTAACAGCTGTTTCTACTACAAATGTTAATGACTCATTCAGTCTCTTTTGAGATACATCATGTTGGTATTGTCCAACCCCAACTGATTTAGGATCAATTTTCACAAGTTCAGCAAGTGGATCTTGCAGACGTCTCCCAATAGAAACGGCACTTCTCTCTTCAACTTGTAAATTTGGGAATTCCTCACGGGCTAAATCAGAAGCTGAATATACACTAGCACCCGCTTCATTTACAATAATATAAAAGACATCTCGGTTCACACTTTGTAATACATCTACTATAAACTCTTCTGTTTCTCTAGATGCTGTCCCATTACCAATTGCAATCATTTCAACTTGATATTTATCTATAATAGAAAGAACTTTCGTTTTTGCATCATCATATTTACGAACAGGTGGATGCGGATAAATAACATCGATATGTAGTACTTTCCCCGTATCATCTACTACAGACAATTTACAACCAGTTCTATATGCCGGATCTACCGCTAGCACGACTTTCCCTTTCATCGGAGGTTGTAATAATAAGTTACGTAAGTTCTCAGAGAAAATATGTATTGCTTGTTCTTCAGCTGTTTCTGTTAATTCTTTACGAATCTCTCTTTCGATTGAAGATTGAATTAATCGTTTATAACCATCTTCAATCGCTAATTGTACATAATGTGCACTTTTCGAATCGTTATCACGAATTACTTTCTTATTTAAGAAGGTTACTATCTCATCTACTGGCGGAACAACAGCAACTCTCAATATATCTTCTTTCTCGCCACGATTCATTGCTAATACACGATGTGGTACTACTTTTTGCAATGGTTCTTCATAACTGTAATACATTTCATATATATTCTTTTCATCTTTTTCTTCATCTTTCACGGAAGAAGACATAACACCTTTTCTAAAAGTAACATTTCGAATCCAACTACGATACGCAGCTTCATCTGAAACCATTTCTGCAATAATGTCTTGTGCACCTTGTAAAGCTTCTTCTGCAGATTGCACTTCTTTCTCTACATTAATAAATTCCACTGCCTTTTTAGCCGGATCTTCTTTCTTATATAACAATAACCATTCAGCTAATGGTTCTAATCCTTTTTCTTTAGCAACTGTCGCTTTCGTTCTTCTTTTCTCTTTATATGGACGATATAGATCTTCTACTTCTTGCAACTTTGTAGCTTTAACAATTTGCTGTCGTAGCTCTTCTGTCAGTTTCCCCTTCTCATCAATAAGACGAAGAACTTCTTCCTTCCTATCTTCAAGTTGCATCATATATTGCCATCTCTCTAAAATCGTACGAATTTGCACCTCATCTAAAGAGCCTGTCCATTCTTTTCGGTAACGAGCAATAAATGGAACTGTGTTACCTTCTTCTGTTAATTGAATAACATGACGAACTTGCTTTTCGGTAAAGCCTAATTCTTTCACTAACATTTTCATTAACGCTTGTCGATTATCTACCATTTCCATATACAACCGTAACCTCCTCTATAATAAAAAAAGTTGCCCTTCAAAGAGAGCAACTTAAACTGCCGATTTAAAAATCTATTAGTCCTAAACTAATTTGTAGCGCTTCATCTACACGAATCATCATCACTTCATCTAAGTGAGTGATTTTGTCCGTTAAGCGCTGCTTATCGATTGTTCGAATCTGCTCAAGTAAAATAACAGAATCTCTCTCAAAACCGTACTTTTTCGCATCAATTTCCACATGAGTGGGTAATTTCGCTTTTTGAATCTGTGCAGTAATAGCCGCTACAATCACCGTTGGACTAAAACGATTTCCGATGTCATTTTGAATGACAAGAACCGGACGAACGCCTCCTTGCTCAGAACCAACAACTGGGGAAAGGTCTGCAAAATACACGTCGCCGCGTTTTACAATCAAAATATTACCCCCCGCTAACTAAGCGTTCTACTGTATGAGCTGCTTCATACTCTGCTAAGAAAGCTTCAGATGCAATACCAAGATTAATTTTTCCCATTTCAATGTACCCACGTCGCATTGATTCATGTTGGTAGCGTTTCTTCGTCTTATGTTGACGCAATAACAATTGTGTTGCCTGGCAAATTAGTTCATGGCGATTCTTATTCTCTTGTTTTCCAATTCCGTCCAATTCCGTTACCATTTGCTTTGGCAACCGAACCACGATTTCAGTAGTTACACTTGATTCGGACACAAAAATACACCTCCACCGTCAACTACACACCCAAATATATATATGACACCTATTGTAATAATACCATTGTATGGAGCCTGTTGCAAAGACTTCCTTATTCCTTGCTTATGTTTTCCAATTCACAAACAAAACATTCATCTTCTTAAATTTTTTATCTTATAACTAACTAAAAACAATAGAACTCCTCTTCAAAACTTACGTGCAACTTATATAAAAAATGATTATAAGTAAAAAGCTTCTCATCAAAAAGAGCTTATTATCCAGCAATGAACAGTCACTCCAATGACAAGAAGCAATCATACTACCTTCTATATATTGTTCAAGTAATTAATTATCTCTACAACCTTACCATTCCGTATAAATATTCTTGGCACACGGAAACTGATCGTTGCAATAATTTCATAATTAATAGTCCCTGAGTATTCCGCAACCTCTGTAGCGCTAATATACTCATCTCCTTGCCTTCCAATAAGCGTAACTTTCGTACCAAGTGGCACTTCACAAGGAAGATGAATCATGAACTGATCCATTGTTACTCGCCCTACAATCGGTACCCTTTTACCATTTATAAGCACTTCAAATCCTTGTAACCTCCTAAGCCACCCATCTGCATAGCCAATCGCTACAGTCGCAATCCATTCTTCAGTTTTCGTTCGGTAGGTGACGTTATAACTAATTCCATCACCTTTAATTACCTGTTTAATATGAGCGACTTTCGTATGAAGTGATAGCGCCGGTTCTAATTCAAATGGTAAAAAAGGACGTATTTCTACAGAAGGAGATAATCCATACATTGCAATCCCAATTCGCACTGCATTAAATGTAATCCCTTGAAAACGTAACGTCGCAGCACTATTAGCTGTATGAACAAACTTAGGATCCACTCCGAATTCTTTCAACCAACTTAACTGCTCTAAGAACGTGTTATATTGCTTATCAAAATACGAAGTCTCAACTTCATCTGCCGTTGCAAAATGCGTGTATACTCCTTCTAACTCTAAAAACGGTGCACCCTCTAAACTCTTTAAAAATTCTTTTAGCTCTTTTCTTTCACGTATTCCAATTCTCCCCATACCACTATCAAAGTTAATATGGAATTTCATTACAGATGAACCATCCCAAAGTTTAATTGCTTCGTCCACCCATTCTTTTTGAAAAACAGTTAGCGCTACATCATTTTCAGCAGCTACATTTACATCACGCGGCGGCGAGGGACCTAACACTAAAATCGGCTCAGTAATACCAGCCCTCCGAAGCACTAAAGCTTCATCTAAAAAAGCAACAGCTAACCTTGTTGCACCTGCTTCTAATGCCGTTTTAGCCACCGGTACATAATCGTGCCCATATGCGTTTGCTTTAACTACAGCAAAAATCTCTACATTACTTGGGATGAACTCTTTAATATGTGTAACGTTGTTATAAATGGCATCTAAATCCACTTCCACCCAAGTGTCACGGTAAAATGGTGCTTCTTCCATAAATACACTTCCTTATACACGATATGCGAAGCTTATTCTTTTATATGCTTCTTTTATGAAATCCACCTTCAAACTAAGAAAAGACGTGGTGCACATATATCACCACGTCTAAGAAGTTTACTTCACCTGCTTCGCTGTAACTGAACGAGCAACCATTAACAGCTCCTTCGGCTCTAAACCTTTAGACACGAGCATATATTCTACTCCGTTATGCGACCACGTTACAGAGTCTTTCGTTAATGCACCAATCGTAAACCCAAGATCAACTGGTTCTCCACTTACACTTACCGCTGATGATGCCTCTGCAACTTTTGCCTTTTCTTGTATTAAAGTAAAGGATTTCTTATTTCCAGTGTATGTGAGTATCGCACGCTTGCCACTGTCTGTCTTCAACTCTTTTTCATCTTGCAGAGTCATACCTTGTGGTGTATCAAGTGGATACAAAATAGCAAACGGTTTGTCTTCTTTCGCTGTTGTTTGAACATCTACCTGCGCTCTAGACATATTTTGTTTCGTATCAAATGCACCTTTATCAAATTTCGCATCGAATTTCACTTTAGAGAAATCTACTTTCACAAGAACATTTTGATCATTATCCATTAACTTCACTGAAACTGGAGTCAAGTCGCTCTTATTCAATGTAATCTCTTGTCTCGGCAACATATTTTGATGTTGATAGTTTGTTTTTGTTTTAAAAATATAATACTTATCTGTTTTCTCAAAAGTAAGGTTTTTCTTGTCCTGCAAAATATCTCTTACAAGTGATTCATATAAATAAGCCTGGCTACTATTTTGCGGCCAATCACTTTGAAAACGGAAGCTCTTATTAAGTGCTGGCGTTAATACAAATACACCTTCTTCATTTCTCAAAATAATTTGGCTCTGATCTTTTTTTACATTTTTTAAATTCACACGATAAAAAGACGGTTCCTTGTGCCAAATCTCTACGTTATACTCTTGAGGCTCATTGCCTGTTTTAATAGATAATTTTGCCTCAGCTTGATAACTTTTCATCCCTTTTACTTTTGATTCTAAATCTCTCACGACATCATCTTGCTTCTTTTCCATACAACCCGCCAACACAAAAACGGTCAACAAACCGACAAGAACTAAAAACAGACGCCTTTTCATCAATTCAGCCCCTTTGCCCCTATAAATGAATGGAAGATGTACCTTCCTTATCGCTACCTCAAATATATGAGACAAAGATATAAAATATGCAGACTAGCGTGACAAGCTTTCTAAAACAACTTGAGCAACAGCAAATTCCTTACTATGACTAATTGATAAATGAACAATATACTCTGTACTTGTAATCAGAATTGGCTTACCTCTTTCATCATTTTTCACTTCAATATCTAAAAAACTCACTTCTTTTCCGATACCAGTACCTACAGCTTTTGAATACGCCTCTTTCGCTGCAAACCTTCCAGCTACAAACTCTGTAAGGCGACTTCCTTTCAGCTCCATAGCAACATTACGTTCATTTTCCGTTAAAATACGTTCCATAAATTTAAGCTTTCCATCTAGCATTTTTTCAATACGATTTAATTCAATAATATCGATACCAATCCCTATAATCATTTCAAAATCCCCTTCTTCTATTTAACTTTCTTCTTTCATATTGATAAGAATAACAGAGAATCTTTCTGATGCAAAAGGGGTGATAGTAACCGTATGCTAATAAGATCCACTCATATTTCTTTACAACCGACTATTCTTACCTTACTGCTTATTCATTTAGTCATGATGATATTAGGCGACTTTTTTCTCTTACCACTGGCAGCCTCTAATGAATATATCGCGAAAGGAGAATGGTGGCGTGTCATAACTTCTCTTCTCGTACACGTAGACTTACAACATTTTCTTTCTAATAGTATTTTTTTGTTTGCTCTTGGTTCTTCTATCGAAAAGCAACTCGGACACTTTTCTTTTTTTATTCTATTTTTTCTCTCTGGAATTTCTGGAAATATTTCTTCTTATATTATTATGCCGCTTGAATATATTCACGCAGGTGCATCAGGTGGTATTTTCGGACTATTAGGTGCACAGTTATTTTTATTGTACAATCGATACCGCTCTTCAAAACCAAAAGAAATTGCCATTTTCTCAATTATGATACTTCTATTACTGCTATTTACTTTCTTTAACCCTTCTGCCAATCCGATCAGTCATTTAACAGGTTTAATAACCGGTGGCATTTTAACCCCTTTTTTAACAAAAAAAAACGATGGTGCAAAGCTTATTTAATATAAAAGCTTGCACCATCGATAATTTCTACATCTACTTGTTCACTTAAATCTCTCATTAATTGAAATAAAGACTCATCCTTCATCTTCGCCTCAATCATACAATCAATTTGCGGAACACTTCCCTTTATCCTTCTTAAAAAAGATAAAAATGCGTCTACATTAATATAATCTGCATGAGCTCTTGGATCTTTTCCCTCTCTAGGGCTAGAGATATGCATTTTAATCGGCAACAAAGACGTTTCCCACGTATGAACAACACGTGCCCAATCTTCATACCAATCTTCTTGCTCATTATTCATCATATGGTGATGCAAGTCAAATACGACGGGAATATCTAATTTTTCTCCTAAATATAATGTTTCCTCTAACGTAAAGGTTGTATCATCATTTTCTAATATAATCATTTCTTGAATACCCCTTGGGACATTCGACCAATTCTCTATAAAGCGCTCTAATGCAAGTTCTTTATCTTTATATCCTCCTCCAACATGCAGTACACATCGTTGCTTATGTTCAATCCCCATGCCTTTTAATAATTTTTTGTGCATCTGCAATGTTTTTACAGATTGTTTAAAAACACTCTCTTCAGGTGAATTTAGTACAACAAAATGATCTGGATGGAAATCAATTCTCATATTCATATGAACTGCATATTCACCTAGTTTTTTTAAATTTTCTTTTAACGGACGAATATAGTTCCACTCTAGCAATTCCTCATGATTCGCTAAAGGAATGAGCTTTGAACTGAGCCGAAAGAAAGATATGTCATGCCCTTTATTATGCTTTAATAAACGTAAACAATTTTCTAAATTGGAATTAGCAATTCTTTCAAGCTTACGAATTGCAGCATCACGATCATCTAATTTCTGAAACTGTGCATACGTCATCGTTTGAGATGGAGATGCATTCTTCAAATGCACACTCATCGCAACGTAACCAAGCCTTACAAGCATATAACAGCCCCTTTTCTATCATAATTATTATGTAGTATGCACAATTATAGAAATAAAAAAAAGAGAATGCCCGCAAAGGGCATTCTCTTTTTTTTATTAAGCTTGTGGACGGCTATGATGTTTTCTTTCGCCGCGTCCATTTGAAGAACCAGGGCGACCTTGACCTTCACCTCTACGACCACGACTACCACCATCACGATTACGATCGCGGTTACCATCACGATTGCGATCACGGTTTCCGTCACGATTACGTCCATCACGGTTACGGTCACGATTACGTCCATCGCCACCGCCGCGTCCATCACGACTACGATTACGGTTACCATCACGGTATCCGCCTCCGTTACCGCCGCGTTTTTTAGAACCGCCGCCTCTTGAAACAACAGGTGGTTCTGATGTTAAAGCGATCGGAGTTGTATCCGGCTCTTTAGTCATCATTTTTAAAGCAGCAGCTACTACTGTTACAGAGTCATTTTCTTCTAACATTTCTTCTGCAATACGCTTGTAGTATGCTAAGTTTTCATTTTCAATTGTGCTTTGAAGCTTTTCAGCGATTAAACGTTGTTGACCTTCTAATGCCTCGTCAAGTGTCGGTGCATCCATACGGTCCATTTTACGTTTTGTTGTACGCTCGATATTTTTTAATTGTCCTGATTCACGTGGTGTTACAAATAGCATTGCAATACCTTTTTTACCTGCACGACCAGTACGACCGATACGGTGAACGTATGATTCTGGATCTTGTGGAATATCGAAGTTATATACGTGCGTTACGCCTGAAATATCAAGACCACGCGCAGCAACGTCTGTTGCAACAAGAACTTCAATAGAACCTTCTTTAAATTTACGTAATACAGACATACGTTTCGCCTGAGTTAAATCACCGTGAATACCTTCTGCAGCATAACCACGTAAGTTTAATGCTTCTGATAATTCATCAACACGACGCTTTGTACGACCAAATACGATTGCAAGCTCTGGAGATTGAATATCTAATAAGCGTGTTAACACGTCAAACTTTTTCTTTTCTTGCACTTCTAAATAGAACTGCTGAATGTTTGGCATTGTTACTTCTTTTGCTTTTACTTTAATGTGTTGAGGCTCAGTCATGAAACGCTCAGCAATACGGCGGATTGGATCCGGCATTGTCGCTGAGAATAGTAATGTTTGATGTGTTTCTGGCACATCTGTTAAAATTGCTTCAATGTCTTCAATGAAGCCCATGTTTAACATTTCATCCGCTTCGTCAAGAACAACTGTCTCTACGTTTTGCAGACGAAGTGTTTTACGGTTAATATGATCTAAAATACGACCCGGCGTACCAACAATAATGTGTGGGTGTTTTTTTAGAGCACGAATTTGGCGGTTAATATCTTGACCACCATAAATCGGTAAAATACGAACGCGTTTATGCTTACCAATTTTGTATAATTCTTCTCCAACTTGAATTGCTAATTCACGCGTTGGCGCGATAACAATACCTTGAACCGATTCTTTATGTGTATCCACTTTATCTAATAGTGGTAATCCGAATGCTGCTGTTTTCCCTGTACCTGTTTGCGCTTGCCCAATAATATCTTTACCTTGCAATGCATGTGGAATTGTTTCAGCTTGAATTGGTGTAGCCTCTTCAAAGCCCATACTTTCAACAGATTGCAGTAAAGAATCACTTAATCCTAATTCTCGAAATGTTGTCAATGTTACTTCTCCTTTTCTATCCTATACTTATCATTTAAAAAAAGGCGTTTTCCGAATTTGCGGAAAAGCCCTTTTCCTGAATGCTCACGTATATAAACGGGCGTATATTCTTCACGAAAATACTTCTAAACGTTATTACACTTTATCAATTATAAGTTTTGTATGTGTAAAAAGCAAACCCAACTGTTACCTTATTTTCATATTCAGAGTTTTTTTCTTCACTTTTATTTTTTTATATTTACTGTAAGCGCTTATTATAAGTTTCTTCTATTTTCGTAACTATCATCCCTATTTATATACACCAATTATTTCAACATCGTAATTACTTCTTCTAATTTCATACCGCGAGATGCTTTTATTAATACAACATCTTTCACATCGACTACTGCTTGTAAATCTTTTACTAACTCTTCTTTATTATCATACGCCTTTACACGTTCATTAGGGAAATTAATTTTTGCTCCTTCAGCAATTTGAGCCCCTAATCTACCGTATGTGAATACATGTGAGATTTTTGCTGGATCGATTAATTTTCCTACCTCATAATGGAACTGTACTTCTTGATCTCCAAGTTCTAACATATCACCGAGCACAACGATTTTTTTAGCAAAACCATCTAAACCATTCATTAAATGGAATGCTGCTTCCATAGCCGTCGGGCTTGCATTATAAGCATCGTTGATAATTGTTAAACCACTATTTGTTTTCACAATTTCCATACGCATGCCCGTCATTTGAAGTGTTACTAAACCTTCTTTCATCTCTTCCCACGTTACACCAAAATGTTTCGCAATTGCCATTGAAGCAAGTGTATTATACACATTATGTTTTCCTAACACCGGTAAGTAGAATGAAATATTTTCATCTCTATTCATTTTGAAATGTGTCCCAGTTGCTTGTAATGTTACAGTCCTTGGATAATAATCGTTTGCTCTTGCATCACCAAACGTAACCGTTTCTGCTGCTAAATTCATTCCAGGAACACGATTCGTTAATAAAGGCTCATCTCCGTTATATACGAACACGCCACCTTCTTGTAATCCTGTAACAATTTCTAATTTCGCTTCAGCAATTGCCTCACGAGATCCTAAATCCATTAAATGTGCCTCACCAATATTTGTAATGATAGCTGCATTAGGACGAGCTAACTTAGATAAGAATTCAATTTCGCCTCGGCTTGACATACCCATCTCTAATACTGCTACTTCTGTATTTTCTTCTAAGTTTAAAATGGTAAGAGGTAATCCGATATGGTTATTGAAGTTCCCTTCTGTTTTTTGCACTTTGAATTTAGTCGCAAGAAGACTTGTTACAATATCTTTCGTAGATGTTTTACCGTTACTACCCGTTACACCTACAACTTTAACATCCAATTGATCGCGATAGTTTTTCGCTAACATTTGCAATGCCGATAGCGTGTCTTCTACAAAAATAACCGGAAGATTCTCAGGTGGATTCGCTACATCTTTCATCCATAATGTAGCCACAGCTCCATTTTCAACAGCTTTATCTACAAAAGCATGTCCATCGAAGCGCTCCCCTTGAATCGGAACATACAAGTTTCCTTTTTCAATTTTTCTCGTATCAATAGACACGCCTTGAATAGTAATTCCCTCATATTGCTCTGCTAATTCAGTACCATTTACCATCTGTTCCACTTGCTTTAACATTCGCTTTATCATATATAAACGCTCCTTACATAGAGGAAGCACTATTCCTATGAATAGTGCTTCCTCCTTTTTTGTTAGATTGTATATTTAATTTTTTGTTTTTCTTCGTGACGTTCAATCGCTAAACGAATTAGCTCTTCGATTAATTCTGGATATGGTAACCCAGTATGTTGCCATAATAGAGGGAACATACTGAACGGTGTAAATCCTGGCATTGTGTTTACTTCGTTAATATACACTTCTCCATCTTTCGTTAAGAAGAAATCAGCTCGCGTTAAACCTGCACCGTCTAATGATTGGAATGCAATAATCGCATCACGCTTAATTACATTAGATTCTTCTTCTGTCATTTCAGCTGGAATAATTAGCGCCGTATCACCATCGATATATTTCGACTTATAATCATAGAAGTCCTTTTTCGGAACGATTTCACCTACAACTGAACATTTCGGCTCATCATTACCTAGTACCCCAACTTCTACTTCACGACCTACAATATTTTCTTCTACAATAATTTTGCGATCAAATTGGAATGCCTCTACAAATGCATCCTCAAGTTCTTCACGATTTTTACACTTATTAATACCAACACTTGAACCAAGGTTCGCTGGTTTTACGAAGCAAGGATATCCTAACTTATCTTCTACTTTAGAATAAGCTTCCTCACGATTTTTTTCCCATGCACTACGAATGAAGGATGCATATTTTGCTTGTTTTAAACCAGCCTCTGCAAAGATGTTTTTCATAACAACTTTATCCATACCAGCAGATGATGCTAGAACACCATTTCCTACATAAGGGATATTCATTAATTCTAATAGTCCTTGAACCGTTCCATCTTCACCGTTTGGTCCATGTAGTAATGGGAAAATAACGTCAATAGCGTTCTCCTCAGAAGCTGCAGATGGGATAATTTCTGTACTTAATGATAACGGAGAAATCGCATTTTCTGCACCGCTCATTTTTAAAGCTTCAACATCTGTTACTTCGCCTTCAATACGCTCACCGCGTACCCATTGACCTTGTTCTGTAATATAAATTGGATGAATCTCGAATTTATCTTGATTTAACGCTTTAATAGCAGCAAGAGCCGTCTGTAGCGAAACTTGATGCTCAGCTGATTTTCCACCATATAATAAACCTAATTTAATTTTCGTCAATGAAATCACCCTAACCAATTGTTTTCATTTTTCTATTTTAGCACTTTTTATAAAAATAGGTAGTTCCTATTTGAAATAAAATGTAACTTCCATAAATAATTAAATAACATCACTTATTGGTTTTTCATTTCATTTTCTATATAACTACACAAAATAAAATGGCAATCTAATCTAGTTATGTACCTAAAATATGTAGAAATCCCCTTTTTTGTGTATGTCACCTATTCACTAAGAAGATCGTTTGGTTAGTGTGTCTTTTTGCCTTTGCTCCACAAGGCGATCTAAAGAAACATATACAATACCTGCAACTACACATCCTACAGCTAAAATTGTAAATAGAAAGTGACCAAGTAATCGATCTAATAAAAAACCGCCCAAAAGTGGACCAAATGCGCTTCCTGTAATCCACTGCAAACTTGCAGCTCCCATATAAGTCCCTCTCAAATGCTCAGGGGCCAAATTTGCTACAAATGTCATCTGTACAGGCGACATAATCATCTCACCTAACGTATATATAGCATAAACGAACAGTAGTATTATTAAAATAATTGTAGCATTTGTATTAAATTCTCCAAACCACTTCGGTAACCACCCTATAAAAAATAATCCAATCCCGAATAAACATGCACCATATAACATCGTCTTCCCGACCGGTTTATCCGTAGCCCATTTTGAAATTTGAAACTGGAATAAAACAACTAATAGTCCGTTTAACGCCATTAAATATGGATATGGATTATTCGTTCCAAAAATATGCTTCATTTCATTATCAAAATGTAGTGGCAACATGCCTTCGGTTTGAGAAAACCCCATCGAAATGATAATGCCTGCTAATAAGTAAATCATTAATACCTTATCTCGCATTACAATTTTCCAAACTGCCCCAGCTTCCTTTTCTTTATGTTCTTCCTTATCTGTCCTTTTTGGCATCGTCTCTTGAATAAGAAGTAATACAAGTAACGCATAAAATAGCATTGTAGAAGAGGCAATAATAAACACAAGGTTCTTTGACAACACAACTACTGATGCTCCCATTATCGGACCAATCGCAGCACCTATATTGTGTCCCATTCGTAATAAACCATATGCCTCTGTTCTTTTTTCTGGTGCCGTTACATCCGCGACCATAGCTGATGCAGCTGGATGAAATAAAGAATTACTCAACCCTAAAAAAATAGATAAAATTGCATATGGAATAAATCCTTCTATAAATAGAAAACCGAGCATTAATAATGCATTACTTGCCATAGAAAATATCATAATAGGCTTTCTTCCATATATGTCAGCAATTCTCCCTCCTATAAGTGATCCAAAACTTGCAGCAATTGGAGAAAGCGCCATAATAACCCCAACTTCCAACAACGAATCTACCTTATCTTTTAAATATAATGCAAAAAAAGGCATTAACATCATCATTGCAATTCCATTTAACGTCTCTCCAATAAATCGAATCCATACGTTACGGTCCATCTCCCTTAACTCACGCCACGTATTTTTCATCATTTCACCCCTTTAGTTAGCCAACAATTATCTTATAATAAGTTCAGAAAAATGTAAATTTTCAAATAAAAAAATCCATTCTAACAGAATTAGAATGGATTTTTTCACTTATAAATTTGCAACATCTTCTTCTTTTTTACTATTATTTAAAGCACTATGTTTTCGGCTATATAAAAAGTAAACCGCTATACCAATAACCATCCATATCCCAAAACTAATCCATGCTGTCCCTGATAATTGAAGCATTAAGTATAAACAGAACATCACTGTTAATGCTGGTAAAAATGGTACAAGCGGAGCCTTAAATGCCCTTGGTAAGTCTGGATGAGTTCTTCTCATTACGATTACCGCAACAGCTACGAGTGCAAATGCTGACAATGTCCCCATATTTACAAGATGTGCTAAAACATTTAAATCTATTAATCCTGAAATCAGTGCCGCAATAATCCCCGTTGTCCATGTATTTAAAAATGGTGTTTTAAATTTTGTATGAACTTTAGCAAGACGCTTCGGTAGTAAACCATCTCGACTCATCGCATAAGAAACACGAACTTGCCCATACATCATAACTAGCATTACTGTTGTAATTCCTGTAATTGCTCCTACTGAAATTACCCCCGCTAAACCATCTTGTCCAATAAATTGAAGTGCAAAAGCAACTGGATCTGATATATTTAGCTGTCCGTATGGAACAATTCCTGTCAAAATAAGCGAAACAACGATATAAAGAACTGTACAAATTAATAACGATGCAATAATACCAATTGGTAAATCACGTTGCGGACGTTTCACTTCTTCTGCCGCTGTTGAAACTGCATCAAATCCTATAAATGCGAAGAATACTGTAGCCGCTCCAGCCATTACACCATCTAAACCAAATGGCATAAAAGGCGTCCAGTTTTCAGGTTTCACATAATTAAAACCAGCAAAGATAAAAATAAGAACAACTGCTATTTTAATAAATACCATAATGTTATTTACTCGTGCACTTTCACGAACACCCCTAGATAAAAGAACTGTCATCACTAAAATAATTAGAACTGCAGGTAGATCAATTATTCCACCCTTACCTGTACCAGGAGCCGAGGAGAGAATAGTCGGAATATGAATTCCAAACCCCTTTAATAAAGATTGAAAATATGCAGACCAACCGTTCGCTACAGCAGATGTAGCAAGTAAATATTCCAGCATTAAGTCCCAGCCAATTAAAAATGCGAATACTTCTCCCATCGTCGCGTATGTATACGTATACACACTGCCCGAGACAGGAACTGAAGAAGCAAATTCAGCATAACAAAATGCAGCAAAGGCACAAGCTAGAGCGGCAATCGCAAATGATAATATAATAGCTGGCCCAGAATGTTTCGCTGCCACAACACCCGTTAGAACAAAAATACCAGTTCCAACAATTGCTCCGATTCCAAGCATAGTTAAATCTAGCGCGCCCAATGTTCTTGCTAACGTTTTTTGCTTACTTTCTTGCATTAACTTTGCAATTGGCTTCTTTTGAAAAATTTGCTTCATCTTTCACTCCTCCAAGTTTTAAATTTTCTGAAAACTTTTAATTCGCTTTTTTATTTTACTCATTACGCTTTTCCTAGTCAATACTTTTGTCGAAACAAGTAGAAATTCTTCTGAATATGCACAATCCTTATTATTCTTTCTATGTATCTTTCCATTATTTTTTTGGTATTATTATACATGTTGATTCCGTGAAAAAGGCATGCCCCCTTATTGAGAGCATGCCTTTTTTACTTATTTCACAGTATATGAACCTTGTTCAATCCAGCTATACATATACTTTTCATCTTCTGTTTCATGTGCTTGTTTTACAATACGAAGCGGACGGAATGTGTCTATCATAACAGCTAATTCAAGCGTCTCTTTCTTCCCTATACTTGCCTCTGTTTTCCCCGGATGCGGTCCATGGGGAATCCCGCTCGGATGAAGTGTAATAGAACCTTCTTCCACACCTTTGCGACTCATAAAGTTTCCTTCTACATAGTAAAGAACTTCATCACTATTAACATTACTATGATAATATGGTGCCGGAATTGACTCTGGATGATAATCGTATAAACGTGGTACGAAAGAGCAAATAACAAAATTATGTCCTTCAAATGTTTGATGTACTGGCGGTGGCTGATGAATGCGCCCTGTAATTGGTTCAAAATCCTCTACATTAAATACCCACGGATATAAATAGCCATCCCATCCCACAACATCTAACGGGTGGTGTCCTAAAACATGTTTATGCATATAGCCTCTTGATTTTGTCATTACGACAAACTCGCCTTTTTCATCATATGTCTCTAATTTTTCTGGACCACGAAGATCTCTTTCACAAAACGGACTATGCTCTAACAATTGTCCGTATTCATTTCGATAACGACGCGGCGTTGTAATTTGGCTATTCGCCTCTACAACAAGAAACTTAGTCTCTCCTTCATCTGGAATAACACGATAAATCGTTCCAATTGGAATCGTTACATAGTCGCCTTTTCTATAGTGAATCGTTCCAAACATCGTTTCAATTTTCCCTGTTCCATAATGAACAAATAACATTTCGTCGCCATCACCATTACGATAGAAATAATCCATTTTTTCTGTTGGACTCACTACTCCAATTAATAAATCTTCATTTCCAAGTATGAAATTCCGTCCACTTATTGCATCACCACTTTTTTTACTTTCTTTCGTTCGAAAGTGGCGATGAGAAAGAGCAACATCCTCTTCATACTGCAACTGACAAGAATGCGATAATGCAGAATGACCTACTTCTGTCGGCATATAATGATGATACAAAATAGACTGCGTACCAGAAAAACCTTTTGTTCCCATTACCTGTTCACGATAAAGCGATCCATCTTTTTTACGAAATTGTACATGTCGTTTATGAGGTAGTTCTCCCATGTGACGATAAAACATGCCCATCACCCGCTTCCTTTTCTTTTTTGATCGTATTACGTAGTGTACCTAAACCAGTAATCGACAGTTCTACAACATCTCCATCTTGTAGCCACTCTTCTGTACCCAGTTCTAAAATACATCCTGTTCCCACTGTCCCAGAACCAATCACATCTCCTGGATATAACGTAACGTCCTCTGAAGCACGTTCAATCATTTCAGCAAATGTATAGTAAATATCTTGGAAGTTTCCTTTTGATAATAGTTTTCCATTTACATGAGCAGTCATTTCTAAATTATATCGATCACCATTACGATAAACGTCTAATTCCTCTTTCGTAACAAGATGTGCTCCTAAAGAAGTTGCAAAGTCTTTTCCTTTCGCTGGACCGAGACCTACTTTCATTTCTGTTGCTTGTAAGTCTCTCGCACTCCAGTCGTTCATAATACAATAACCAAAAATATATTCCTCTGCTTGCTCACGAGAAATATTTCGCCCTTCTCTTCCTATTACGCAAGCAATCTCCAACTCATAATCAAGCTTTTTAGACTTTTTCGGACCAATTACAAAATCACTGGAACCAATTACAGCACGATGATTAGTAAAATAAAAAACCGGAATATCATACCATTCAGGCACAACATCTAATCCTCTTCGTCCACGAGCTGTTTTTACATGTTGTTCAAATGCGTAAAAATCTCGAATACTACTCGGATTAGGAAGAGCAGCTGTCAATTGTACTTCTTCTAAAGCATATATACCCTTATTTGGATTCTTAATATTCCGCACTACTTCTACATACTCATCCGCTTTCTCTAAAAAAGCAATCATAGAAGAAGGGATTTTCCCTTCACTAGCAAGATTCATATCTATTACTTTGTCACCTTCAAGCCATCCAGCCCGTAGTTCTTTTGAAGGAAGACGAAATGTAACAAATTTCATCCTGATTCCTCCTTATAAAAATGAAATTTCCACCAGCAAAGGGACTTTTGCTGGTGGATACAAATCTTATAAGTTTCCGCGACGCTCTTGTTCTCTTTCAATTGATTCGAATAACGCTTTAAAGTTTCCTTCACCAAATCCACGAGAACCTTTACGTTGAATGATTTCAATAAATAAAGTCGGGCGATCTACAATTGGTTTCGTAAAGATTTGTAGTAAGTAACCTTCATCATCACGATCTACTAAAATCTTTAATTCTTTTAACTTATCAATTTCTTCATCGATTTTTCCAACTCGTGCAGTTAACTCATCATAATAAGTATCAGGTGTATCTAAAAACTCCACCCCATTTGCACGAAGCGCTTCAACTGTTTTAACAATATCACTTGTTAATAAAGCAAGATGTTGTACACCAGCTCCATTATAGAATTCTAGATACTCTTGAATTTGTGACTTTCTCTTTCCATCTGCTGGTTCGTTAATAGGAAACTTAATACGACTTCCATTCGTCATAACTTTCGACATTAACGCCGAATACTCTGTACTAATATCGTCATCATCAAAATGAATCATTTGTTTAAAGCCCATAACATTCTCGTAATAACTAACCCACTCTTCCATTTTTTCAACATTACCAACTACATGATCAACAGCAATTAAACCAGACTCTTCAAATGGAATATTAAATTCTACCTTTTGGAATCCTGGCATAAATGCCCCTTTATAATTTTTACGCTCTACAAGCGTATGAATTGTATCACCATACGTACCAATAACTGCTTTTTTTAATGTACCGTCCTCATCTGTTAATTCCTGCGGTGGAGCAATTGCGACGGCACCACGTTTCACTGCTTCTGAGTATGCTTTATCAACATCATCAACAAGTAGTGCCACATCCTTCACGCCATCACCATGAGTCTTTACAAACTCTGCAATACGATTTTCACTACTTAAAGCTCCAGACACAACGAAACGCATATTTTTTTGCACAAGAACATAAGATACCTTTTCACGGTTTCCAGTTTCTAATCCAGAGTAAGCCACAATTTTGAATCCGAACGCTCTCGCAAGATAATAACTCGATTGCTTTGCATTCCCTACGTAAAATTCCAAATGATCTACATCACGTACTGGAAAAAAGTCCTCCATTTGTGCAGCTAGCGTATCCATAGATTTTTGTTTCATAATATCTTCATCCCCCTGTAAATAGATTAAATGGTCCATACTTAAAACCAACCGAAAACGCTTCCAACATTAATTAATAGAAATTAGTTAGCAAGCTAACAAATTCTGACCTTTAAAATTTTCTATCTTTTCTGTCAAATTCCTCTTTTTTTCTTACATATAAAATTCGACTTTTTTCTCTTTGAAATAAAGCGGGATTTTATTCAGTGGATTTTTGATTATTCGTTGAATCAAGTTTCAACCGCAGCGTTTAATTAGCCATGCATGCTGGATAATGAGGTAACTTTAATACTTGAGGGGATATAAGAAGAATATAAAAAAGACTCCAACATATTAACTACTTACTAATACGTTAGAGTCTTTATTTTTTTTGAATGATTGTATTTATATATCTCATACTAATACATTTGCAAGGAATAGAATAAATGATGTTAATATTACCGCTCCACCTAAGGATCCTAATAAATCTGTTTTTGTTACTTGAAACACTTGTTCACTGTTCATATCCCTCATTCTCCTTCCTTTTTTGTTTGATTTAAAACTTCTATTATACTAATACACTTGATAAAAATACGATTAATGCTGTTAATACTACTGCTCCACTTGCTGATCCTACGAAGTCACCTTTTGTTACTTGTAATACTTGCTCTTTCATATCTTTCATTCTCCCTTCTGTTTCTTTTGTTACAAAGCTTCTATTATACTAATACGCTTGATAGAAATACGATTAACGCTGTTAATACTACTGCTCCACTTGCTGATCCTACAAAATCACCTTTTGTTACTTGTAATACTT
>NZ_JBPWJX010000037.1:0-17901 GCF_051781745.1 Bacillus cereus group sp. Bce019
TTCCCCGATAGAATATCGGGAAAAGGCCGTGGCATAATACTCTTTTTATTACTGTCTACTTGACAGGGAGATGACCATATAAGGTCTCTTTTACTTGTATTAATTTAAAAATGATACTCATTTCCAAAACTTCTACCAGGACTTCTTTTTAGCTGCCGCTATTTCTTGTTGAGCCAATACGATAGTACGTTTTGCATCTTGGATTTCTCTTACCATTTCCATAAGGTTATCATCTCTTAATTCTAGCCTTTTTTCTATTCTTTCTTCACGTTCCTTACGATCTTTTATATCATTTTCAATTAATTTATTTCTTTGATCAATGCGATCACCTAATCTTTGTTCCATTTCTAATAATTTTACTTGCTGCACCTTATTAATCTCTTCTATTGTAAATATCCATTCCCCTCTTTTTTTCCTTCTGGCTTATAATATTTTGCTTTTCCTTCTTTAATTAATCCATTCAACACATCACTATTTTTTAATCTATTTAATTTCATGTTTAGATTATCCAGCGTAATCTCCCAACGATCACATGCTTCCCTCGGCGTCATAATTTCATCCAAAGTAAATAACATTCTCTCCATCTCCTATTTCTGTTATTTACAAGTGAAAATCCAGTTTTTCACAGGCTATTTTACAAAATTTTTACAGGGGATATGTTATATCGTGTCGAAGACTTAAATTATAACCATATCTTTTTACTTCTATACTTCCATTATCTAGGAACCCCCCCCAGTATCCAAGACTAAATTTTACCCATACATCATTTTTTTGATGTAGCTCTTGAATATAAAAACTATTTAATTTTCAAGGAACAATTATTAACTTAAAACTTATTATACGAGGAGGGTGTATCATGAAAAAAATATGCTTTGTATTAATTGTCGACGCTGGTATAAATTATGGTTCAATATTTTCTCTACCATTTTTAAGGAATCAGGATGATTTGAAGGAATATTTTTCCAAGTATTATGATGTTTCAATCAATTATATTAGGGATAAAAGCTCAGTTGACTATTTGGTAGTTCCCAAACCGTGTCCACCTTTTGATAATGAAAATAATCTTCCAATAATTGAAGTACCAGCAATTTTATTTATGGAAAAGGATTTTGAAAAAATAAAGACTTATATAGACAATTACTTTTCTAATAACTCATAAAGAAAATAAAAGTACAGTAAAAAGAAGTCCGATAAAAAACGAGTGGCGTAGAATATTTCTATTAATCATTCGTTTTTTATTATATTTACATATATTTTTTTAAAGAGGATTATAGACGTTCTGAAAAAATTAATTATAACAAGAACAGTGTTCGTGCTACTATCTACGGTTATTTTTTGTACTAAGTACCCCTTTAACTAACAAGAAAACAAAAAATAATTAACATATTAAAGTGAATCATGTTACTATTTTTCAAACCTAATCTAGAAGACACCGGAATTCTTTCGGCTTCATATTCCTTCATCAGCTCAAAATCAGCCTGATTATTAACATCTAACTTTCGTAAATCGTACTTTTTGTCTATTTGACGTATCATATTTGAAACCTTCAAGCTGAAGCTACTTTCTTGCACCTTTTCAAAACCAAATTTAGGATAAAATTCTAACACCGTATCATTCGCGAATAAGTACATAAAATCATAATCCTTCTCGTATTTTTTAATGATATGATTCATTAATTTAGTCGCTAAACCTTGATGTCTATAATCCGGATGTGTCATCACTGTACCCAATTGAATTGCTTTATATTCCTTACCGTTAGAGATTACATTCATTTTATTAATAGATGTATTTGCGATGACTTTATCTCCATCCACATAAGAATAGCAAATATAGTTATCATTCCAACAGCCCTGTCATACCACCCTTTAAAATCCAATTCAAATACATGTTTTGCAAGGTCATTAAAGCTTTCCTTATATTTTTCATTTTGCTTGTAGTCACTAATTAATTAATATTCATTCATGATAAATCCTCCATTTTTTATTATATTCCCCTAAAAAGAGTGTATATTTCTTACAACAATCTACTACTAAGTTTTCGTTAATCACCGCCTTATAATAGGTGTAACGGCATAGAAACATGCTTCCGGAATCAAAAAACGACAAAAAAAGACCACAAGAAGAAACATCTTCTCATGGTCAAATTTCTGTCTATTATAAATACACCTGTCCCGAAAGAATAGATATCGTGAAATAACATGAATTTTTTTGATAAGATATAATGTCTTCTAACCGCTACTAGTAAAAGGGTATAACAAATAAAATCAAGGAATTATCCTTAATTTGACCTTTTACAGTATAAAATTCGTTTGAATTTTAATTAGCGATTAATAAGCTTCATCATATACAATCAAAACCTCTTTTCAATATAATTTCTTACTAAGAATATCTCCTTTGAAAACCGTTGTAAATGAAGACATAACAAAAAACGAGATTTATGTCCTTCTGTATCACCAAAATCGGTCGTTTTTGGTAATACAAAAAGACACATACTATTATTCTCGAAAACTACAGAAAAACCCCTCCACCTTAAGGCAGAGGGACTTTCCAATTACTATTTCAAACTACCCACAATCTCCGTAAAGATAACTCCAAGCGCATGCGCACCTGCATCAGGGTATCCTAAACTTCTTTCACCAACTGTACCAGCGCGGCCCATGCGAGCTACGATTTCTTTCGTGTACTCTGCTCCTTTGACCGCTGCTTCTGCACCTTTTTCAAAGGCAGTTTTTACGTCTACTTCGTTTGAGGCGCTATCTAACCAAGAATCTACACATGGAGCAAGTGCGTCAACAAGTGTTTTGTCACCAACTACCGCTCCTCTACCGAATGATCTTTCACCGATAGATTGGATGCCTTGCAGTGCTGCTTGCAGCATTTCAGCGAATTCTTTCACTGTTAACTCACGCTTCTCGCCTGCTGCTTTACTAGCTGCGCGGAATGCACCGCCCCAAATTGGACCTGAAGCTCCGCCGCAATGTTCCATAATAATCATGGAACAACCGTCAAGGAATGATCCGATCGCTACATTTTCTTGTTCTACAATAGAATGCCACTCACGTTTTAACTGCTTAAATCCTTTTGCCACACTCATTCCAAAGTCGCCGTCACCTGCATGCGTGTCTAACTCACAGAACGGTACTTCGTTTTTAATAATAATGTCGCTCATTTTATCAACGAGATAAATCATGTTGTTTAATGTAATAACATTATCTTTAATCAAAGCGTGCTCTTCCGCAGTTTCTAGTTCAAAAGAAACTTCCTTCTCTTCTGTCTCTTCAAGCACATCCACGTACTCTACACTCTCAACTGGTCCATCTACTTTAAACGCTGGTGTATTACATTCTTTAGATAGTAATGTTTTTAGCTCATCATCTAACTTCATTACCGTTAAAGACATACCAGCCATATCAATACTTGTCATATAGTTACCGACGAATACTCTATTAATTTTAATGTTTCTTCCAGCTAGTTCTCTCGTAACTGCGTTGTTAAATAAGTAAAGTTCTTGCAGTGGTGTTCCGCCAAAACCGTTAACTAGAATTGCGATTTCCTCGCCATCTTTTACCCCTAAATCTTTTACAAGATCATTTGTCATACGGTTCGCTAGTTCATCCGCTGACAGCATTTTTTCACGCTTAATTCCTGGTTCGCCGTGAATACCTACGCCGTATTCCATTTCATCTTCCGCAAGTGTGAAAGTAGGTGATCCGCTCGCTGGAACTGTACAAGACGTTAACGCTAAACCGATTGTGCGCACGTTAGCCGCTGCTTTTTCTGCGACAGCTTTCACCGCTCCTAAATCCATACCTGCTTCCGCTGCTGCACCGGCAATTTTATGAACTAAAATAACGCCCGCAACGCCGCGGCGTCCTACTGTGTACAGACTATCTTCTACCGCAATATCATCGTCCACTTTTACGTAGTCGACTTCAATTCCATCTTCCGTCGCTAAATGCGCACCATTTTTGAAATTCATAATATCGCCGCTATAATTTTTAATAATTAATAACGTACCTTTTTTACTAGCTGTCTCTTTAATCGCTTGATATACCTGAATTTGTGAAGGTGACGCAAACACATCTCCGCACACTGCCGCATCTAACATTCCTTTTCCGACTAATCCTGCATGTGCCGGCTCGTGACCACTACCGCCTCCACTAATTAACGTTACTTTGTTTTCGTTCATTTCTTTCTTCTTAATCACTTTATATTTTTTCAAAAGCTCAAGCTCTGGATGAGCCATAACCATTCCGTTACACATTTCCATTACTAATGTTTCTGGTTTGTTTATAATCTTTTTCATTGTAGTTCTCCCTCAATTCCTTTAATATATTGTGATATATTTGAAATCTTCTTCTTACTAACCATGTTAAAATGAAAGCGTTTTATAGTAAACGGACAAAATGGACAATCTGTCTAAAGACACCGCTCTCATTTATAGGTAGGATTTTCATATTACTAACATTCTAGGGATGATTGAGATGACCTCTTCTATAATTTCTAAAAAGATAATCGCGAACTCATTGAAATATTTAATGGAAACAGAGTCGTTTCATAAAATATCAGTGAGCGATATTATGTTACACTGTCAAATGCGTAGGCAAACTTTTTATTATCATTTTAAAGATAAATTTGAACTATTAAGCTGGATTTATAGAGAAGAAACGAAAGAGAATATTATCGACTTTCTCGACTATGAAACGTGGGAAAACATTTTTGATTTATTATTTGATTACTTTTATGAAAATCAAAAATTTTACCGAAACGCTTTTAAAGTCATTGAACAAAACTCGTTTAATCACTATTTATTTGAGCATACGAAAAACTTATATATGAAAATTATTGATGAATTATCTGTGAGCTGTGGATTCAGCCTTTCTGATGAGACAAAAAATACGATTGCCTCCTTTTATAGTCACGGCTTCGTTGGAACGATAAAAGATTGGATTGAAAGCAAATGCGAAGTAGATCCTTCCATTATGTCTTCTCTCATGAAAAATATGATAAACAATCAATTACTA
Organism: Bacillus cereus group sp. Bce019; assembly: GCF_051781745.1. Taxonomy (NCBI): domain Bacteria; kingdom Bacillati; phylum Bacillota; class Bacilli; order Caryophanales; family Bacillaceae; genus Bacillus; species Bacillus cereus group sp. Bce019. The sequence continues at coordinate 5,024 of NZ_JBPWJX010000037.1, forward strand.
CTATTACTGGAGCAATCAGCAAAGTAATTAAAGGGTGGCAAAAGCAATGAAAAAGATTATGAATGATGTACAAAATATCGTTCAAGATATGATGCATGGCTTTTATTTTGAACATAACGACAAAATAAATTATGACGAAACAAATAAGATCATTTATGTAAAAGATATCGAAAAACTAAAGCAAAACGTCGCGATTATAAGCGGCGGTGGTAGCGGACATGAACCTGCTGATATTGGTTATGTAGGAAAAGGTATGCTTACAGCGGCAGTAAGCGGCAATATTTTCACTCCGCCTACAGTGGAACAAATTGTGGCGGCAACTCGCCTCATACCTAAAGATAAAAGTATACTATTCATCATCAAAAACTTTAAAGATGACGTTGAAAACTTTCTAGCGGCAAAGCAAATTGCTAAAGAAGAAGGAAGAAAAATTGACCACATCATCGTAAATGACGACGTTTCAATTGAAGATGATGTTTCTTTTAATAAAAGAAGACGCGGCGTAGCTGGCACTGTTTTCGTTCAAAAATTAATAGGTGCGGCCGCTCTTGAAGGCCATTCTCTAGAAGGACTAACAACACTTGGCCGCTCTATCACTAAAAACTTACACACATTAGGAGTTGCTCTTTCACCTGCAAACGATCCAGTGAAAGGAAAAGCTTCATTCACATTAAACGAAGATGAAGTCTTTTACGGCGTCGGCATTCACGGAGAAAAAGGTTACCGTAAAGAAGCACTATCCTCTTCTGAAATATTAGCAATCGAACTAATGAACAAACTAAAAAGCATTTATCGCTGGAGAAAAGGAGACAACTTCGCTATCCTCATTAATGGACTCGGCGCAACTCCATTAATGGAACAATACATTTTCGCAAACGACATTCGCCGTTTGTGTGAACTTGAAGGATTGCAAGTGGCATTCGTAAAGATTGGTACGCTGTTAACTTCTTTAGATATGAAGGGTGTTTCGCTTAGTTTGCTTAAAGTAGAGGATTTGGATTGGGTGAATTGGTTGAAGGCGGATGTTAGAGTGGGTAATTGGTAAGTAAAAATTATGATGATAAAAGCCTTTAACTATAACAAGTTAAAGGCTTTTTGCAAATTGAAATATCGCTTGAGCGTTCTAAAGAAATTCGTAATCATCTCACTGAATGATGACAGGTCTTCCGAATAAAGCTGGATGATAAATTAGCATCGCTCCTACAAATGAACACACTAAACAAAAAATAGCCTCATATTTTATAACTAGAGAAGAGTTTGTATCCAGCTTTTTTTCCTCTCTTTTATGTATTATTTTAAATAATGCTTTATATAATAAATACCCAATAATCGCCCCGAGGGTGTTCGTAAATAAATCATCAATATCTGTAATTCTATTATTTAGTAATTGATTTAACTCAATAGCCAATGAAAAAAAGAATCCCGCGCATACGGTGTTTTTCATTTTTCTAAACTGAGGCCAAATCATCGGCAATAAAAAACCTAACGGCATAAACAATACAATGTTCAAAATATACGTAGTACTACCTGCCGTATCAAATAGAGTCAAGTTGATTTGATTTACACGAATCCACGTTTCATATCTACTTATATCCCATACAGTCGCGATCTGCGTCACCTTATACACTAACGAAAGGTAGAACAGAAAAACATATACCCATAGAAAATGCCGAATAGATATGTTTCTTTTCGCTTTAAAATAAAATCCAATTTGAAATAAAATACAAAACATAATTGTAAAAAAATAAGTATACAAATAACTCATTAAAACTTCTGTATGCATGTGGAATCCCCTAACTTTACATTTTCATCTATTATTTTAGAATATAGTTTAAGAACCAGTATTTTGTTCATATATTTAATCTTCTACTTTGTCTTCGAATATAGGGAATATATTAAAAATATAAAATCCCCACTTCTTCATTTTCAGTCTCCTCCTTGATGTAACTTGTTTATAGGATAGGAAAAACTTTTAAAATAAAAAGTGGGGTAAATATAAAATTTTTCTTAAATTTTATGTTAGTTTTTATTATTACTCTAATTACTAATCCGTTATTCGTTGTTAGGCAACAGTATGCTTAAACTTAGGTTTCACTTTATCCCTTCTCATCCCTCATACTGTAATACCCCAAATTAATAATAACCAAGAAATACCCACCCATAATTCCAGCAGCAAATGTCCACATGAATTCATGGTGTTCAATTTCATACATAATAATTGCGCCGAGAATTGCGGCTGCGAACCGGTTAATCATTCCAAGCATCGGTGCTTTTTCTTTTTTTACAATGCTATCCCCGAACTTTTCAATACGTCTTCCTAAAATCCAGGCGCAGTACATACTCACCAAAAGGCCAATGCTTATCCCGACAAACTGGGCTGAAAAAGGTGTCACGAGCCATCCCAATAACATTACGCCTAGCAAACAATACATTTGTATGTTGAATGATCTTAATGCCATACGAATCATATTCTGCTCCTTACCTTTCTCTTTAATTCCATCTTTCGGACTTCAAGCTTTCAGCTATATCTTTTTTAAAATGAGGGAATTTGATTTTGCTCACCATTAAATAAGCGAGTACGCATGTACCAAACGCCACGGAAACTGGATTCTTTAAAAAACATAAAATGAGGAGACACATTGCCGCAAATGGAATCGGCATGCCGATAAAGGTTGGGAGTTTGCTTTGCTGTGTGTTAAAACTTGCAAGCCGAAGCATGCCGCAAATACTGTAAGCAAGCGCGCATATCATCCCGATAGACTGCAAATCTTTTAACGAGGCACTATATGCAAGAATAGACGGTGCCACACCAAAAGTAACTAAATCCGCAAATGAGTCTAACTCTCCACCAATTTCCGAAACAGAATCAAGTTTCCGAGCGACCATACCATCTAAAAAGTCAAACAACATACCTGTAATAATAAAAACTGCTCCCAAATAAATATCGTGAACGAAAACAGCGTAAATAGCTAAAAGCCCACATACAAAATTTGCTATCGTAATCATATTTGGTATGAAACTCATAATACACTTCTCCTCCTTTCTACTAATTGCTTCATCTACGTTCTTACTCATTACAATCAAGATCTTTCTGTTTTTCTTCCAATATCACTCTATTTATTTTCGTTAACGTATCTGTCATTTGCTCTAGGGCGTTTATATCGATTTTAGAAAAATATTTCTCAATTAATACATCATCTAACTCCGACAACCGCTCTATATACTTACTACCGTTTGGACCAAGTGTAAGAAAATACTCCCGTTTATTATTAGGGTTTACTTGTTTTGAAATCATCTTCTGTTTCTCCAATTTAGATAAAACTTGGCTAACGGCACTTTTTGATATATTAAAAGTAGTCGCAATGTGATTTGCTGTCGTGTTTTCATTTAAATTAATATGAAATAGCATGCTCTCTTGCTGTCCTGTAAGACCGAACTCATCTTTTAACTCCTGGAATAGTAAAATGTAGAATTCATTATAAGCTCGGTTCATTTCATTAATTACTTCTTTATACGTTCTAGTCATAGCGTTATTCCTCCATGCTTTTATTTCGTTTCGTTCAATAGTTAAGTTTACTTAACTTAACTATATTATATCGTTATGTTCGTGTAAAGGGAAATATAACTCTACACTTTACTCACAATGATACAAAAAAGAAGACACTCTTCTAAAACAAGTTTAGTCGCTTCTGTCTCACTGCTTTCCTCATCCAAATACTCGGTATGTCATTCTGAATAATCAAAAAGAAAATCAATTAAATTCCATATAGACCCATTACTGGTTAAAATGTTATAATGGAATTACCCTACATAGTTACTCATAGCCAGACTGAGGAACTAGCGTCTTATTAAGTAATGCGCATAACTAAAATAAAAAAGACACTTTACGGTGTCTTTTTTATTTATATCCCTAGGAATTATCTCTTTTATAAACAGACTCTATCAAACAGTAAAGGAGACAAACAGATGGAACATCCTGTTGCAAGAGAATTACGTTTTATACGGGTATGTCTTATCATTTTGATTATTGTCATTGCATTCTGGGATCGTGAGAAAACTGTGGAAATTACTGATCACGGTAGCGATCCTATCTTAAACACCAGCAATATGACCCAAGTTGGTGAGAATACATTTGCATACAAAGATGAATCGAATCAAATTAAAATATTTAAGTTTAATCCAGATACAAATGAAATAAAATTAATAAAAGAGTTTTATGCTAACGAATATTAATTACATGAATTAAATAATTCAAATCTGTAGAAGACACTTTAAAGTGTCTTTTCTTTATGAACTACAAAGTATGAGGACCCAAGCCATTACGACTAAGGCTTTTACTATATAAAAAATAAAACATAGTAAGAATAGAATACTCACTTAAATTATTTTTCACTTCACAAACTACATCCAAAAAGTTGGATAACTTCTTTTACTACTCATATTATTAATGAATAAAGCAATAACTACAATAACAACGGAGCCAATTAAAACTGGTGTTACTAAATAACTCCAACTATTTGCTCCTAAAATAACGATAATCGGATCGGCCCCTGCCGGAGGGTGCGTCGTTCTCGTTAACATCATAACGGCTATTGCCATCCCCACTGCTAAAGCTATCGTCCAATATTCATTCCCAAACAAATGATATATTGATAGACCGATGAAAGTTGAAATCAAATGTCCTCCAATAATATTACGCGGCTGAGATAATGGCGCATTCCAAACTCCAAACGCTAATACACAACTCGCCCCAAATGGAGCCATTAACAATTCTGTAGAAGTTATACTCGTTAAATATGTTAAGGTGAGAATTGTTAAAAATCCCCCTAATAGTCCCGTTAAAGAGTCCTTTATATTTACTTGTAATGGACTTCTTCCTTTCCCTTTCATTTTTGTAAAATATCGTACACTTATTGGTTGAGGATCTTCCTGCTTAGTTGCTGTTATATTATTCATCGTTCTCCTCCTTTATTTACCAACCATTATAACTCGGCAATAACTAACCTGTAAATATTAATTTTAGAGGTTAGTTAGAGAATACAAAAAAAGAATCAACTATTATAAGTTGATTCTCTAAACTTCCTCAAATTTTCGATCCTGAAATTTTGCTACCTTTTTCCGGTTCCCACATATTTTCATAGAACACCATTTTCGTTTCCCACTCTTATCTATAAATAATAAAACACATTCAGGATTTGAACACCTTTTAAGGGAAATCAGCTTATTTTCTGCTATTAAGGTTAAAGCATCAAATGCAATTAACGATGCGAGTACATCCTCGATTTCTCCAACCGGGATAGATACTAGCTGTTGTTCAATGATTTTATATGTAAATGGTGCCTTCTCAATTTGTTTTTCTAAATACGTAATAAAATCATTAGAAATTTTTTGCTGATCAGCAATTGCCTCAAACTGTTTTCTCAGTACTTCTCTTATTTCTAATATACTAGATGTAACTTGATCCATTCGCTTCTGAATTCCTATAAGTGTTTTTTCATTCCAAAAAGGAAGATTAACCTTTATTACATGTAACCATTCTAATACATCTTCATCTGTTATTAATAAATCATAACGTTGTCCACGCCTAACTAGCTCTGTATTTACTAAATCTAATGAGAGATTTCCAGATATAAGCGGGAATTGTTTTTTGTCCTGCATGTACTCATCACCTTCTCTTTAAATAATCATATTCCAAATTAATACAGCAGTGCAACTTTTTTATAAACTACAAAGTATGAAGATCAAAGCCTTTAGCCATAATTACGACTAAAGGCTTTTTGTATGTAAGTAAATGAAAAAGGAGCTAATTTTATGGAACATAATAAAAATGGAGTGCTTGCTTTAATTGTTTTATTTGTAGGACTAGCATTTTTTGTTATCGGTATGGTTTATCATTTATGGGGAACGGTTTAAAAATAAATAATAATTCATTTAAGAAAAAGTACTCGTATGAGTACTTTTTTAAATGTCATATAAAAACATTCTAAACTTACTTACATGCATACAATCATCAATTATAGTTATATAATTGAGAAGGTTGTAAATTATCAATCTATAGCTATATTGATTAGAAAAGGAGCTAAAAATGTTAGAAATCATTTTTGTTGCTGCATTACTTTTATCTAGTATCATTCCCATCTTTATCAAACGGGGTTTGACGAAAAAAAATGGAGTCATTTTACTAATAAATTATACATTATTACTTGCCACCATCATTGTAATTGGTGCAAACTGGCGCATGATTCCCGCCTATTTCTTATTGTTCGTTTTAACATTACAAGTTTTTTTGAAACCAAAAACTACAGCCGTTTCTAAAAAGTTAGTGATGAAAGTTTTAAAAGGTTTAGGAATTATCGTAACTGCTATCGTAATGTTTACATTACCTTTACTTTTTCCGATCATAACACTCCCAGAGCCTACTGGAAAATATACAGTAGGCACGAAAGCTTTTCATTTAATTGATACAAATCGCAAAGAAACCACTGTACCAAATAATCATGGAAATCGTGAGTTAATGATACAAGTATACTATCCTGCCGAAAAGGGATCAGGGAATCCTTCTGCCTATTTTGAGAACATAAACGAGCTGGCTGAACAATTGGCAGTAACAAACGGTGCTCCGTATATCGTAACGACACATTTAGGGCTGACAAAAACACATTCTTATCAAAATGCTAAGCCACTTCAAGCTAAAGAAAAATTCCCCCTCCTTTTATTCGGCCATGGGATGGGATTATATGGTCAACAAAATACATTCCAGTTAGAGGAATTAGCTAGTCAAGGCTATGTAGTAATCGCTCTTAATTTCACGGGATATGCAGCAACAACGATTTTCCCTAACGGAAACCGTGTAGACTCTATACCAATTGAAAATACACCTACGGCCTTAAATACCATAGTTCAAAAATGGGAACAGGATACTACTTTTGTTTTAAACGAAGTAATAAAAGGTAATTTCGATAAAAGTTTTAAAACGATTGCAGACTTAATTAACTATGACAAAATTGGAATGTTCGGTCACTCTTTTGGCGGAGCAACTGCCGCACAGATGCTAGTAAAGGATACGCGTATTAAAGCTGCAATTGATATGGATGGCGGATTGTTTGGCGACCCAATGCCTAAAGACGGTCCTCAGAAACCATTCATGTTGATGAATGCTGAGGCGACGATTCATTATATGAAAGAAGCGGAGAATCAAAAGACAACCGGAATCCAAAATGAATTATTGGAAATATCCTATTTAAGAAATAAAACGATTGAAAAACCGGGCGTGTACACAGTGGTAATTCCAAAAACAAACCATACCAGTTTTACAGATTTAGCAGCATTTTCACCTATTATTAATGAACCAGACGAAGATGTAGCCGCAAATTATACACTCATTAATAAACTAGTAACTAGCTTCTTTGATCAAAATTTAAAAGGGATAAACGAAAATCATTTAGAAGAAATTCAGAAGCAATATCCTGAACTTCAGTTCATGAAACACTAATAATCATTCATTTCCCTAGTCATGTAACCCCTCACTACGCTTGAGGGGTTTCTACTTTAACACAATTATAAAAAAGGCCTCATTACTAGGGCTCTCAAAAAATAATACGAATAAATGAATTAAAACAAATAATAGATAACTAAAATAGGAGTCGACAATCGTTATTTTCTTCTTATTTCTAAAGCAATATGGATATATCTTCTTAACTTCATTTAGATTGTACAAGCAAAAGAAGACATCTTAATTGATGTCTTCTTTTTTTTATAGTTTTATGAATTTTTTTGAGCAGCTGCTCTCCAATCACGAAAAGATGTTGGGCGTCCAGAAAAAGCTCTTTGCTTTGTAACAGATGGTTTTTCTTCAGGAGTCATTGTTTTTTCTTTAAGAGTCGCTGTTTTTTCTTTAAGCGTCACTGATTTTTCTTCAAGAATAGTCACAGTTGTTTGCATTTTCTCTAACTGTTCTTTCAACAATTGTTGTTCAATCTTTAAATCCGTAAGTAAACGTAAAATCATCTCAGAATTAGCCATAAGATCCTCCTTCCCCCAATACACAGAATAAAATACAATATGTAGAAGACAAAATTCCGGTGACAAAAATAAGATCGTCAACTCTTTTTAACTTCCAAAATCCTTTTATTTTTTTAAGGACCTGCTCCATTCACCCTTAAAAACATAAATTAAATTAAATCCATTAATAAATGGCCTTTATGGAAGGAGGAGTTAATATGGGCTATGGAGGTAGTTGTGGTGGAGGCTGTGGTTTCGGCGGCGGATTTGCCTTACTTGTTGTGCTCTTCATCTTATTAATCATCGTTGGCGCTAGCTGTTGGGGCGGCGGATTCGGCTGCTAAGGAGAGGCACTCTTGAGAGTGTCTTTTTTTTGATATGTGACTCATATACATATTGCTCATAATTTCCGTTCTGGGGATAGTATAATATTGGCTGAGCATGTCAGCTTCCCCCTAATTAATAGTTGGTTCAAATCGATATAATTCTTTTAAATATAGGTTAACACTATATTTCTCAATGAATAAAACAACTTAACATGGTAAAATAATAGTTGGATGGGAGTCCAATATATTATTAAAATTAAGATGGTTCAAGTCGAAGGAAGGCACCTTAGGGTGTCTTTTCTTTTTTATAAACAATTATAAATTAAAATCGCAAAAGATACTTACTACTTACAAGGAACATTTTCTTCAGTCCAACTGCCCCCATATTTATTTGAAACTAATTACTATCATAAATATAAAGAAGTTATGGATAAAGTAGTGAGGTAAATAAAACAAAATATAGATTTGATTCATATTTCTCAAGGAGGTACCATCAGCATTTTTTAAAATACGCTAAACAAAAAAATAATAAGCTGCCCATATGGACAGCTTATTTACATAATTACCGTTATTGAAAGTCACTTTAAATTTTTCATTGATAGTCAACTCAAAAAGAGTCCTAATTGATACGGTCTCTTTTTTGAGTTTTTACAATAGTAAACTTTTAAACGCACAATTACATTTCTATTATTTATTTTACCACCTGAACAGATGCTGGTTTCCACCCCTGATTTTCTACCCAATCAATATTAACCTTATATTTTTTATTATTTTGCTTATCGCGTACATTACCGTAGGCTTTATTATTACCATTATTCCCAATAAAATCGAAAATCAATTGGCTCTCTGGAACATCAACAGCATAAGAAATTGCTTTTTTCATCTCACTCCAATCTACTGTTCCTTCTTTAAATTTCATTTCAGGTTTTGCTCCTTGCTCGGTACCAATTGGCTTCCAAGAAGGATTAGTTTGAGAACCCTTTTCTTGAGATGCCGTTTTTTCTTCCTCATTATTTTCATTTCCGTTTGTTTTTACCGATTTTTCTACTTTTGGTTTCTCTTCTAGCTGTGCTGTTTCTTTTTCTTCAGTTTTCTTCTCTTCTATCTTTGTTGCTTCTTTTTCTTCAGTTTTCTTCTCTTCTATCTTTGCTGTTTCTTTTTCTTCAGTTTTCTTTTCTTCTATCTTTGCTGTTTCTTTTTCTTCAGTTTTCTTCTCTTCTATCTTTGTTACTTTCTTTTCTTGAGCAATTGCTTTCGTTGATGTATTAGAAGGGGTAAACAATTGGTATGTCACTATACCAACTGTCACTAATACCAAAGTAAATGCAATATTAAAAATTGCCTTTTGACGACGATTCTGTTGTTTTTCTTGAAATCTGCTTACTTGTCCCATTCTTCAAACCTCCGTGTTTACTTTCTCCTCTACTCTTTATGTATTATCCCTAAAATTCTTAATATTTTTATTAAACAATAGAAATAAACTACACTTTCCATACAGGATTTCATATCATAATAAAATTTGTATTTTTTCAAGTATCTGACATATGTCATTCAAAATAGTTTAATACATTAAAAATTGATAAGCTTCTGCACTTAAGAAACCTTCAATTTTATTCAAAGGTGATTCCAATTATGTCCATATTAGATCTCCTGTAGAAAGCTTTTTAACAATTAAACCTCTTCTTCCCTTATTTATAATTTTCAAATTAAATTTCCCTCTATAGTATAATAAAGATGTTTCGTTTTCTAATGGGGTATGTCGTAAAATCAAAAGAGATTTTATCTCTTTTACCTTCTTTTCAGAGTAAATTTCACCACTAGGAAATTCTATTATTCCTAATGTAATCTTTAATTCGCTCTCATCGAAAGGCCACTCCTTATTAAGTTCCCTTATCTTTTGTATAAAGCTTCTTTTGGTTTGTCCTATATAGAGCAATGTTACATTCTTAGCACATACTCTAGAAATTGCAAATATCCCCTTCTTAGAAGCTTCTTCCCTATTATAAAAATCATTTATACTATACATTCCATACCATTTAATATGTACTGTTTCTATGAATCCCACCTCATTTTTAGACAATATTATAATTTCTGAATGTTCAAATTATAATGGGCACATAGTCCTGATTACTTGAATTATAAATTGTGCTTTTCAATAATACATTTTATTATTACTAATTTCAATAATACAAACAAAAATACAATATTATAGTTTAATTACAAAACTTTATAAAAAAACAAAGTGATGTCGTACCAAATATTATATTTTTTTCAATATCAGACTATCGTGAACAAAAGTTAGAGAGTTATGGAATAAAATATAATTTGTGTGTACATACATTTCTTTAAAAAGGAGTTTTGTAGTTTGTAACTGAATTAAAAAAACATAGATTTTTATGACTCTTTTTAAAATATAGCAAAGTGGGAACTTTTATATGCACGTTACTATTACCGAACTAAATTTCGGTATAGTATTTTTTTGCAGCTCCTTGATTTTTCAACAAATACGCATAAAAATTAATAGTATGAAAATAAACTACTGGCTAAAAGTTTACTTTCGATAAAATAAAAAAGAACCTGCTCCATTCATTCTTAAAAACATCAGGTAAAGTGAACCCGTTAAAATACATGAATGAACCTTAGTTTTATCCTCTTATCTAAAGGCGGAACTATTATGGGCTATGGTGGTAGTTGCGGAGAAGGCCGTGGTTTTGCTGGCAGATTTGCTTTACTCATTGTACTCTTTATACTATTAATCATTATCGGATGCAGTTGCTTCGGCTAAAAAACTATTAGAAAGGACACTCTTATATAGGTGTCTTTTCTTTATGAAAAATATCTAACTATCAATCTTTTCCTTATGACTTCTAACATCAACAAAGGGTGATACAAACTATTACATATGTTTGTACCACCCTTTATTGATGCGTTTAGACTTCACAGTTGTTGAAGTTTTAGACTTCTCCCTTAGTGTACCCATATTATTAGAACATCCTGTAATCTGTAGACAAAATGTAGCTAATAAAAACAATATTAATAATTTCTTCAATAAATCCTCCTACATGCATAAAACACCATATGTTACAAAACAAACATAACATCAACCCTTTATAAAAACAATATAATCCTCGGTCCTTAAGCTATCTCTTAACATAGGAGTACCGCTACATATTCATCAAGCTAAGATTTTAAAATATCCTTTACTTAAGGAATTTGTAAGTATCAAGTAAGAAAAACGAGAGCTTTGTTTCGTATAATCAAAATATAAAGTGAAGGAAGAAAGATTATTTCTGGGATTAATATGCATGTGACAAGAGAAGAAAGCTACGTTTTTTTAGAATAATAATATGAGTATGTCCAAGTTTTGGAGATTGCTTGCAAATATTTTGAAGTTTTCGCACCAGAATTCTAATTACCATACCTGTTTTGTACCATCACGTATTGGAGGTTAAAACATGAATAAAAAAAAGAAAATACAAAGATCAGTACTTACCTTTCCCCTACTCTTTTCTTTAGGCGTTTCATCTTTCCCGCTTACAACAACTATTCACGCAGATACACGCGAAGAACAATCTGCTGAAAAGAAACTAGTCTCTTTAACGGAGCGTACATCATTATTTTTTGAATATCTCCAGCAAGGTAAGTATGCAGAGGCACTACAGTTGACGTCTACTGCTTTTCAATCCAAGTTTACAGCAACCACATTACAAAACTGGTGGACACAAAGTGGCTGGAGCGGGATAAAAAGCATGGGAACCCCCGTGATAAAAGAACGAAACTTGGTCCATCAGACGGTAGAAATTCCAGCAGCTACCGAAGGAACTATCATACCGCTACTCCTTAAATTCACACCTGGCGGGAAAGTAGATGAAATTGGAGAAAGGCCACCCGAAGAATCTTATACCATCCCACACCCTATCTATAATCAACCTGACTCCTATCAAGAACGTGAAATCGTCATTGGAAATTCTACCTATCCGTTACCAGCGACATTAACAGTTCCGAAGCATCAGCGTGGTGAAAAGGTACCCGTCGTTGTTCTTGTGCATGGTGCTGGCATCCATGATCGCGATGCTACCTATTTGGGAACAAAAATCTTACGAGACCTTGCGGTGGGCCTTTCATCCAACGGAATTGCAGTGTTGCGCTATGAAAAACGTACCTTAGAACATGCATTAAAGATGAGTGCAGAACCTGTTACATTAGACCGTGATACTACAGATGATGCCATATATGCAGCAAAGTCAGCAGCGCAGCAGGAAGGCATTGATCCAAGTAATATTTTCATTCTTGGACATAGTCTAGGAGCCGGTACAATGCCACGTATACTGAGCAAAGCGCCTTCCTCACTTGTCCGAGGAAGTATCTTACTCGCACCACCTGCACGCCCTTTGATTGACATTGCCATTGATCAGTATCAATACCTTGGGAAACCACAGGAAGTAATCGATGAATTAAAAAGACAGGTCGCTTTTATTGAACTGCACCCCAATTGTTAGACACAGTCTAACAATTGGAGGTGTAGTTTTTTTATGACTAAATTTACTTCAG
>NZ_JBPWJX010000038.1:0-17475 GCF_051781745.1 Bacillus cereus group sp. Bce019
ATTCATTCCTTTAGTTGCACAAATACCCTCTCCTACTCTCATTTTTTAAATCTATTTAGGAATGAATATTCATTCCTGTCCTTATAAAGCTATAGAATCAAATGATTCTAATAGCGTTCCAAGAGCTTTCTTCTAATTCTTTTACTAACTCTTTCGAGTATTCTAATTGCCCTGTTGCAATTACTTTCGTTAATTTTTCTAGCGGTTGATATACAATAATAATTAAAGCGACTGGAGGCAATGGACGAAGAAAACCTTTTGCGATTCCATCTTCAATAATATTCATAAAGAAGCCTATAAAATCGTCAAATATTTTCTTACTCTGTTCATCAAGAAAATAACTATCACAGTGAGAATTTGTAAATAAAAAAGCATCTACATTGTTTCTCGCAAATTCAAATAAACGGTTGTACGTATGACTAAACTGTTCACGAATATTTGCTTCAACAGGAAAATCCGTTTTTATTATTTCAGAAAGCTCTAACATACTTTTTGAAAATAATGAGTTAACAAGTGCCTCTTTATTTTCAAAATAGCGATAAATAGTACCCGCACCGACTTTTGCCTTTTCAGCGATCATTGGAATTGTCGTACCATCGTAACCACGCTCTGCAAAAAGTTGCATCGCAGCATCAAAAATATCCTCTTGTTTGTTTTTAGCCATTTTTTCCACCTCTATTTTCAGGAATGAAAATTCATTCCGTTTTTAATTATAAATTACAGGGAATAAAAGTCAAGTGCGTGACAACGTATAGTTGCGATTCTATTCTCTTGTATGTGAATAAAATTATATCAGCGATTTTCAGGATATATCAACTTACCGACAAAAATTAATACGATGAGATGGAGCTATCCCAAAATTTTGTTCGAAACAACTCCATCTTATATGCAAATTAAAAGAAATCATAAATAAACGGCTTGCGCACTGGTACTACATTCTCAAATGCCCGTATTTCCTCTTCGCTTCCGCTAATTAATTCTAATTCATTTAGTTCTAATGGGCGTTTGTATCCAAGCAGTATTGTAGATAGTGCATTTATATCTAGCTTAATCCCTTTATCCATTGGTTCTTCTATAATTGCTATTTCATAATTTGCAAGTCTCACCGATACATTATTCCACGGTGCAAATGAATCTGTAATATGTAAAATGACTTCTTGTTGTACATTGTTCCAGTTTAACTCATACTGTTTTAAGAACTGCTCTACATCTACAATTCTTCCCATAAAATATGGTTTTATTTCTGTTTTCACACGTGGTTCTTGCAATGTATATAACAACTGTTCGTTTTCACTTACTGTCATTTCAAGCTCTTTAATCATAGAATCATGCTGGCAAATAAAATTCCATAGACCATTTCGTGCTTCATTATGCATTGGAACAAATTCATCTACTGTCATTTTATAGTTTTCTATTTTATATAACATATAGCCGGCTGCAGTTTTATTTTCATCGTAATAAATTGCTAATGTTAAATCCTCATAAACAGCTTGTAACCACCATTTTTCATTGCGAACTAGCATACCAGAAAAACGTTCTGCAAATGTTTCATAAAGCTTCTCGACCTCTTCTGGGTGATTTTCTTTATTGAAACGTTTCACAGTACCATTCACTTGTTTTTTCATAACTAAATCACTCTTTGTCAAATGACATACGAGAAGATTCGCACAAAGTTCCCAGCCGTATTTACGGTAAAATGTAACAGCAAATGGGTGTAACATAGAGACTGTATAGCCATCTTTTTTCATTCTTTGAAGTGAATGTTGAAGTAGCTCTTTTACATACCCACTTCTTCTGTACTCTGGATACGTCGCTACTCCTGCAACGCCACCCATTTTAAATTTTTCTTTACCTATGTAAATATGAAACGGGATGAGGTGTAGTTTTGCAGCTAAGTCTTCCCCTTCCATAATGCCGTATATTTCATGACTTTCCTTCATTTTTGTAAGTTGCTGCTGTAATCGTTCCTCATCTACTTTATATTGAAAAGCGTATTCTGATAAACGTAATGCTTCTCTGAATTTATCTTCTTTTAATTGTATGACATTCATATAATTCTCCTCCATTCCCTTTTTGAATTGTATCATAATTCTCACTATTATAGTTCGGTAAGTGAAATTACAAGGACGTTTTAACAAAAAAGCAGATACATCACGTATCTGCTTTCCACCCTTTTTATTTAGCTAACTTTTGAAGTTCGTCAAAGAATGTAGGATATGATACACCTACTGCTTCTGCATCTTCAATAATTGTTTTTCCTTCTGCCAGGCAACCAGCAATTGCAAGCATCATTCCGATACGGTGATCACCATAACTATTTACTGTATTGCCTTTTAGAGCTGATTTTCCGTAAATGATCATACCGTCATCAGTTGCTTCTATGCGAGCTCCTAGTTTCGTTAATTCAGCAACGACTGTATCAATACGGTTTGTTTCTTTTACTTTTAATTCGTGTGCATCTTTAATTACTGTAATTCCTTCTGCTTGCGTTGCCGCTAATGCGATTACAGGAATCTCATCGATTAATCTAGGGATAATATCTCCGCCAATTTCAATTCCTTTTAATGAAGATGTTTCGATTGTAATATTTGCAGCTGGTTCCGATGCCCCTTCGTTAATTAGATCTACAGTGAACGTAGCACCCATTTTTTCTAAAACATCAATAATACCGGTACGGGTTGGATTCATCCCTACATTTTGTAATACTAGTTTACTATTTGGGATGATTGCACCTGCTACTAAGAAAAATGCTGCTGATGATACGTCACCTGGCACTTGAATGTCTGTTGCTGTTAATTTTTGTCCACCTGACAGCTTCACTGTTTTCCCTTCGCGAGTTACTTTAACACCAAATGCTTCAAGCATTCTTTCCGTATGGTCGCGGGAAATATGTGGTTCTGTAACAGCTGTTACACCTTCTGCACGAAGACCTGCAAGTAAAATAGCTGACTTTACTTGTGCACTTGCAACAGGAGAAATATATTCAATTGCTTTTAAATCTCCACCACGTATTGTTAACGGTGTAAATGTTCCTTCTTCTCGACCGTCTATGTTTGCGCCCATTTGTTTTAATGGGTTTGTTACACGCTTCATCGGTCTTTTTGCGATAGATTCATCACCTTGTACGCAAGAGAAAAATGGTGTGTTAGCTAATATACCTGACATTAATCGGATTGTTGTACCAGAATTACCAACATCTAATACAGCTTTCGGTTCTTGTAAACCTTCTAATCCTTTACCAACTACAGTAACCTCATCACCGTTTTGCGTAATTTCTACTCCCATTTCTTTAAAACATGAAATCGTACTTAAACAGTCTGCACCGGGCAAGAAACCTTTAATTGTTGTTTTCCCTTCTGCAATAGAACCGAACATAACAGCACGGTGTGAAATGGATTTATCACCTGGGATTGTAATATTGCCATTCAATCCGTTATTAACAGGTTGTATTGTTCTTTCTTTCACGTTTTTCACCTTCTCATTTAAATTGTTTCATAAGTTTGGTATTCTTCTTCTCCAAGCGCTAGTTTTGCTTTCATACGATCTTCTTCCCTTTGGAAGCTAATACGTAATACCCCAAGCAGTCCTTCACGCGCTTCTAATATTTGCAAGTTCGTAATACTAATTTCCTCACGCGCCAAAATACTCGTAATATGAGCCAATGCCCCCACCTTATCTAATACATCGACGTATAAGTCGTGATAGGCAGGAATTGCCCCTCTCTTTCTTACTGGTAAAGAATCACGGTATTCTTTCGCATCTGCAAAATAGTTTTGAATCTCGCATGCATCTCCGGTAGAAACTGTTTTATATAAATCTTCCATTTCAGAGATCCACTCTTTTAATAATACCATTAAATGCTCACGATTTTGCTTTACAATATCACTCCACATTTTCGGACTACTAGATGCGATACGTGTAATGTCTTTAAACCCTCCAGCAGCTAGCTGATGAATGAGCGGATTATCTCCTGCATGTTTCTCTACTTGCTTCACTAAACCTGCTGCGATAAGGTGCGGGAAATGACTAACGATCCCTGTTACATAATCATGTTCTTCTGTATTTAAAACAAGGAAATGTGATCCCGTTCCTTTTAACCAATCTTTTAACTCTTCCACATGTTCATTTGGCACATGATGCATCGGTGTTAAAATGTAAAATGCATTTTCAAATAAATGCGCTTTTGCACTTTCAACTCCCGTTTTATGAGAACCTGCCATTGGATGTCCACCAATGAAAGATACTTCCTTTGAAAATAAAGTTTCTGCTTCATTCATAATCGTGCCTTTTGTACTACCAACATCAGTCACTATAACATCTTCTCGTAAACGGAATGACGCAAGTTTGTGTAATAGCTTCTTCGTTTCTTCAACTGGAGAAGCAAAAACAATTAAATGTGCCTTTTCACATGCAAGCTGTAAATCAACTGCTATTTCATCTACTACGTGTAATTCTTTTGCACGCTCTACTTGTTCTTGAAATATATCATAACCTGTTATCGTTACATCGTGCTCTTTCTTAATTGCTAATGCGAGAGAGCCTCCGATTAAACCAGTTCCAATTAATACTACCTTTTTACGCATTTTCCTCATCTCGAGACTTTCTTTTTTTATTTTCAAAGTGTTGTTGTAACACTGAAATCACCCCTTCATTTTGCTCCCTTGTTCCGACTGTAATACGGATACCATTCGGGAACGGACGAATAATAAATCCTGCGTGTGCACAAGCTTCATAAATCTCTCCAGCATTCTCAACTGGCAAGAAGATGAAATTTGTTTGCGATGGATAAAATGGAATATCATTTTCCCTACAAAAGCTCTCGTATTGTTGTAATCCTTCTGTATTCACACGAACTATTTCTTCAATAAACTCGTCATCACCAAAAGCAATCGTCGCTGCTTTTTGCGCTAATGAAGATACGTTAAATGGCAAACGAACGACATTTAATTTTTCGATTAACTCTTCCTGTCCAACCGCATATCCAACGCGGAAAGAAGCTAATCCGTACGCTTTAGAAAATGTTCTAAGTACAAGAATATTTTTATGTTTTTCTAAAAGCGGTAATGTCTCTGGGAAATCTTTTGCTGTTACGTATTCATAGTACGCTTCATCAATGACAATTAACGTATTTTCACTAATACCTTCAATGAATTGAGTCAATTTTCGGTCATTCACATATGTGCCTGTTGGATTGTTCGGGTTACAAATCCATACAATTTTTGTATCGTTATCTACTACTGAAGAAATTTCTTCTAAGTCGTATACACCGTTATTTAACGCAATTTCCTTCACTTCGCAACCTTCTATAATGGCATGATGACGATACTGTGGGAATGTTGCACCTGCTGTTACAATGTTATCTCCCGCTCGTAATACGGCGCGGCTTATTATTTGAATGATTTCATCTAAACCACTACCACAAAGTACTTGTTCCATTTTCACATGTAACTTATCTGCGATTGTTTGACGGAGCGTTGTAGCACCTCCGTCAGGATATAAAGCATGTTCCAACCACGATTTTTGCAACTCATCTAAAACACGTGACGAACAGCCGAATGGATTTTCATTCGATGCTAATTTCACAAACGAATGATCTCCGTACACTTCTTTCATTTGTTCTGGTGATTTACCTGGTTTATATGGTTGTAATGATGATAGTTGATCCTTTACTTGCACGTTAAACCCACCTTTTTATTAAAATTCTTTTGCGTAGTTATTGTGTTGCATAATGTTTTGTTTTAATAATTCCATACGATCTTTTCCGAATTGTTCGACTAGTGCATCTGCAAGTTCCCATGCCACAACAGATTCAGCTACTACACCCGCCGCTGGTACTGCGCAACTATCAGATCTTTCAATACTCGCTTGGAATGCTTCTTTCGTATCAATATCAACGCTTGCTAACGGTTTGTATAAAGTAGGAATTGGCTTCATCACGCCTCTTACGATAATTGGCATACCTGTTGTCATACCGCCTTCTAAACCGCCGGCATTATTCGTTCTTCTCGTGTATCCTTTTTCTTCATCCCACAGAATTTCATCATGCACTTTGCTTCCTGGTTGTCGTGCCGCTTCAAAACCTACGCCGATTTCAGCACCTTTAAATGCATTTATACTCATAATTGCACCAGCAAGTTTTGCATCTAATTTACGATCGTAATGGACGTAACTACCGACGCCAATCGGCATACCTTCTGCAATGACTTCCACAATACCACCGATTGAATCTCCACTACTTTTTGCGTTGTCAATCGCATTCATCATTTCTTGCTCTACTTCTTTATCTAAACATCGAACTGGTGAGTTTTCAGTAATTGTTTGAATTTCTTCAATTGATAAGTTTGAAATATGTTTTGCTTTTACTCCACCAATTTCAAGAACATGTCCTGCAATTTCCACGCCTAATTCGCTTAAAATTTGTTTTGCAACTGCACCAGCAGCTACACGAACTGTCGTTTCTCTTGCAGATGACCGCTCTAATACGTTTCTTATATCACGATGACCATATTTAATTGCTCCATTTAAATCTGCATGTCCGGGACGTGGTTTTGTAATTGTACGTTTCATGTCTTTACTTTCTTTTTCCGAAATTGGCTCTGCACCCATTACTTTCGTCCAATGTTTGAAATCATCATTTTTTACAATTAACGTAATCGGTGATCCAAGTGTCATCCCGTGACGAACACCACTTACAATTTCAACTGTATCTGTTTCAATTTGCATACGTCTTCCGCGTCCATGACCTTTTTGTCTTCTTAATAATTCTTTATTAATATGTTCCGCCGTAAGTGTCAAACCTGCTGGTACACCTTCTAAAATAACTGTTAACTGCGGTCCATGTGATTCTCCAGCTGTAATGTATCTCATTTCTCTTGCCCCTTTACTATTTTTTTGTACAAAAAAGTCCCTACTGAGCGCTCAGTAGGGACGATGTTTATCGCGGTACCACCCTAGTTGTAGACTTCTTTCGTCTACCTCTCTTCTTCTTTAACGATCGTTTGACCGTCTTCCCCTCCAAAAGTTGTCGGGAAAGATGCTCCAAGGCTGTAATTCATGCTTACCTTTGTACTGATTCACACCGACCATCAGCTCTCTTTAACAGTGAGATAAGCACTACTGTTTCCTCTTCAACGCATATATGATATGGAATTAAGATAATTTATTTTTGAAACCTTTTAACTCATCCATGAATCTATGGAATTCTGGAATGTCCATTTGTTGTGCAGAATCTGATAATGCAACTGCTGGATCTGGATGAACTTCAGCCATTACTGCATCTGCGCCAATTGCAAGTGCCGCTTTCGCTGTTGGTAATAATAAATCTCTGCGTCCAGTTGAATGTGTTACATCAACAATAACTGGTAAATGCGTTTCTTTCTTTAAAATTGGTACTGCAGAAATGTCTAATGTGTTACGTGTTGCTCTTTCGTATGTGCGGATACCGCGCTCACAAAGAATAATTTGATCGTTACCTTGCGCAATGATGTATTCCGCTGCGTTAATGAACTCATCAATTGTTGCTGCTAATCCACGTTTTAATAATACTGGTTTGTTAACTTTACCTACAGCTCGTAATAAATCGAAGTTTTGCATGTTACGTGCGCCAACTTGAATTACATCAACGTAGTCTAATGCCATTTCAACATCGTTCGGATTTAAAATTTCACTAATAATTGCTAAGTCAA
The DNA here is from genome assembly GCF_051781745.1 of Bacillus cereus group sp. Bce019. Taxonomy (NCBI): domain Bacteria; kingdom Bacillati; phylum Bacillota; class Bacilli; order Caryophanales; family Bacillaceae; genus Bacillus; species Bacillus cereus group sp. Bce019. The sequence continues at coordinate 7,686 of NZ_JBPWJX010000038.1, forward strand.
ACTCGTCTGCTACTTGACGTAAAATTTGAAGTCCTTCTACTCCTAAACCTTGGAAATCGTATGGAGAAGTTCTCGGTTTGAATGCACCACCGCGCATTAATTTTAAGCCTTGGTCTTTCATCGCTTGCCCTACTTGACGAACTTGCTCTAAGCTTTCTACTGCACAAGGTCCCATGATGAACGTTTGTGTTCCGTTTCCAATCAATTCACCTTTTACATCAACGATTGTATTTTCTTGTTTCTTTTTACGTGATACTAGTAACGCTTTACGGTTATCATCTTCTTGTAACTCTAAGCTTGCTTTGAAAATCGTTTTGAAAATATGTTGAACTGTTGATGTTTCGAATGGTCCTTCGTTATGCTCTGCGATCATATCAAGTACTTCACGCTCACGTACTGGATCAAAGCGTTTCGTACCTTGTACTTGCTTTTGCTCTCCAATTTTTTGAACGATTTCACCACGTTTGTTTAAAAGGTGTAATAGTTGTAAGTTAATTTCATCTACCTGTTTACGTAATTGATCTAATTCATGATTTGCCATTTGGAAATCCTCCTCTAATGTTTTAAAAGTATAGTAAGAGAATAAAAAATTCTCTATTTTCTGAACTGACTAATTATACAAATTTATAGTGGAATCGATACCTCTTCTTATTTTAAACTAATAATTCGTACAAAGACATGAACTACTAGTTAAAAACCCACTTTTTTGTACAAAAAAGCCCTACTGATCCAATCAGTAGGGACGATATTTATCGCGGTACCACCCTAGTTGTAGACTTCTTTCGTCTACCTCTCTTCATTGTTAACGATCATCTGACCGTCTTTCCCTTCATAAAGACAATACTATCTTTACTACGAAAAAGATGCTCTAGGACTGTAATTCGCTCTTGTTTTTGTACTGGTTCGCACCAACCACCAGCTCTCTGTTACAGGGAAACAACAACTACTGCTTTTCCTTTCAATGCATGACTATTTTATTTTCAAGTTGGACCACTAAAATACAAAAAGTCCCTACTGAATAAATCAGTAGGGACGATATTTATCGCGGTACCACCCTAGTTGCAGACTAACTTTCCGTCTACCTCTCTTCACTGTTAACGATCAATTGACCGCTTTTTCCTCATAAAGACAAACTATCTTTATTACGAAAAAGATGCTCCAAGACTGTAATTCATGATTATCCCTGTACTGGTTCACACCAACCACCAGCTCTCTGTTACAGTAAGACTAACCACTACTGTGATCTCTTCATTGCACTTTGTTTATTCAAATGTTTTTGAAATTGAATAAGTATGATTCGTATTATAGAACGCTTTTCAAAACACTGTCAACAACTTTTTATATATTTTTTAAAATTCCACTTTCGTCCTATAATTCTTTTTGTAAATCACCCATTACAATTCCTATGCGAATTATTTCATTTTCTAGTAAATGTAAAACATATTCCTCTACTTTATACTGAACTAATAATTCTTTTATTTGTATGATTTCTTTTTCGAATAACACGGCTTCGTGACATGTTTGTAGTAAAATAAAAAACACATTTGCAAACATTTCTTTATGCGCTTTCATACTTTCTTTTTTATGAAGCATTTCAATCAATAACCGCTTCATTTCCTCACCTGTACATTTACCATGTACACTTGAAAATGTACGAGACATAATACATAATCCTTTTTCTAATATTTCATCCATGTATAAAATAATACGTAAAAGCATTACATATTCTCTCGCAGTTATCTCACCCATTTTTGGTCGTTCTCGCAAAAATACACTGAGCCAAGCTGTCCAAAATTTTTGTTGTTCTTTTACGCTTAATGTTTTGACGTAATAGCATAAAAACTGCATAAACTTAATTTTATTTTCTTCATTTTCTAGTATGAGTAACGGGTATAACCAATCTGTTTTTTGCTCCCAATATAGTACACATTTAATAAATACAAAGCTAAGCCACTTCAAGAAAGCTTCTCTCGTATGCGGATGTAATACTTCCAAATGTTCTACCGCATACTTAATAAATCGCTTCATTTCTGTAAATAAAGGTAAATTTATTTGCGTGTAACATAAGCCGGCCCATGCATATTCCGTAATCTCATTTTGTTTTTTTAAATCTAAGTATGGTAACAAATATTTTCGGCACCATTGTTTTTCAATATGATATAGAAATGTAATATCTGCTATTAAACGAGCAAACATAAAGTTTGTTCGTTCCGAATTAACTCTTACTTGTTCTTCAAATAAAAATAAATATTCATATACATTACGATCGTATAAATGATCATATGATAACAACTTTAATAATACAGCTGTCATTTTTCCAACTGGATGCTGAATTGATTCATTGTAAAAATCTTGTTTCCCAAGCTTAAAGTCTGTATCACTCTTCATAACTTGAGGAAACACTGAAAAAGCAAATCGTTTTACAACACGTATACTATTCTCTTCTAACTCTTCTAGTCGATTACTAATTTCATATAGAAAACTACTAATTAACCAATGAAAAGCAGTATTTCTAACAAATTTCTGCAATAGCGGAATAATTTTTTGGATTTGATCATTTGTCAATCCTCGATTATTTCGCCATTCTCTAATACAAACAAACCATACTTCATTACTTATTTCTTGCACTCCTACTAATTGGTATGCAAATGAAATACTCCACTCTGTGTTTAATTTACATGCTTTTGATAACATCTCTAAAAAATGGCGTTGTTCAAAAACAAGATCTTGCGAAAATTGCTGAACTTGCTTCATAATTTCAACATCTTTCAGTTGCAATAATCCGTCAGCAGTTACATTACAAGTAATACTTTGCTCTGTATCCTCTTTCTTTTGTACACTGTATCGTTCGGAATGAAAATGAGGATGCTTTTGCTTCATTAACTCATACCCATTTGCCGTAGATGGACTATTTGAATCACACTTGAATAATAAGTCTAATACGAGACATGCATCAAATACCCTCTCTTCTGTAAGATGCTTTATTACAGTTCGAGTGACTTCTTCTTTTGTTTTTTCTAAACAATGTGCATAATGCCTTTTTAAAAGTTGAAAAACTTCGTGTTTATAAGTGAAATCTAAAAGAAGTCCTTCATGTAACAACCATTTCATTTTGTCATCTACACGAACAAAAATATTTTTATTCATCGCATCAATTGCAATTTGCTTTTGAAGTACACTATTTGCTTCTATCATTTCTGTAATATAATAATCCGCTTTTTTCTCATTGTTTTCGCATAAATAAGTTAGACACTCTTTTACAATTCGTATTAAAAATGCAAGATCATTTTGATGAAACTCTTTCTCTACATTTTCCTTATTTCTTTTTTTCAGTGCCGTTTGTCTTAACGACAACATTCTCAATTTTTCTAATCCAATCATCATAATTGGAACAGCATAATAAGCGATATATGGCCTCATCTTTTCGTTCCAAATTTGCTCCACATGAGAAAATGTAGATACTGGTAAGCGACTCGATTCCTCGAGTTCTATTGATTCTTGCGTATCATTTCCCCATTTCCTTACACGTTTCAACTTCAGTTTTCCGTCTAAAATAAAAGTTAGTAACAATAAGGCAATTTCTTTATGCTCAGGAAAAGAACATTTTTGCAGTAACTTAGAAATCTTTTCTATAGAGCTACTATCTTTTTCAGCTGTTTCTAATAAAAGGAGTGTCCACCTTGCAAACAACAACGGGTCCATCTTACTCCTCGTTTCGTTTAAGTAGTTACAAATTGTTCTCCATAATAACGGTGATATTTTAGAATAGTTTTTATAAATTAATTGAAATAATTCTTTCTGATGACTAAAAAGAAATTGTTCGACTAACCATTCTGCAAGTAATTCATCTACTTCATTATAGTTTGGCGTAAGCATAAACAAATTTTGTAATTTACCTTCTACTTCTAACCATTCGACCCATTCATAATCATGAGCAAATTCCACAAAGTAACGAACTGTTTCAATTTTTTTAATTGATTGCTTTATGTATGATAATTGTTCCTGTTCTACTGACGGGGGAACCGTTACAATATCCCGAATACGCATTCTTTTCGTAATATAATTATCACCCATTAATTCCGCCCAGCGTTTTACCGCTTTTACAAGGGATTGATGATTATTCACCTTATTCGGATACACAATTGGTCTTATCCCTAAATGTTCCCAGTGGTACGTATTTTCTCCTTGTGCGACAAAAGCAAATCGTCTTGTACTTGGTGGTAAACCAGTTGCTAAATATTTCATTACTGGGTCATTATGACTATATCCAACGAATAAAACGGTGTAATTTGAGAATAGATCAACTAAAAACCTTCTCGCCCACCCTTCCGTTAAGTAAGCCCTTCCAAAATCACCATCTGTTAAAATTAAAGCCTCTTTCTCCTGTTCTACATTACCATGTATGTAAGCAAGACCTTTAAAAGCTCTCCCAGTCGGTAAAGCTGGAGCGTAATAAACATTGATATCTCTATTTATTTCTTTAATTGCAGTTGTAAAATGTTGATCAAAATTTGTTGTTACAATGCGGATATCTGTATCTAAAGGAAATAACCTTGGAATTGCATAATGCAATGGATTCGGTTTTGATTTCTCTATATGAACGAGATCTCTTGCGACTTGATGTACATCTTTTGTTTTCGCAATTTTACCAAGATAATAATCATGTGGCTCTGTTATTTCACGTTTTTCGACATATAACGTTTTTGCAATTTCATCAACTAAATCATCAAAATTCGGTAAGTTTGATTTCCCTTTCATAGAAACTCCCGCTCCAACAAATAATACTAACTTTCCTTGCTCAAGGTGATCAATTAACTCATCTGGAATTTCTACTTCTGAAGTAATCCACATCTTGGATTCCCCCTTACCTAAAAATGTCATACACTCTCATTTTACTATAACATTTTTTCATTGTTTTTATAATATTTAGACTAAATTCCGAACATGAAAAAGTTTTATGTAAATAAATCCGTTACAATGTATGAACTCCAGAATTTATTGAAAAACTATGTATAAATCGGAGGTGTAAATTTTGAATGATTTCACAGTAGTGCTTATCAAGTTTATATCGTGCATTATCGCATTTAGCATTGGGCTTGCTTTATTTTTCCCTGCAACGTTTGTTCAAATTATTTCATTCAGTCTCTTTGTTACAATCGTATCCTACATGTTCGTTGATAAAATTATTTTAAATCGAATTGGCAATACTGGTGCCATTATGTCGGATTTCTTATTAACATATTTAAGCGTATGGATTTTCGGTAATATTTTATTAGACAACTATATGCAAATTGCATGGGGCAGTATCCTTTCTGCCATCGTCTTCACTTTATCTGAAGTAATTGTTCATCGCTTCTCTAACTCTCATACAAGGCACAACAATGATAACATTCGTATTAATCGCCGCTTTGCATATGGTACAGAGTTTGCTGAAGAACAAAATATATTGGATAAAGATAAGAAAAAGTAACGTTTTAATGCAGGAGCGCCCTTTTTAATTATGTGGTGCTCCTTTTTTGTATTTTTTCATTATGGTACGTGAAATTATATAAGTGATTATTTCAAAATACCGACTTACTAACAATATTTGACGCTATTTTTTCTAATAAAAAACTGCCTCTTATTTAGAGGCAGCCACTTTTAAGTCTTTTACTGCAACAACATCCGCAAACGCTCCCAATACTGCGTTATGATGTTTCACAATATCTTCAGCACGTAACACTTCTGTATTAAATGTACTATGCGCATCACTCACTAACGTTACTTTATACCCTTCACTACATGCTCTGCGCGTTGTCGTATCTACACAATACTCTGTTTGCATTCCCGAAAGAATAACGTGTTCAATTCCTTTCTCTTGTAACACTTCGCTTAAGTTTGTATTATGGAATGAATCTGGAGTCGTCTTTTCAACTATATTATCTCCTTCTTGCGGAGCGATGGCCGCATGGATTCGCCATCCATCCGTACCTTTTTCTAACGGATGGTCTTTAGGACCGTTATGTTGGATATAAATAACTGGAATATCATTTGAACGACATTCCCTAATAAGCTCTTGCAATGTTTGTAAAAACTTTCCCCCATTATGTACTGGCATTCCAGCTGTATACATACCCGCTTGCACATCAATTACGATTAATGCTTTTTTCATTTCACACATCCCCCTTTATTTGTATAAGCCATTATTATTGTTTATATTCCATCATCCAACAATCTTCTAATTTCCCCTCATGCAACTCATGTTCCTTTAAAATCTTTACTTTTTTAAATCCACTTTTTTCATAACACTTTATTGCTCGTTCATTATTTACTTTCGGATCCATTGCAATTGCTTCTGCTCCCATTTCACCCATAATATATGTAATTGCTGCCTGAACGAGTTTTGTTCCAATTCCCTTTCCCCAATAGGCTGGTTCACCGATAAATTGGTCCATACCCCATACATTTTGTGATTCTTTATAGCCATATAACGCTTTCCACTCTGAATCCACTGGGTACATTTGTATGTAACCAATCGGAATGGTATCAAATTCTATTAAACATCTTTTTTCATTACTGTTTGGACTATGTATAAAATGATCAAGCACCTTTTCTACAGATTGCGGATTATCTCGTCCTTCGTAATACCGCAGGACTGCTGGGTCCGTTAACCATTTAGAAATGATAGATGCATCATCTTCCATTACGTATCTAATCAATAAACCTTCTTTTTGAAAAAGCATATTATACCTCTATTATTTCTTTATATTTTTTCTTGCTGTTACATCTTTCATTGCACCTACTAATGCATATGGTAGTAATGTAATCGCAAAAAATGCTGTAAATACGTTAAATTGCGGGATTGTATAGAGTGTGAACCATTCAGTGAAAAATTGAGAATTTAATATTCTATTAAAAAACTCTCCGCCTGGCCTAAAGTTTGGCGCCCACGCAGTGATTTCACACAAAATAAAGTGAAACTTTAATCAGTGGGGGTTTTGTTCATCCCCCACTGATTATTAGTTGAACCAATCGGGCTTTTACGAGCAGTTGATCCCCCACCTAACTTCTTCGCTCTCGCTGAATTTTGAGGTGGGGGTCTTACTGCCCTTTAATGCGGGGTAAACAGTAACTGAACAATAAAAAATGCCCCTAGATAACGAAACCAAGTCCGTTTCCATATAGGTTGTGCATTTTTTAATATATCTCCCATCTTACCCCCTCCTTAAATATCCATCATATTAATTATACACTTCCCTCACTTTATTTGTTAAAATTTTCTATATAATTAATGCTGTTGGGGGGAATACATTATGTCTAATCCTATACTTACATCCACTTTAATCATTCTTAGAGGAAACTCCGCAAGTGGTAAAACAACAATCGCAAAACAACTACAAGAACATTTCGGACAAGGGACACTTTTAGTATCACAGGATGTTGTACGTAGAGATATGCTTAGAGTACACGACACAATGGGTAATTTATCACATGATTTACTATTTGAAATTACGAAGTACGGAAAAGGAAAATGTGAATTTGTTATTTTAGAAGGTATATTGAACAGTCATAGGTATGGTGAGATGTTAAAAGAATTAATTCGTTATTTTGATGAAAATGCATTTGCATATTACTTTGATTTATCATTAGAGGAAACTATTAGACGACATAACACAAGAGACAAACGACATGAATTTGGTGAGGATTCCCTACAAAAATGGTATAATCCGCACGATACAATTGAGGTTGCCAGAGAAACTATTTTTACAGATAACTTCACGCAAAAAAATATATTTGATGTGATTCTTAATGATGTTGCGATACAAAAACAAGACTAATATAATATGTTAGTCTTGTTATGTACTTTGTGTTTCCGTTTTTATAATTGAACAATCTTTACATAAATAATAGTATATATTCATTTCCCCAAACTGGAAATCAACTACTGAAATAAGTTCACGTTCCTCGATATCTTGTGTAATTGTAGCAACATACTTCATCTCTTTAGAACAAGTTGGACACGCCAAATGCTCTGGAAGATCCGCATATAATGGTGCCCCTAATAATCTACATACATATTCAGAACCGAACAAGTCAAAAGCTTCCCAGTAACTATCTTCATCTGTAGGTATATCTTCATTTTTCATATTTATAAGCTTTACCGTTGTTTTTGGTAATGAAACTGGTAACTTATCTTCCTCTTCCATTATCCATTCTTCTGTATTTTGCTGCTTTATGATTTGAACTGTTTTACCTCCATCACTTAACTGAAAATATTGCGGTTCCCACACCATCGCACAGTTCAAGCATGAAACGAATGGTAAAATATTTAGTTCATTACTTTTAAGTTCAGCAAGTCTCCCATCTTTTAAATCAAAACAGAGAATTTGATGCATCTTCTCACCGCATAACTTACATACTGGCAAATTACAATCTTGACCGCCAAAGTAATGATTATATGAACCTCTTCCTTCAATTACTCTATACCCTTTCCGCTCATTACAATGTGCGCCATATAATTCTATTGTCATATTCTATCCTCGCCTTTTATAAGAATGATTCACAAAATGATAATAATTAAGACTAAAAAACATCGTCTTCCTGAATAGTTTCCATAACAAATTCTTTTAAACTCGGAGATATTTCTTCCATTTCGTCATCCGCGTGATACCAAATATATATTTTATCATCCATTTTTCCATTATTTATTTTAAAGCACAATTTATCCCCTGAACCATCGTCACCAATTATGATAAGATTTTCTGGTATAGACTCATCTCTCATGTCAATATTTTGTCTAACAATATCATCCCAAGTTTTCGTTACATTTCTATTATCTTTAATCGGATATAGTATCCATTTCCCTATTTCAGCATTATTAACTAATTTAATAAGATCCCTATATTGATTTGGGAAAGCAGCACCTAGCTTTTCTTCCGTTTCTTTTATTTGCAACTCCAATACACCTTGTTTCTTTGTTTCAATATATTCTCTTACTTCTTTCATGAAATACACCTATCCTTTGAACTTAATTACACTATTATGAGTGAAAGTGTTTAGTAAACGATTTGATCCGATTTATATATTTCATTATACGTTAACCCTTCGTTTTCAACATACTATTCTTCTCTACTTCTCAATAACCTTCTGTTCTACTTCCTTACCTCATTCTTAATAGTTTTTCTAAACATGAGACAATTTTTATGTTTTATTACAGGTTTATTAATAAGTCATTTAAAAATCCTATTATCCTTCTACTAAAAAAATAAAAGCCAGCCTCAATAAAGAGAACTGACTTCTATTTGGATAATTATTGTTATTATAAAATTTTCACTTTAACAGTTTGTCTTCCCCAATTCATAGCTTTACTTTTTGAACCCATTAAAACATCAATACGATTACCTTTAATTGCACTTCCAGTATCACCAGCGATCGCTTCTCCATAGCCTTCTACCCATACTTTAGATCCTAATGGGATTACTTTCGGGTCAACTGCGATAATTCTCATATTCGGATTTGCCGTTAAATCATGCCCCATCGCAGTTAAAACGCGTCCACCATATGTACCATTTTCACTTGGATCAGCAGTATACGCTGTCGCTACTACCGTTAATTCACGTTTAGCAGACTGTATGTTGTTTTTAGATGCTTCTTTCGCTCTCTCTTCTTCTTTAGCTTTTGCTATTTCTCTTGCTTTTTCTTCTTCTTTAGCTTTTGCTATTTCTCTTGCTTTTTCTTCTTCTTTAGCTTTTGCTATTTCTCTTGCTTTCTCTTCTTCTTTAGCTTTTGCTATTTCTCTTGCTTTCTCTTC
>NZ_JBPWJX010000039.1:0-14792 GCF_051781745.1 Bacillus cereus group sp. Bce019
AGTTGGGACCTTGTCCCTGTGAGAGTAGGACGTCGCCAAGCAACTAAAAACACAAGTCATTTGACTTGTGTTTTTTTATTTCCCATGAAATAGATTTGGTTCCATTAATAAAAAATTTGAAATATAGTAAGGGATTTTTTGAGCAGAAATACTTAGAAATTGATAAATAAATGGATAATCTTCAGAACCATAACTTCCAAGTAAGTCATACCACCAATCTGTTTCATATCTAGAAATCATGCTTAAATTATAGAGCAATAAATAATGAATGAGGAGTTCAGGTAATATTGGCTTAGGATTTCTAGGGTCAGTCGTAAGTGGCAAATAATAAGTATTAGTAAGATGTTCATAGTATAAAGGAGTACTGTACATAGGATTCCATGATTGAATAGGCGCTGTAAAAAGTAAATTCGATTTATTAGTCTTCTCAGGTACGTGTTGTATTGATAAATGCTTACAAGATGTTTCAATGTAACGAGAAAATCTCTCTTTAGTCATATGTAATCGATCTAGTAGGTTGACTGAAAAGGAGAGCTCATTTTTAATTGTTGAATCAATTTTATATAAAGTTGATCCTTTTTGACTATAACGAAATAAATTTTGTAATTCTGGAATATTTCCCATTAGTTCTAACATGTTAAATTTTTCTGCTTCTAAGTGTTTCATGTGAAACAGTTGTTCTGCAACATGAGTAAACAATCCGTTTTTTTGTACCTTCACCTCATCTTCTAAAAATTGATACCCTTGTTTTTTTCGTTTGCGAGTTGTAACGCCATGAGCTAAAACAGTAGTGGATTCAGGATAGTTAGGGTCAATAGTTAGTAGGCATGCTTTAAACAGTTGACTAATTCCATAAAATAACAACATTGGTTGAATGGAAAATGGAGCTGTCTTATATAATTCATAATAATTTTTCCCGTGTTCTAAGTAATAAATAAAGGGATAACAATTTTCAAAACTTTTTTTTTCTGCATCCTGAATAGAGGATTTTTCATAACAACGGGCAAGATAACGTTGTACGTTTTGAGATGAAAAAAAGAAACTTAACTGCTGCCAAGTACAAGATGTTTGATGCATATATTACGCTCCTTTTATTATCTAAAAATTCTAACATATATATACGTCCTTGACAGTATTTTAACCAATTGATAAGCTACTAATAATAATTTCTGGTATCATAGGGGGAACAATTATGTGGGAATCTAAATTTGTTAAAGAAGGTTTGACTTTTGATGATGTATTACTTGTACCAGCTAGGTCAGATATATTACCAAGAGAAGTAAGTGTTAAAACAGTTTTATCTGAAAGCTTACAGCTAAACATCCCGTTAATTAGTGCAGGAATGGATACAGTAACAGAAGCTGACATGGCTATTGCAATGGCTCGCCAAGGTGGTTTAGGAATTATTCATAAGAATATGTCTATTGAGCAACAAGCAGAGCAAGTTGATAAAGTAAAGCGCTCTGAAAGCGGCGTTATTTCAGATCCTTTCTTCTTAACTCCAGAACATCAAGTATATGATGCAGAACATCTTATGGGAAAATATCGTATCTCAGGTGTACCGGTTGTAAATAATTTAGATGAGCGAAAATTAGTTGGTATTATTACAAACCGTGATATGCGCTTCATCCAAGACTACTCAATCAAAATTTCTGACGTAATGACAAAAGAACAATTAATTACAGCTCCAGTTGGTACTACACTGGAAGAAGCTGAAAAGATCCTACAAAAGTATAAAATTGAAAAACTCCCTCTTGTTGATAATAACGGTGTATTACAAGGGCTTATTACAATAAAAGATATTGAAAAAGTAATTGAATTCCCAAACTCTGCTAAGGATAAGCAAGGACGCTTATTAGTTGGAGCAGCAGTTGGTGTAACAGCGGATGCTATGCTTCGCATCGATGCATTAGTAAAAGCTAGTGTAGATGCAATTGTACTTGATACAGCACATGGACATTCTAAAGGTGTTATTGATAAGGTAAAAGAAGTTCGTGCTAAATACCCATCACTAAATATTATCGCTGGAAATGTTGCTACTGCTGAAGCAACGAAAGCATTAATTGAAGCTGGTGCAAACGTAGTTAAAGTTGGTATTGGACCAGGTTCTATTTGTACAACACGCGTTGTAGCCGGTGTTGGTGTACCACAATTAACTGCAGTTTATGATTGTGCAACAGAAGCTCGTAAACACGGTATTCCAGTTATTGCTGATGGTGGTATTAAGTACTCTGGTGATATGGTGAAAGCTTTAGCGGCAGGAGCACATGTTGTTATGCTAGGTAGCATGTTTGCAGGTGTTGCAGAAAGCCCTGGAGAAACTGAAATTTACCAAGGTCGTCAATTTAAAGTGTATCGTGGTATGGGTTCTGTCGGTGCGATGGAAAAAGGAAGTAAAGATCGTTACTTCCAAGAAGGTAATAAAAAGCTTGTCCCAGAAGGTATTGAAGGACGAGTGCCATATAAAGGACCTTTAGCAGATACAGTTCACCAATTAGTTGGTGGCTTACGTGCAGGTATGGGATATTGCGGAGCACAGGATTTAGAATTCTTACGCGAAAATGCACAATTCATTCGTATGTCAGGTGCTGGCTTACGTGAAAGTCATCCTCATCACGTACAAATTACAAAAGAGGCTCCAAACTACTCATTATAATGTCTTATATACAAATAGACAGAGATTTGATATCTCTGTCTATTTTTTTTTGATTATGTTAGAATAACGGTTATGTGAGTACATAGATATTGGGGGTAGCAAAAGTGAAAGGTATGTTTTGCAAAAGATTCATTGCTTTGGTAACAGTGCTTACACTAGCTTGTAGCATTTTTATGCCATATAGCAATGCATCAGCTGAAACAGGAGCCGCTTTAAACATTGAAGCAGGTGCGGCAATTTTAGTAGAAGCGAATTCTGGGAAAATTTTATATCAAAAGAATGCAGATGAATTATTATCCATTGCTAGTATGACAAAGATGATGAGTGAATATTTAGTTCACGAAGCAGTGGATAAAGGAAAACTTAAGTGGGACCAGAAAATTAGGGTTTCTGAATATGCATATAAGGTTTCACAAGATGCTTCATTATCAAATGTTGCATTAGAAAATGGTGGCTCTTATACAGTAAAAGAGTTATACGAAGCAATGGCAATCTTTTCTGCAAATGGTGCAACAATTGCATTAGCAGAAGCAATTGCAGGTAAAGAAGTAGACTTCGTAAAAATGATGAATGACAAATCGAAAGAACTAGGGTTAAAAAATTATAAATTTGTCAATTCTACAGGTTTAACGAATAAAGATTTAAAGGGAATGCATCCTGAAGGAACAACAGCGGATGAAGAAAATAAAATGTCTGCAAAGGATGTTGCAACTTTAGCACAACATTTAATTAAAGATTATCCAAAAGTGTTAGATACAGCAAAAATCCCTAAAAAAGAATTCCGTCCAGAAAAAGAGAAGTTTGGAATGTCGAACTGGAACTGGATGTTAAAGGGCTTAGTTAAAGAATATGATGGCGTAGATGGCCTAAAAACAGGCTCAACTCCAGAAGCAGGAGATTGCTTCACTGGTACGGTTGAAAGAAACGGAATGCGTTTTATTTCTGTAGTTATTAAAACAAGTTCTCATACAGCACGTTTTGATGAAACAAAGAAGCTATATGATTATGGATTTGCTAACTTTGAAGTGAAACAAATGTATAAAAAAGGTTCTTCAGTAAAAGGACAAGAAACAGTACGAGTAGAAAATGCGAAAGATAAAGATGTAGCAGTTCAAACGAAACAAGCTATTTCACTTCCAGTGCCAAAAGGAAGTAAAGATGTTTATAAAACAGAATTAAAAGAATCAAGTAAGGGACAAGAAGCACCTATTAAAAAGGGAGCTGCGCTTGGTCAAATGGTAATTACGCCAAAAGATACAAACGACCCTGGATTTTTAACTGGTAAGTCACTGCAAGTGGATCTTGTAACGACATCTGAAGTAGAAGAAGCAAACTGGTTTACTCGTGCTATGCGCGGAATTGGTTCATTCTTTAGTGGTATGTGGAATAGTGCTGTTGATACAGTAAAAGGTTGGTTTTAAAAGCTCCTCACGATAGGAGCTTTTTTTTATTCCTATTTTTCATACCGACTTTATGAAAAAGTAGTAGACAAGCATCTGATAGTTAGTGGTAGAATGTAAGAGTATTCTTAATTTTCGCCTTTAACGGGGGAAAGCAATTCACCTAGGGGGGTTTTTGTACATGACAAATGTAACAGGGACAGAACGTGTAAAACGTGGAATGGCAGAAATGCAAAAAGGCGGCGTTATTATGGACGTAGTTAACGCTGAACAAGCAAAAATTGCAGAAGAGGCAGGCGCAGTTGCCGTTATGGCATTAGAGCGTGTACCAGCAGATATTCGTGCAGCAGGTGGCGTTTCTCGTATGGCAGACCCAACAATTGTTGAAGAAGTTATGGGTGCGGTGTCAATTCCGGTTATGGCAAAATGCCGTATCGGTCACCTTGTAGAAGCACGTGTATTAGAATCATTAGGGGTAGACTATATCGATGAGAGTGAAGTATTAACTCCTGCTGATGAAGTATACCATTTAAATAAACGTGATTACACAGTTCCATTTGTATGTGGTTGCCGTGATATCGGAGAAGCTGCACGTCGTATTGCAGAAGGTGCATCTATGCTTCGTACAAAAGGTGAACCAGGAACAGGAAACATTGTAGAGGCAGTGCGTCATATGCGCCAAGTCAATGCAGAAATCCGTCAAGTTGCGAGTCTACGTGAAGATGAGTTAATGACATATGCAAAAAATACTGGCGCTCCTTACGAAGTATTACTTGAAATTAAACGTCTTGGTCGCTTACCAGTTGTAAACTTTGCGGCAGGTGGTGTAGCAACACCAGCAGATGCAGCATTAATGATGCAACTTGGTGCTGATGGGGTATTTGTTGGATCTGGTATCTTCAAATCAGAAAACCCAGAGAAATTTGCACGTGCAATCGTTGAAGCAACGACTCATTATGAAGATTACGAACTAATTGCAAGCCTTTCTAAAGGATTAGGTAATGCAATGAAGGGTGTCGAAATTTCAACGTTATTACCAGAACAACGCATGCAAGAGCGTGGATGGTAATTAAAGGAGAACTTTAAAATGGTGAAAATCGGTGTACTAGGTCTTCAAGGTGCAGTTCGTGAGCATGTAAAATCAGTTGAAGCAAGTGGTGCAGAAGCTGTTGTTGTAAAGCGTATAGAGCAACTTGAAGAGATTGATGGTCTTATTTTACCGGGCGGTGAAAGTACAACAATGCGCCGTCTTATTGATAAGTATGCTTTCATGGAACCACTTCGTACATTTGCAAAGTCTGGTAAACCAATGTTTGGTACATGTGCAGGGATGATTCTTCTTGCGAAAACACTTATTGGCTATGAAGAAGCACATATTGGTGCTATGGATATTACAGTTGAGCGCAATGCGTTCGGACGCCAAAAGGATAGTTTTGAGGCTGCGCTTTCAATTGAAGGCGTGGGTGAAGACTTCGTTGGTGTATTTATCCGTGCGCCGTATGTTGTAGAAGTAGCTGATAATGTTGAAGTGCTTTCTAAGCATGGTGACCGAATGGTAGCGGTAAGACAAGATCAGTTTTTAGCTGCTTCATTCCATCCGGAATTAACAGATGATCATCGTGTGACAGCATACTTTGTTGAAATGGTAAAAGAAGCGAAAATGAAAAAAGTTGTATAAGTAACTTGCAACTTGTATAAGATTATAGTAAATTGATGGTAACAATTTTATAAAATAAGCGTGTTGATAGGAAATAGTAACAAATGTCGTTTCTTATAGAGAGTCGATGGTTGGTGGAAATCGATAGAAACAGTTTGTGAATCCATCCTGGAATGGAATGTGGAATATCTTTTGGATTAGTAAGCATTCCCGGTGAAGAGCCGTTATTTCTACTTGAGAGGAAAGCGGTAATGCTTTCAACTAGGGTGGCAACGCGGGTTAACTCCCGTCCCTTTATATAGGGACGGGAGTTTTTTGTGTTTTATAAAATAAAAGGAGGAGTATACAATGCTTGATATTAAATTTTTACGTACAAACTTTGAAGAAGTAAAAGCGAAATTACAGCATAGAGGCGAAGATTTAACTGATTTTGGTCGTTTTGAAGAATTGGATACGAGAAGAAGAGAACTACTTGTTCAAACAGAGGAACTAAAAAGTAAACGTAACGAAGTATCTCAACAAATCTCTGTATTGAAGCGTGAAAAGAAAGATGCAGAAGCTCTAATTTTAGAAATGCGTGAAGTTGGAGAAAAAGTAAAGGATCTTGATAACGAACTTCGTACAGTTGAAGAAGACTTAGAAAGATTAATGTTATCTATTCCAAATATCCCTCATGAATCAGCTCCAGTTGGTGAAACAGAGGATGATAATGTAGTAGCACGTACTTGGGGAGAAGTGAAAGAATTTACTTATGAGCCAAAACCACATTGGGATCTTGCTACTGATTTAGGAATTTTAGATTTTGAACGCGCTGGGAAAGTAACAGGAAGCCGCTTCGTATTCTACAAAGGTGCTGGTGCAAGATTAGAGCGTGCTTTAATTAGCTTTATGCTTGATCTTCATACTGATGAGCATGAATATGAAGAAGTATTACCTCCATATATGGTAAACCGTGCAAGTATGACAGGAACAGGACAACTTCCAAAGTTTGAAGAAGATGCATTCCGTATTGAAAGTGAAGATTACTTCTTAATTCCAACAGCTGAAGTACCTGTAACGAATATGCATCGTGATGAGATTTTAAATAAAGAGCAATTGCCTATAAGATATGCTGCATTTAGCTCTTGCTTCCGTTCTGAAGCAGGTTCAGCTGGACGTGATACACGTGGTTTAATTCGCCAGCATCAGTTTAATAAAGTAGAGCTTGTGAAGTTCGTAAAACCAGAAGATTCTTATGAAGAGTTAGAAAAGTTAACAAATGATGCAGAACGCGTGTTACAATTATTAGAGTTGCCATATCGCGTTATGAGCATGTGCACAGGCGATTTAGGATTTACAGCAGCGAAGAAATACGATATTGAAGTATGGATTCCAAGCTATGGCACATATCGTGAAATTTCTTCTTGTAGTAATTTTGAAGCTTTCCAAGCGAGACGTGCAAATATCCGTTTTCGCCGTGAACCAAATGGAAAACCAGAACATGTTCATACATTAAATGGATCTGGTCTTGCAATTGGACGTACGGTTGCAGCTATTTTAGAGAACTACCAACAAGAAGATGGTACAATTATAATTCCAGAAGTTCTTCGCCCTTATATGGGAGGAAAAACAGTTATTAAGTAAATTTAAACATTCATCGGTATGAGTGATTGGTAATTATGAGCGTTGTCAGTACTGTAATGTAGGAAGGGGAAAGTAAAATTTTCCTTTCCTCATAATTTATTTTAGTAGGGTTGACTAACTGTTTTTCTTTTGATATTATATTTGATGTCAATATGGAGGTATACCCAAGTCTGGCTGAAGGGATCGGTCTTGAAAACCGACAGGCGGCGAGAGTCGCGCGGGGGTTCGAATCCCTCTACCTCCTCCAGATATAATTGACAACAGCGCATATAAGTGGAGATTGGAGAACTCGTTACCAACACGTAACGAGTTTTTATTTTAAAACCAATCATAAAGTATGGTGTAAGGTAATTTTGTCCTTATTACACACTCATATTCCGATGATTATCTTCATAGATATGAAAGGAGTCAACATGGATCTTATTATACAAACGTTTCCTTTAGATGGAAAAACTTTATATTATGTACAATGTCCTGTCTGTAAGAACAATAGAATTTTAAACAGTGGTGCAAACGTATCACGCATTATTAGTGATGATACATTCCGTAAACTTTGTGGTTGTACTTGTGATGTAAAACCAGCTACGAGTAAAGTAGAGGCGCCAAAACAAGTTAAAAAAGCAGCTGTAAAGAAAGAAGCAGCTCCAAAACGTACAGGTAAAGTATTAACGGCAGTAATTAACGGGAAAGAAATGACTGTTAAAGAGATTGCTGAAGCATACGATATTAGTACAAGTACTGTTCGTCAGCGCATTAACGCAGGAAAACCTGAGAGTGAAATTATTGCTCCAACAAAGAAGAAGTAATTTAATAGGAAAACCCGTGCATATGCACGGGTTTTTTATTTTACAAGTTTACGTGTTTGTTTTAAAAAATGGCCAATTTTTTTTATGATTGGTTCGATTGAATCACCATCTTTTAAAATATCGTACTCATTAATATTTAAGCGTAATACAGGGCATGAATTAAAGTTGTTAATCCAGTTTTCATAACGTCCATGCATTTCTTTCCAGTACTCAATTGGTGTTTGCTGTTCCATTGGGCGCCCGCGTTCTTGAATACGATCGACAATATCATCGAAAGAACCTTCTAAGTAAATTAATAAGTCTGGATGAGGGAAGTAAGGAGTCATGACCATAGCGTCAAATAAACCTTTGTATGTTTCATAATCAGTTTCCGTCATTGTTCCTTTTTCATGATGCATCTTTGCGAAAATTCCAGTGTCTTCGTAAATGGAACGATCTTGAACAAAACCGCCGCCATATTCAAAAATTCTTTTTTGTTCCTTAAATCGTTCTGCTAAAAAGTACACTTGTAGGTGGAAGCTCCAGCGAGTGAAGTCCGCATAGAACTTGTCCAAATATGGATTGGAATCTACTTTTTCAAATGATGTGCGATAACCTAAAGCATTAGCTAATGCAGTTGTCATAGTTGATTTACCCACACCTACTGTTCCGGCGATAGTGATTACTGCGTCATTGGGTATATCATATTTTTGCCTTAAATTCATTATTATTTCGACTCCTTTAAGAGAGTATTTTGAAGGGCAGATAGGATAACGTTTAAATCATCAGGATTTTTTACAAAATCCATATCGTCGCCATTAAATTTCAATACTGGTATTTCCGGATGATCTTTTTTAAAAGCATCCATTGCTGTTTCATAATCTTTTGTGAGCTGTAGTAAGTAATTTGGATCCATGTTTTTTTCAAATTCTCTTCCGCGCATGGCGATTCGTTTTTGCAATGTTTCTAGGCTAGCTGTTAAATAAACAATGACATTTGGCACAGGCATATCTTGTGTAAGGATACGATAAATTTGCATGTATTTGTCATATTGAGAGTCTTTTAATGTGCGGGATGCAAAAATTAAATTTTTAAAGATATGGTAATCCGCTACTACTGGTTTCCTTTGATTCAAGTACTTTATGTTAATGTCTTCTAATTGTTTGTATCTATTACAAAGAAAGAACATCTCTGTTTGAAAACTCCATTCGTCGATGTCTTCATAGAACTTTCCTAAAAAGGGATTTTCATCAACAATCTCTTTTAGTAAGTGGAGTTGCATGTGAGTTGAAATTTCCTTCGCAAGTGAAGTTTTTCCAACACCAATTGGTCCTTCAACCGTGATAAATGGTACTCCGGTCACGCTGTTTCCTCCTTTCAATCAGTGATTTACCGTGACTACTAAAAACACAAAACAGAATTATTGTAGCACAAGAGGGAAGCGAGCGGGTTAATTTGATATAAAAAGTTAGAAAATAGATATATGTATTAATTAAATTTTATTTTGGTTGATGATGTTATATTTGCTTTCAATGTAGTTTCCATTATTTTTAAAGCATGTATATTATCTTGGTCGTTGTTAGAGGCGATACAATCCTGTGGTACATACAATTTATAATTTCTCATATGAGCATCATTAGCTGTAAATAGGATACATATATTTCCGGCAACCCCTGTTAATATTAGATTTTCTATTTTTAAATAACCTAGTAATGAATTTAAAGGTGTTTCATAAAAAGCGGAATAATGTGGTTTAATAAAAATGTACTCATCAAAACTTGGAGCAATCTTATGGATTATATTTTCGCTATATTCATTTGTGCAATGAGTAATAAGTTGGTCGATATCAGATCTCCAAAGTTGATAATGGTCATTAACGTAAATTATAGGATAGCCGAAGGATTTCATTTTTTTCTTTAATTGTAAAATAGGGTTTGTTATAGTTTCGCATTTTTTAGCTAGAATGGGTCCGTGGGAAAATTGAAAGTCATTAATCATATCGATAATGAGCAAGGCGGTATTTTTCATATGTAATCCCCTCTCTTTTTTCTTTTAGGGTGGATTGAATTTGTAAAAGTTATCCCCTGTGTAGTAAATGGAAATAAGTGTACTTTATTTGTAATGAAAGGACTATGTTATGGAACAAGATCAAGATATTTATTTTATGCAATTAGCGATAGAAGAAGCTAAAAAGGCAGAGGAAATACAGGAAGTACCAATTGGAGCAGTTATAGTGTTAGATGGTGAGGTAATTAGTGTTGCCCATAATTTAAGGGAAACTGAGCAAAGATCAATAGCTCATGCTGAGTTGCTAGCGATAGATGATGCATGTAAAAAATTAGGGACATGGCGTTTAGAAGATGCAACATTGTATGTAACATTAGAACCTTGTCCAATGTGTGCGGGTGGAATTGTTTTATCACGAGTGAAGCGAGTTGTATATGGTGCAAGTGATCCGAAGGGCGGATGTGCAGGGACATTGATGAATCTTTTAACGGATGAACGCTTCAATCATCAATGTGAAGTAGTATCTGGTGTACTAGAGGAAGAATGCGGTACGTTGTTAACAAACTTTTTTAGAGAGCTTCGTAAAAAAAGAAAAGCAATAAAAAAATTAGAGAAGAATACTGGGAACTAACGTATTTGCATTTTCTAAAGAAACAAGTTATACTGATAATGCCTTTAATGAAGGCAACCGAATATTGGTTTTAACTTTGCCGTGCTAAGCGGGGAGGTAGCGGTGCCCTATACTCGCAATCCGCTCTAGCGAGGCCGAATCCCCTCTCGAGGTTATGTTGCTGTAAGGTCTGCCTTAAGTAAGTGGTGTTGACGTTTGGGTCCTGCGCAACGGGACCCCGTGAACCTTGTCAGGTCCGGAAGGAAGCAGCAATAAGCGGGTCTTCTCGTGTGCCGCAGGAGTGCCTGAACCGAGCTAACTGCTTGAGTAACGCTTATGGTACGTAATCGACGGAGGGTGCACGGCAGTTATATATGTATACAAAACTCACCTTAATACAAAGGTGAGTTTTTTGTATAGAAAATAACTTTTGGAATCTATAAACAGAATGGGTTATAATAAATGAGATAATAACCTTTGAGGGAGGCCGTATTTTCGTGTCATACCAAGCGTTATACCGAACATGGAGACCGCAAAAGTTCGAAGATGTAGTCGGTCAAAAGCACGTGACAAAAACGTTGCAAAATGCCCTTCTTCAAGAGAAAGTTTCACATGCTTATTTATTTTCTGGCCCGAGGGGAACAGGAAAAACGACAATTGCAAAAGTATTTGCAAAAGCAATTAACTGTGAACATGCTCCGGTAGCTGAACCTTGTAATGAATGTCCTTCTTGTTTAGGAATCACACAAGGATCCATTTCAGATGTATTAGAAATTGATGCGGCTTCAAATAACGGTGTAGATGAAATTCGAGATATTAGAGATAAAGTAAAATACGCTCCAAGTGCTGTAGAATATAAAGTATACATTATTGATGAAGTTCACATGCTTTCTATGGGTGCATTCAATGCGCTTTTAAAAACCTTAGAAGAGCCGCCAGGACATGTTATCTTTATTTTGGCGACAACAGAACCTCATAAGATCCCACCTACAATCATTTCACGTTGTCAGCGCTTTGAATTCCGAAAAATATCAGTGAATGATATTGTTGAGAGATTATCAACGGTCGTGACAAACGAAGGTACGCAAGTGGAAGGTGAAGCATTACAAATTGTTGCGCGTGCTGCCGAAGGTGGTATGCGTGATGCGCTTAGTCTTATTGATCAGGCTATATCTTATAGTGATGAGATTGTTACGACAGAAGATGTATTGGCCGTAACAGGATCTGTTTCTCAGCAATACTTAGGCAATTTAGTAGAGTGCATACGTGAAAATGATGTATCAAGAGCATTGCAAATCATAGATGAAATGATGAGTAAAGGGAAGGATCCAGTTCGTTTTATGGAGGATTTCATTTACTATTATCGTGATATGCTTTTATATCAAACTTCACCACAACTAGAACATATGTTGGAACGAGTAATTGTAGATGATCAATTCCGTAAGTTGAGTGAAGAAATGCAACCGGAAGTGATCTATGAGATTATTCATACCCTTAGTAAGGGACAACAGGAAATGAAGTGGACAAATCATCCGCGTATTTTCTTAGAAGTTGTTATGGTGCAATTGTGTCAACAGTTTATGATGCAAGCAAATGGTACAGATCGTTTGCAAGCAATTATGAACAGGATGCAGCAACTGGAGAAAGAGTTAGAGCAAGTCAAAAAGAACGGTGTGCCAGCTGGTGTACAACAGGAAGTAAGAGAGACACGTGCAACACCAAAACCGGTACGAACAGGAAGTATGAAAATTCCTGTCGGACGTGTAAATGAAGTATTAAAACAAGCGAAGCGTCAAGATTTAGAACAATTAAAAGCTGTATGGGGTGAGTTGTTAGGAAGACTCAAATCATATAACAAAGTAGCGTTTGCCGTTTTACTAGAAAATAGTGAACCAGTGGCAGCTTCAGATGACACTTACGTTTTAGCATTTCAATATGAGATTCACTGTAAGATGGCGAGCGAAAATCGAGAAGCTATGGATACAGTAGAACAAGTTTTATTTGAATTGCTAAGTAAAAGGTTAAATATGATTGCCATTCCAAAAAGTGAATGGGGTAAAATCCGTGAAGACTTTTTACAACGTGAAGGTGGAGAGTCTGAAGAAAGCCCGGAGAAAAAGGAAGACCCTCTTATAGAAGAGGCAGTGAAGTTAGTAGGGCAAGAACTCATTGAAATAAAAGAGTAATAATAATTAGGAGGAATTAATTATGATGCGTGGCGGAATGGGAAATATGAATAACATGATGAAACAAATGCAAAAGATGCAAAAGGACATGGCGAAAGCACAAGAAGAGCTTGGTGAAAAAACAGTTGAAGGTACAGCTGGCGGCGGAATGATTACAGTTATTGCAAATGGTCACAAGCAAATTCTTGAAGTGAAGATTAAAGAGGAAGTTGTAGATCCAGAAGATATCGAAATGTTACAAGACTTAGTATTAGCTGCAACAAATGATGCACTTAAAAAGGCTGATGAGCTTTCAAACTCTACAATGGGTAAATTTACAAAAGGCTTAAACTTACCAGGTGGAATGTTCTAGGAGGATATTGATACATGCATTATCCAGAACCAATATCAAAACTAATCGATAGTTTTATGAAGTTGCCAGGTATCGGACCGAAAACAGCGGTTCGATTGGCATTTTTCGTATTAGATATGAAAGAAGATGATGTGTTAGGTTTCGCGAAAGCACTTGTAAATGCGAAGCGAGATTTAGCGTACTGTTCTGTATGCGGACATATTACTGATCGTGATCCTTGTTATATTTGTAATGATTCACATCGAGATCAATCAGTTGTTTGTGTCGTGCAAGAACCGAAAGATGTAATCGCGATGGAAAAAATGAAAGAGTATCAAGGTGTATATCATGTGTTACGTGGTGCGATTTCTCCTATGGAGGGAATTGGACCGGAAGACATTAATATCCCGCAACTCTTAAAGCGACTACATGATGAAACGGTACAAGAAGTGATATTAGCAACAAACCCTAATATTGAAGGGGAAGCTACAGCGATGTATATCTCCCGCCTCTTAAAACCTACAGGCATTAAAGTAACTCGTATTGCACATGGTCTGCCAGTTGGTGGAGATTTAGAATATGCAGATGAAGTGACATTATCCAAAGCGTTAGAAGGGCGCAGAGAAGTATAAGAGGAGAAACAAAAATGTTCTTTCAAAAAAAGGGTAAATTGCGTAAAGAGTATGACGATAAGTTAATTGTACTTTTGGAAAAAGTGAAGAATGAGTGGTTACGTCAGAAGAGAATGGTCGAACAAAGTGTAGAACCGTCTCAAGATGTCATTTGTTCTTTGAAAATAGCAGAGGCGAAATATTTCTTTTTGTTGAAAGAAGCAAAGCGTCGTCCTGTAAAAATGGAACAATGGTAAAAGGTTCTGCTTTCTAAGCAGGCCTTTTTATTTTGTTTTTTAAGTGCTGAGGTATTGTTTTATTTAGTTTATATGAAAGAGATGCTGCATATGATAACTGTTCTTTTTTATTGTCTTGTCCCATACAAATAGATGTATAGGTCATTCATAAGGAGGAAAAAATGAATTCTACAATTATTATTGTTGGTATTCTTACTTTAGTATTTATTTTTCTTGTTTTTGGTGTTGCCTCTAAGCCATTACGTTTTATAGGTAAGGTGATTTTTCATGTTACTTTAGGAATAGCATTGCTTTTTATCGTAAATGTTGTAGGGACATATTTTGATTTTCATATCCCAATTAACATGGGTACAGCAGCAATAACGAGTTTATTAGGTCTACCGGGTGTGGCAGCATTAGTGATTATTAAGCTTTATATCATGCCAAGATAAAATTATTTTGGCATTTTTTTAAAAAGTGTTGACTATTAAATGATTAATATGGTAAATTAATAAGCGTCGTCAGGAACGAAAGAAAAAAGTTGTTGACAGATTTAACGCAAAATGTTAAATTATAAAAGTCGCTGAAACGCGATATTGAACTTTGAAAACTAAACGAAACAAACAACGTGAAACGTCAATTTTTATTTTAGATGCTAGACAAACTAACTTTATTGGAGAGTTTGATCCT
>NZ_JBPWJX010000040.1:0-13646 GCF_051781745.1 Bacillus cereus group sp. Bce019
TCCTGTCGAATACAGAAATCATCTTCTTGATGCCGCCTAACTTTTTTTAAAATGTCCTTTACAAAGGGTACAGATTACTTGCAGCCCATCCTTTTATTTATGCCCAAATAACTTTCATTAAGTTTTTATATTCGTCATTCGCTAATTTATATAGCATTCTCGTATGTTCAAAGACAAGTGCTGGATTAAAGTTTGGCTCTGAGAATGCAAGAGATGTTGAAATATCAATTGCATTTTGCTTGTTTAATGTGAATTTTGCAAAGCGATAAGATGTATTTAATTCATTGATGACATGTAAAATATCATTTGTTGATGTTGCATCAGGTACGTGAGCAACATTGAAGCAGTATATATCCACCGTAGGATGTTCGTTTTGGAAAGCAGCGATAAGTTGAATTTTTGCGCCAGCTTCAGTCTCTAATCCTACTGAAAAATGAACAGAGCCATCATTTTCATCTATATTTTCTTCCATGTATATATCGTTGGATTTTAAGTAGTCTTTAAAATCTGAGATGTTATGTTTTACTGCAGCTTTCATATGTATGAGCCCCCTGATAATTGGAATAGATTGCTACTATTTATTATAATTTAAAAATATTAAAAAAGATAGTTAGAAAGTTCTGATTTTTTTATTTGGAAGAATAAAAAGAAGCGGTTCTCTACCTCCCTAGAGAACCGCTTCTATATTATTCATTGTCATTAGATGATGTTTCTGTATCTTCACTATTATTTTCATTTTTGCTTGATTTGTGCTCGTTCTTATTTTCAGACTTAGATTCTTTTGTCTTTTTCGAATCAGAGTCTGAGTCAGACTTTGTATATGCAGGTAGTCCAAGATGAGTACGAAGTTCATTTGTAACATTAGCTAATTCTTTTTTATCTGGATTGTAGTAGTAAGTTCGACCACCACCAGCAGATTTGCTACAAGTATCGTCACCTTTTGCCATATAGCAATCATCACCTTGGATTTGTAATTTCTCAATTTCCGAATCCGATCCATATTTATAGAATGAAAGCATATCATCAAATGTTAAGTTTGTAACGAATTGTCCGTTAATATCATCAATGATGTTGCCAACTTTTGTTACAGAACCAACACTTGTTAGTTTCTTTAAAATAGCCTCGATAACGAGTTGTTGACGTTGTCCACGCATTGCATCACTATCGATGTGTCTTGTTCTAGCAAGAGCAAGAGCTTCTTCGCCATTTAACTTTTGAACACCTTTTTCTAGGTGAATTGCCTCAGCATTATCATTGCTATCTTGCTCAGTAAATTCAACTGGTACATCAACTTCAACACCGCCCAAGTCATCGACGATTTTTATAAATGATTTAAAGTTAAATTTCACAAAATAATCGACAGGAACATTCATTAATTTTTCAACTGCATCAATGCTTGCTTGTGGTCCACCATTTTTTCCGTTTTTAGCAGAACCGAATGCATGAGCGTGTGTAATTTTATCTTTTTTCTTTTCTATTGGAATATAAGTATATGTGTCACGTGGGATACTTAATAGTTTAACAGTTTTGCTATCTTTATTAAATGTTGCAAGTAAAAGCGCGTCTGTTCTTATAGCTTCACCATATTCTTTTCCTCGGATATCGCTTTCATCAACACCCATTATTAAAACAGAGACATTGTTTGTAATAGGTTTTACAGCCTTATCACGTAAATCAGATTTATCACCGCGTGCTAAATCGTGTGCGGCATTTCGAACAGCAGAAGATGCTTTATTTACTAAAAACCAAGTATAACCGCCGCCTATTAATAAAACGAATAGTATAGCGCTTATAATAATTTTTATTTTTTTCTTATTTTTTTTCGGTTTATTGCGTGTATTTTCTTGCAAAGATGGGTTTTGCTCCATTTCCTGTACTCCTTCATTTGGATTGAAATACGACACTCATATCCACTTATTATAATGAAATTTAGCGAAAAAAAACATTACAAAACATTTACATTTCGTAAAAATTCAATATATTTATAAAAAGTCAGATTTTCTATATTATATTTTTTAGATGTAGAATAAGTATAAGTTGTTTTAGTAGAAATGAAAATATGTATTGTGAGAAAGTGATAGAGAAGTAAGATTTGTTGAAATATAGCCAAGAAGAGATGAGTAAGCTTACTTATTTCTTCTATATAATAAAGAAGAATTTGACGGATAAAGGAGAGAGCATAATGAATCATACATCATTCCGAGCAATCGTTGTGAACGAAAAGGAAAATCATCAGTTTGTAAGAAAAGTTGTTGAGAGAGAAGTAAGTAGTTTACCTGAGGGAGACGTATTCATACGAGTTCATTATTCTTCATTAAATTATAAAGATGCTCTTTCAGCTACTGGTAATAAGGGTGTTACGAGAACATATCCTCATACGCCAGGAATTGATGCTGCAGGAGTGGTTGTGAGTAGTGAAGATGCTACCATTAAAGCAGGAGATCAAGTTATTGTAACGGGATATGACTTAGGTATGAATACCTCTGGTGGTTTCGGAGAATATATTCGCGTGCCATCATCTTGGGTCGTGCCTTTACCGGAAGGAATGTCATTAAAGGAAAGTATGATGTATGGGACAGCAGGTTTTACTGCGGCTTTGTCGGTATATAAGCTTATTGGAGCAGGAGTCAAGCCTAGTATGGGAGATGTTTTAGTAACGGGTGCTACAGGCGGCGTAGGGAGTGTAGCTGTTAGTATATTAAGTAAGCTAGGGTTTAACGTAGTAGGAGCGACAGGAAAAATGGAAGAGGAAGATATGCTACTACGTCTAGGAGCGAAAAAGGTGATTCATCGCGCGGAATTGAATGATGAATCAGGAAGACCGATGTTAAAAGGGATATACGCGGGAGTTATCGATACTGTAGGTGGACATATGCTAGAAACAGCTTTAAAAACAGTAAAGTATGGTGGTTGTGTAACGACATGCGGTAATGTGGCAGGCCAGGAACTACAAACAACGGTATATCCGTTTATTTTACGAGGTATAAGCCTTTTAGGGATAGATTCCGTGCAATGCCCAGTAGATGTGAGAAGAGATGTTTGGACGCTTTTAGCGAAAGAATGGGGAAATAAAGAGTTACTATCTTATACAGAAGAATGTACATTAGAAGAATTAGAGAAGAATTTTGCACTTATATTGCAAGGAAAGTTAAAAGGAAGAACAGTTGTTAAAATATAATGAAAAAAGAGACGCTTAAGTTAGCGTCTCTTTCTTATTATAATGATTGTTTTAGATTGATTTTTCCTTGTTCACCTAAAACACCGTCAGCGATATTTACAGCGTGATCGCCAATGCGCTCTAAGTTACTTACCATATCGACGAAGATGATACTTGCATCACCTGAACAGCTGCGTTCGTTTAGACGTAATACGTGACGTTTACGAAGAACACGTTCCATTTGGTCGATTTTGCGTTCTTTGGCAATAACAGTTTGAGCTAGTTCAGTATCGAAGTTTGTTAAAGCTTCAACTGAGTCTTGCAGTGTTGAAATAGTTAATTCTAGCATTTCGTTTAATTCAGCTAATGCTTCATCTGATAGTGAAACACGGTTTGAAATTTGGAAATCTACAAGTTCTACAAGGTTTTCTACATGATCACCGACACGTTCAATATCTCCAACAACACCTGCTAAAACGGAATGTTTTTCAGAATCCGTAGGTGAAAGTGGTTTTTCTGATAGTAAAACTAAATACTCGGTAATTTTTTTATCTAAATTGTTAATAGCTCCTTCTAATTGAGTAGCCATGTCAGCGTGTTTTTTATCTTGTGTGTTTAAAAATTGGTTTGCTTCTTTTAATCCATGTAATGAAAACTCAGCCATACGAATAATCTCTTTTTGTGCTTCTGTTAATGCGATAGCAGGAGATTGTTCAATAAAGATTGGATTTAAATGTTGCGGTTTGAAGTCAATAGCTGCATCTTCCCCGCGAATAATTTTTGTTACAATCCATGCTAATACTGCAATGAACGGGAATTGAATAATAGTATTCGTAACGTTAAACGTTCCATGTGCAAATGCAATTGTCATTTCTGGATTCAAGTTTAATGACGTTTGGAAGTATAGAATTAAATTTGTAAAAGGTATTAATAAAATTGTAAAGATGATTGTACCGACGATATTAAAGATAACGTGAACTAATGCTGCGCGTCTTGCAGCAATTGAAGTACCGATTGCTGCTAATACAGCTGTAATTGTTGTACCGATGTTATCACCAAACAATACAGGAAGGGCAGCTTGTAAATCGATTGCACCTTGACCGAATAGTTCTTGTAAAATACCGATTGTTGCACTTGAACTTTGTACAATTAAAGTAAAGACTGTACCAACAACAATACCTAAAATTGGATTATCACTCATGCTAACTGTTAATTCTTGGAATGATTCTAAAGAGCGAAGAGGTTTCATACCTGTGCTCATTAATTCTAAACCGAAGAATAACATACCAAAACCGAATATAACTTGACCTAAAGAATGTACTTTTTTATTTTTAAAGAAGAATAGTAAGATTGCTCCAACTGCCATAATTGGAAGAGCATATTCTCCGATTTTAATTCCGATAATAAATGCAGTAACCGTCGTACCGATGTTTGCACCCATAATAACACCGATTGCTTGTCTTAATGTCATAAATCCGGCACTTACAAGTCCGACTGTTAAAGCGGTTGTTCCTGAACTGGATTGGATTAATACAGTAACTAACATACCTGCTAGTACACCCATAAGTGGGTTTGTTGTAAAACGATCTAGAATATCGCGAAGACGATCTCCAGCTGCTTGTTGCAGTCCATCGCCCATGTATTTAATCCCGAATAAGAAAATACCTAATCCACCAATGAACTGGAAGATCATATCTTGAACATTATATTCCACGCATTCCACTCCTTAAATTTCATGTACGATGTAATTATTAACTGAACCTTGAGTCACTGTAAACGGTTTGCTAGTAAAATTTACACTAAATTTACAAAGGGAATAAAAGTTTACAATCCCTTAAAGAAACAACTGCATTTCATTGGTTTTTATCTTGTATAAATCTTAATTTTGTAAAGAAATCACACTTTTTAGAATAATGTTGTTCAGTCGAATATTAAGGAAAGCGTCTGCAAGTTCATCGTATATTTTTTGATGAACGTTAAAAAAATATGTAGGGAAATGCATGTAGTTTTAGAACAGCAAAATGAGGGAAAACAATTCTTTTAACATGATAAAAAAGCCACTGAATTATCCAGCAGCTTTTTCCGTGTTTTTATCGCCATGCTTTTGTTTTCTTATGCTTGTAATGTAAATGAAGAGAAAAGCAATAAGTAATAGAGAGGAGTAACGATATACAGTTGCATAGTTTGTAAAGTGAGCAATAAATCCAAAGATAATCGCTCCAGCGCCGATTCCAAGGTCAAATGCGGAGAAGAATGTAGCAGTTGCTACGCCGCGTCGATGCGGTGCTACGCGGTCAATCATCCATGCTTGTAGTGCAGGTTGGATCGCTCCAAAACCACTTCCGTAACATGCTGCAGCAATAATTAAGCTCGGAATTGTCGTCGTATACGACAATAAAATAATACCTGTAAACGTTATAATAACTCCCGGAATGATGACGAATGTATGGCCTTTCGCATCATATAGCTTTCCAGAGAATGGACGAGTCACAGCGATTGCTAGTGCGTTACATAAAAAGAAGAGACTAATATCAGCTATGCCGACTTCTGTAGCAAATAGTGTGATAAAACTTCCGATTCCTCCGTACATTAATGTAATACATAATATTAATAATGAAGGAAGTAAAGCTTTACGCTCAATAAATCCATCGAGAAAAGTACTAGATGATTGTTGTGGAGGCTGTTTCGTTTTTTGGATTTGAAGTAGTTTCGTTAATATTAATGAAACAATTGTGCACGATAATGCACATAAAAAAAGAATTGTGAAGTTATATGTTTGCATAAGCCATAGTCCGATAAGTGGACCGAGGGCCATTGCAAGTGTTCCAGAAAGACCAAAATATCCCATGCCTTCTCCGCGGCGAGCTGAGGGAATTAAATCAGAAACGACAGTTCCATATGTAGTCGTTGTAATACCGAAACCAGCTCCGTGCAAAATACGAACAGCAAGCAAGAGAAAAATAGTTGAGGCGAAAAGGTAACTGCCCATAGCGAGTAAACAGATAGCAGTACCGATCATTAAAATGATTTTTTTATTGAATTTTTGCAAGGCGTTCCCAGTTAGCGGTCTAACAAAAAGTGCCGCAACGGTAAACATGCCGACAACAAATCCGATATTTGAACTTGTGCCACCAATTTCTTTCACATAAACAGGTAAGGTTGGAATTAACATTTGAAACCCTAAAAACATACATAAGTTTGCAAAAATTAAAGCAACAAACTCTTTTGTCCATAACGGTTCTCGTTTTACGAGTATTGCTTCTCCCATATATTCATCCCCTATATAAAATTTTCTCTTTTCTTTCGAGTATATGTATTGGCCAATGCAACAGTCAAGGAAGGTGTCTTGAAAACGGATAACAATTTTTAAGGTGAAAAACTGACAAATTTGTGTAAAGGCTACACAACTATGAAAAAAAGATGTAAAGTATAGATGTATAGACTTGTAGGTGTTAAGAATGATAGAAATTGTTTTTTCTTTAAAGAAAGCGGATTCAAAGGAGTAGTGAACAAGAAGGGGATATATACTTTTTCAATACATATATTTGAAAAGGTTTACAATATGATGAAGAAAGAGGCGTGTACATATGAGACGATTAGGTATTTCTATTTATCCAGAACATTCAACAGTAGAGAAAGATAAGGAGTATTTAACATTAGCAAGTAAATATGGGTTTACACGTGTGTTCACATGTTTATTATCTGTGGATGGAGAAAAAGAGAAAATTATTGAAGAATTTAAAGAAACGATCTCACATGCGAATGCATTAGGGTTCCAAGTATTAGTGGATATTAGTCCATCTGTTTTTGAACAATTAGGTATTTCGTATAATGATTTATCATTCTTCCATGAATTGGGTGCGTACGGTATTCGTTTAGATGTTGGTTTTTCAGGATTAGAAGAATCAATTATGACTTATAATCCGTATGGTTTGAAAATTGAGATTAATATGAGCAATGGTACGAAGTATGTAGATAACATTATGAGTCATAGACCAAATCGTGAAAATTTAATTGGTTGTCATAATTTTTATCCGCATCGTTATTCAGGGTTATCATACGATCATTTCATTAAATGCTCGAAACAATTTAAAGATTACGGTATGAGAACGGCTGCTTTTATTTCATCATTTGATGCAACATACGGACCTTGGCCAGTAACAGAAGGGTTATGTACATTAGAGCAGCATCGTGAATTACCGATGACAACACAGGCGAAACATTTATTCGCGACGGAATTAATTGATGATGTTATTATTGCAAACGCATATGCGTCAGAAGAAGAATTACAAGCACTAGGTGCATTAAATAAAGAGAAACAAACATTTGAGATAGAAATATATGATACAACGACAGAACTAGAAAGAATTATCGTATTAAACGAACCACATTTTTATCGCGGAGATGTATCTGAATATATGATTCGTTCTACACAAAGTCGTGTGAAATATAAAAAAGAAGAGTTTAAACCTCATAATACGCGTGAAATTAAGCGTGGGGATTTATTAATTGATAATGAACAATATGGTCAGTATAAAGGCGAATTACAAATTGCATTAAAAGATATGGTGAATACAGGAAAAACAAATGTAGTTGGTCGAATTGTAGAAGAAGAGATTTTCTTACTAGACTATTTACAAGCATGGGATAAATTCGGATTTACATTAAAGAAATAGAGAGAATATAAAGGGGAAAAACTACTGATTTCAGCAGCTTTTCCCCCTTTATATATAAAGAGCGAGAGGAAGAGCTATGACAAAGGTGCATCAGCGATTAATTTCTATTTTAGAGGAATTTTTAGAAGAGAAATCGATGTTAAATCGAGCTTTTTTAGCGGGCCGTTTACATGTATCGACGAAGACGATTCAAAAGGATATAAAATTATTAAATGATATATTGGAAGAAAACGGAGCGAAAATCGAATCGTAAAGAGGGACTGGGTACGAATTAGAAATTATACAAAAGAAGAAATTTGAAGACTTTTGTGTGAGTCTATTTCAAAAACAGACGGAAAAGATCCCAACTTCTTATGAAGAAAGAATAGCGTACATTCTGCAGCGTGTTTTAATGACAGAGGGATATGTGAAGCTTTCAGAATTAGCGGAAGAGATGTATGTGAGCAAATCAACGGTCAATTTAATTATGAAAGATGTTACAGATATATGTGGTCGCTATAAATTACAAATTGAGAAGAGACCGTATTATGGTATACGTATTGTTGGAGAGGAATTTAATATTCGTTCTTGTTTATCACAATATGGTTTACCGCGTTATGACCATACTCCGTTTCATGAGCAATTTGAGCAGACGGAGACATATTTATCGCTACCGCATATATCACTCATTCGTTCAATTATATTAAAGTATATTGAAGGCGGAACAATATATTTATCTGATATAGAAATTGATAATTTAGTCATTCATATTGCAATCGCATTAAAGCGTTGTCAAAGTCAACATTATATGAAAGGACTGCATGCGGAGCAATCAGAACTTATAATAAAGAAAGAATATACAATTGCGAAGCAGATTTTAGGAGATTTAGAGAAAGCGTTAAAATTTTCATTTCCAGAAGAAGAAGTATTATATGTGACGATGCATTTATTAAGTACTGCTGTTACAACGAGAAATCGCTATGAAAATATAGAAGAGCTATTAGGGAAAGATATATATGCATTTATGCAACATATTCTTTTTAAAGTAGCGGAAGAACGGAATCTTATTTTTTATTATGATGAAGAATTATTATTTGGATTTGGTATTCATTTAAAAACGTTATTAAATCGTTTGAAGTATAAGTTAAATACGAGAAATCCTCTTTTGGCAGAAGTGAAAAAGAATTATCCGTATGCTTTTGAAATTGCGGTTCTCGTTGGAGATATCATTGGTGAATATACGGGTGAATCGATCCCTGAAAGTGAAATTGGTTATATTGCAATTCACTTCGGTGGAGCTATGAGCCGTTTGCAGGAGCAAAATCAAAAGAAAAGATGCTTATTAGTTTGTGCGACTGGTCAAGGAAGTGCCCAACTATTAAAATATAAAATTTTATCACAGTTCCGAGATAAATTAGAGATTGTAGGTATTACAGGCTATTATCAATTGAAAGTAGAAGATCTTTATAAAGAAAAAATAGATTGTATTATTAGTACGATTCATATACCGAGTGGCTTGCCTGTTCCAGTTATAAAAGTGAATTCAATATTTGATGATAAAGAGATTAAATCGATTGGTCAGCGGTTGTTTACGCATGTGAATACTAGTGTGCAGCCTTATATTAAGGAAGATTTAATCTTTTTAAATTATAGTGCTTCTACGAAAGAGGATGTTATTCAGTTTTTATGTGAGAAAGCTGCTGAGAAACGCTATGTACCAGAAAACTTTTATGCTTCTGTTATGGAAAGAGAAAATACGTCTCCGACAGCGGTTGGGAATTCAGTTGCGATTCCGCATCCGATGCAGTTATTAAGTGAGGAAACTTTTTTGATGTTTTGCACACTTGAAAAGGCTGTTGATTGGGGAGATAAAAAAGTACAAGTAATTATTTTATTTAGTGTAAAGCGCAATAATAATGAAGATTTGCAAAGGCTTTATGATTTTTTATATGATATTATGTCTAGTCAAACTACGATAGAGAAACTTACTCAGACCGAGGTAATTGAAGATTTTCAAGAGATTTTATTATCATTTTGAAAAAGTATATAAAAACTTCCGTTACATAACGGAAGTTTTTTATGTTTAATTGTATGCGTTTTCATAATAAGATGGAAATATAGAAAACATATAGCTTGGGGGAATTTAAAATGGCTGATATGCAAACTCCATTTGCGTTAATTTTACATGGTGGCAATGCGAGAAGTGCGGCGCTTGAAGCAATTGCTTTTGCAAGACAAGGAGATTTTGGGAATGCCGGTGAAAAGATGAAACTTGCTAGTGAGGAAATTTCAGCAGCGCATCGTATTCAAACGGATTTAATTCAAGAAGAGGCAAGAGGAAATCATGCAGAAATTAGTTTACTGTTGGTGCACGCACAAGATCATTTAATGAATGCAATTACAGTGAAAGAACTGGCTGAAGAATTTATTGCTCTTCATAAACGAGTAGAAGAGAAAGTGACCGTATAAGATGTACATTTTATTATGTTGTGCAGCAGGTATGTCAACGAGTATGGTCGTAAGAAAAATGCAAGAAGAGGCAAAGAAACAGGGGAAGAATTATAAAATTAAGGCAGTTGATTCAGAACTAGTGAAGCTTGAAATTAAGGAAGCCGATGTCGTTTTAATTGGCCCACAGGTGAAATATTTATTCCCAGCTGTAGAGTTTCTTGCAAATTCATACAATATACCAGTTGCGATTATAGACCAACGAGATTATGGCATGTGTGATGGTTTGAAGGTGCTTAAGCAAGCAGAACAATTAGTTTTAGCATAATTATATCTTTTCAAATATAAACATTATAATGTTATAAAGTTTATTTCGTTCTTTTATAGTAGAGAGAAAGAGGAGGGCTATTGATGAATGGGTTTATGAGTTTTATGGAACAAAAGATTATGCCAACAACGCAAAGAATTGCAGGACAACGACATTTATTAGCAATTCGAAACGGGGTTATTTCTACATTACCGTTAACGATCGTCGGATCATTTTTTGTTATCTTTTTAAATTTACCAATTGATGCATATATGGAATGGATCGCACCGTTTCGTCATATTTTAGATATTCCATTTCGATTTACAGTAGGACTAATGGCATTATACGCAGCGTTTGGTGTAGGGGCTTCGCTCGCGAACTTTTATCAGCTCAATCAGTTAAGTGCAGGGTTATTATCTGTACTCGCCTTTTTACTAGCATCAGTTGAACCAATTCAAATTACGAAAGCTGTACCAGGTGTTATTGATGCAGGGAGATATATTTCAGTAGGAACATTAAGTGCAACGTCTTTATTCGGCGCAATTGTTACAGCATTAATTGCAGTAGAAATTTATCATTTTATGATTAAGCATAATATCTCGATTAAATTACCAGATAGTGTACCACCAGCAGTTTCAAATTCGTTTGCAGCATTAATTCCAACATTAGCAGTTATTCTTTTATTCTGGGGCATTCGCTACGGTTTGAAATTTGATGTGAATACAACGATCACATATTTAATCGCACCATTAAAATCAGTATTAGTAGGAAATAATTTATTCGGTGGTTTATTAACAGTATTCTTAATCGTGTTTTTCTGGTCATTCGGTATACATGGACCAGCGATTTTAGGACCAATTATTCGTCCGATGTGGGATTCAGCAATTCTTGAAAATATGGAAGTATTCACGGCTACAGGAAATGCACATCAGTTACCAAACTTATTTACAGAGCAATTTATTCAATGGTTCGTATGGATTGGCGGATCAGGCTCAACGTTAGCTTTAGTAATTATGTTTATGTTCTCTAAATCTAAGTTCCTAAAAGAGTTAGGTAGATTATCATTCGTACCAGGTTTATTCAATATTAACGAACCAATTATTTTTGGGGCACCGATTGTAATGAACCCAATTCTAATTATTCCGTTCGTTATTACACCGTTAGTGACAACGACAGTATCATATTTTGCAGTTGTTTCAGGTATGATTCCACTTATGATGGCGAAACTGCCATTTACGATGTTAGCACCAATTGCAGCGGTAATTAGTACGGACTGGACAATTATGGCTGGTGTACTTGTACTTGTTAACTTTGTCATCTCATTCGTTATTTACTATCCATTCTTCAAAATGTATGAGAAACAACAATTAGCAGGAGAGGAGAAAACAGAATGCTCGGAGCAATTATCATCTTAATTACATTTGTGGTCGGACAGTGTATTGCCCATTATTCGAAATGGGTACAAAGTAAATCTTTATTAGTGTTACTACTAGTATCAGTTTTATTTATCGGTTGTTCAATGGGTGCATATGTAATGTTAGGATTGCAATCACCGTACGTAATTATTGTACCGACAATTTTATGTGCAACGTGTTTATCTGCAAAATATAGATTTACGAGCATGGCATTAATACAACGTGTGAAGGAGATGCAAAAGCATGGAGCGTAAATTAGGAATTTCACTTTATCCAGAACATTCAACGAAAGAAAAAGATATGGCTTATATTTCCGCAGCGGCACGACACGGTTTCTCAAGAATATTTACTTGTTTGTTATCTGTGAATCGTCCGAAAGAAGAAATTGTAGCTGAATTTAAAGAGATTATCAATCACGCAAAAGATAACAATATGGAAGTTATTTTAGATGTAGCTCCAGCTGTGTTTGATCAGCTTGGTATTAGTTATAGCGATCTATCATTTTTCGCAGAATTAGGCGCAGACGGTATTCGTTTAGATGTAGGTTTTGACGGATTAACGGAAGCGAAAATGACGAATAATCCGTACGGTTTAAAAATTGAGTTAAATGTAAGTAACGATATTGCGTACTTAGAAAATATTCTTTCGCATCAAGCGAATAAATCAGCTTTAATTGGTTGCCATAATTTTTATCCGCAAAAATTCACTGGTCTTCCATACGATTATTTCATTCGCTGTAGTGAACGCTTTAAAAAGCATGGTATTCGCAGTGCAGCCTTTATTACATCACATGTCGCAAACATCGGTCCATGGGATATTAACGATGGATTATGTACATTAGAAGAGCATCGTAATTTACCAATTGAAGTACAAGCGAAGCATTTATGGGCAACAGGGTTAATTGATGATGTCATTATCGGAAATGCTTATGCGAGTGAGGAAGAGTTAGAGAAACTAGGAAACTTAAATCGCTACATGTTACAGCTAAAAGTGCACTTTGTAGACGAAGCGACTGAAGTAGAGAAGAGAGCTACGCTGCAAGAATTACACGTAAGGCGCGGCGACATAACAGAGTATATGGTACGTTCTACAGAAGTACGTAAAAAGTACAAAGATTATGACTTCCCAGTGCGTGAAAGTGTGCTGCAGGAAAGAGGGCAAGTTGTAATTGGAAACAATTCATTTGGTAAGTATAAAGGTGAACTGCAAATCATTCTGAAAGAAATGCCGATAGATGAACGGAAAAATATCGTCGGTACAATTGCGGAAGAGGAGTTATTCTTACTAGATTATGTAGGAGCTTGGACGCAGTTTACTTGTGTGGAATAGGGAAGATAGGGGGCGTTCCAAATTTTGGACCGCCTTTTTAATATTAAAGTACTTTTAACGTCAAAATTTGTCGGTAAATCGATATCTCTTGTCGAATCGTTGATATATTATAAGTTACGATAGATATATTCGAAAAATCGTTGATATATTGTAGGTTACGATAGATATATTTGAAAAATCGTTGATATAATTTCATTTACTATGTTATTTTTCAGTAGTTTAATAGAGTAAAAAAAGAGCCAGTCTCAACGATGAGACTGGTATTATCCCCTATAGGTAGACAGTAAAAAAAGAGTCCATCTGATATGATGGACTCAATACTGTTTTATCTGGAG
>NZ_JBPWJX010000041.1:0-11919 GCF_051781745.1 Bacillus cereus group sp. Bce019
TCCTGTCGAATACAGAAATCATCTTCTTGATGCCGCCTAACTTTTTTTAAAATGTCCTTTACAAAGGGTACAGATTAGAATGCCTCTTCCTTTTTAGCATTTTAATTTGTTTTTTGTTCTTTAATAGACTTCACTAATTTCATCATTTCCGCTCGTATATCTTCTCTTTTTACATTTAATTTTTCGGCAATTTGTTTAATGTCCATTCCATCTTTTTTCATTTTTAATACATCATCAAGAGGGGTATTGCTTTTTTGAGAGATGATTGTTAACACAGTAAGATGACGCAATTTGATGTTATATTCTTGCATTTTTTGCTTTAGCTGATCCGGTGTGGATTTTTGCATAGTTGCCAGCTGTTGTAGCAGTGCTTGCTTTGTTTCTTTATTCATATGATGCTTTTTCAGCTTACTTGGATCTATACCGAAATGCTCGGCTGTTTTCTCCCAAGATTTATTTTGCTTATAGTAAGCTAAAACATCTTTTATTTCTTTATTACTAATTCTTGCAATATGAGCAGCTTTCCAAATTTCATGTTTGTTATAGCCGAGTTTTTCTAGCGATTGCATTTCTTCTTCTGAAATTGGGTTATGGTGATGCAGTGTTACTTCTTTTGGCGTGGCAGCGGATATAGGGAAGGTGGATATCCCGCATAATAATGCTGCCATAGTCATACAAACAGCGATTTTTTTGTACATGTAAACTCCTCCTAGATGGATAATGTAGAAAACTGTACACATATCATTTCCATAAAATGTGAAATACTTGTGAACAAGTTAAGTTTTTTTATTCACAGCATGGAATGACGTTTTTAGAAGTTTTCCAACATAAAACATTGATTAATAGTAAAAAACTAAGGTATAATCGAAATTGAAAATCAATATCAATACTAATGATAAACTTATACATATAGATAAAAATAAGGGAGAGATAAATATGACTACATATACTTCCATCGCTAATGTGATTAAAGAAAGACGCTCTGTTCGTACATTTACAGACAAAGCAGTAGAAAAAGATTTATTAATTGAACTATTAAACGATGCAACATGGGCACCAAATCATAAGCACCGTGAACCATGGAATTGTAAACTATACATCGGAGAAGGCCGCAAGAAATTAGTAGATGCAGTATTAAACTCTTTCACAGAAGAAGAAAGAGCGAAACGCGGTAAAATTTTATCAGATCGTTTTTTAAGCACACCTGCACAAATCGTTGTATATATAAATGAAGATCCACGTCAAATTCAGCGTGACGAAGATTACGCTGCAACATGTGCATTTATGCAAAACTTCCA
Organism: Bacillus cereus group sp. Bce019; assembly: GCF_051781745.1. NCBI lineage: Bacteria > Bacillati > Bacillota > Bacilli > Caryophanales > Bacillaceae > Bacillus > Bacillus cereus group sp. Bce019. The sequence goes on from NZ_JBPWJX010000041.1 coordinate 1,299, forward strand.
ACTTCTTGCTTGGGAACGTGGATTAGGTTGCGTTTGGAAATCAGGCGGATTAAACTACAACCCATTATTTATAGAAGGAATCGGTTTAACAAGAGGCCAACGTATCGTTGGAATTCTTCATATCGGCTATTTCGATAAAGCACCAGAAGGAAAAGCTCGTACTCCGATTACAGAGAAGATGGAGATTATTGAAGGTTAATAGATGAGACATTCTCGTTTTTGCGGGGGGTGTCTTTTTATTATGCAATCAATCCTCATGAAAGCTTGTTTTTCAACATACACTTTCTTAAGGGAAAGTGTAAGGAGGGAAAATAATGAGAGCAAGTGACGATAAAGCACTGCAATATGCGATTGCGGAAATTACGGAAATTGCGACTGGATTTGGGCTTGATTTTTATCCGATGCGTTATGAAATATGTCCAGCGGAAATTATTTATACATTTGGTGCATATGGGATGCCGACGAGATTTTCACATTGGAGTTTTGGAAAACAATTTTTCAGAATGAAATTACAATACGATTTAGGACTTAGTAAAATATACGAACTCGTTATTAACTCTGATCCATGTTACGCCTTTTTATTAGATACGAACTCTTTAATTCAAAACAAATTAATTGTAGCGCACGTTTTAGCACACTGTGACTTCTTCAAAAATAATATTCGTTTTTCAAATACGAAGCGAGATATGGTGGAGAGTATGGCGGCAACAGCGGACCGCGTGAAAGCGTATGAGCATAAGTACGGAAAAGCAGAGGTAGAAACATTTTTAGATGCCGTACTTGCCATTCAAGAGCATATTGATCCGTCGCTTATGCGTCCGAAGCTCGCATGGAGTATTGATGATTTAGAAGAGGAAGAAGTAGAAAAGAAAAAGGTGTCGCAATACGATGATTTATGGAATTTAGATAATCGCAATAAAAAGCAGGAACGTTCCAATGTGCGTAAAAAGAAGAAAATTCCACCAAAACCAGAGAAAGATTTACTTCTCTTTATTGAAGAATATAGCCGTGAGTTAGAAGATTGGCAGCGTGATATATTAACGATGATGCGCGAAGAAATGTTATATTTTTGGCCACAGCTTGAAACAAAAATTATGAACGAAGGCTGGGCGTCCTACTGGCATCAACGTATACTTCGTGAAATGGACTTAACATCTGATGAAGCAATTGAATTTGCGAAATTAAATGCAGGTGTTGTACAGCCATCAAAAACAAGCATTAATCCATACTACCTCGGTATTAAAATCTTTGAAGATATTGAAGAACGGTACAACAATCCGACTGAAGAAATGAAGCGACGAGGCGTAAAACCAGGATCTGGCCGTGACAAAATGTTTGAAGTACGCGAAATTGAATGGGACGTATCATTCCTAAGAAACTATTTAAATAAAGATCTTGTTATGCGAGAAGATATGTACTTATTCCAGCGCCAAGGAAAAGAATATAAAGTAATAGATAAAGAATGGGAAAATGTGCGTGATCAACTCGTAAATATGCGGACAAATGGTGGGTTCCCGTACTTAGTAGTAGAAGATGGAGACTACTTAAAGAACGGAGAATTATACATTAAACATAGTTACGAAGGAATCGAGCTCGATTTAAAATACTTAGAAAAGGTATTACCATATCTTCATCAGCTATGGGGAAGAACGGTGCATATGGAGTCTATTGTGGAAAGTAAGGGCGTTGTGTTTTCTTATGATGGGAAGATGGTGCATCGGAAGTATGTGTGAGGGGAAGAACGGACATAGGATACTGTGTCCGTTCTTTTTTATTTAAAATAGGAAAAATATGCTATTCTTGAAAAGGGGAGTTATATAGAGAAATGGAGCGATTCAAATGAGCAAAGTAGGGGTATGCAAGGTGGATATTACGCCGCCTATAGGTATTGATTTTGTTGGATATCATAGAGAGACAGGAATAAATAATATTGAAGAGCGTATTTATGGGACGGTTTTTGTATTTGAAAAAGATGAAATGAAAACTGTGTTTATAAGTATTGATAATATTGGAATGTTAGTAGAAGATACGAATATGATCCGTGAGCGAGTAGCAAGTAGGCTTCGTGTACCATTTGAGCGAATAACGGTTGTTTATACACATACACACTCTGGTCCAGAAACGGTCGGTGATGATCCGCTAGTGCAGTCGTATAAAACGATTTTAGTAAATAATGTAGTACACGGTGCTGTTACTGCGAATAACAATTTGAAGCTATGTGAAGTTGGCTGGGGTGTTACGACAGGCGATATTGGGGTAAATCGAAGAGAGAGAACATGTGATGGAAGAGCGAAGATGGGAACAAATATAGAAGGTGTTGTAGATAACCGAATTGGCATGTTAGCAATAAGAGATGCTGAAACGAAGGAGTTATCTGGGATTTTAGTATTTTGTACTGCGCATCCGAATGTTTTAAAAGGAAATAGTGATGAATTATCAGCGGATTATCCTGGAATGACGAGAGAAATTCTAGAGCAGATAGTGAACTGCCCTGTTATTATCGTTCAAGGTGCTGCTGGAAATGTGAATGCGAAGTATCGCGGTTCAAGCGAAGCGTTAAAACAAATGGCTTACATACTTAGTGGACATGTATTAACGATGTTACCAACAGTTACATATAGCCCAATTGTAAATTTAAGGACAGTTTCAAGTATGATGCAAATGAAGTTGAAAGATATTCCTGAAATTGATGAGATACGAAGTATGGCTCAATTAGCCGAGAAGCAGTGGGGCGTGAATACGGATGAATGGCTTACTATCGTTTTAGAGAAATATGAGCAAGGTATTCGGCGGTTAAGTATTGATTTAGAAGTGCAATTGTTTCAAGTTAATGATGGTATGTTTTCAGGTTTACCGATGGAACCTTTTTCGGAAACGGCATTAGAAGTGAAAGAGAATTTTCAAAATGAATTAGCTTTCTTTGGTGGATATACGAATGGATATATTGGTTATTTACCAACAAAGGAAGAATTCTCATATGGTGGGTATGAAGTGGAATTAAGCCATGTTGTGTATGGACCGGTTACGAATTTATTGTTGCCACCGGAGGAAACTACTGCGGAGCTGATTGTGAAGAAGGTTACGAGTTTATGTAATAAAGTGAACCTTTAATGAGACAGATTTTTGAACGCGGAGTAAAGAATATGACTAATTGTGTGATTTTGTTAAGTCAATGTAATTAATAATGATTATTATTATTAATTACATTGACTTCTAAAAAAAGAAAAACTAGAATTTATAAAGGGATCTTCAATTGTTCGCTATCATTTGTATAGGAGGTAAGTTATGTTGGATAGCTTTATTTCTATAAGATGTAGGTTGGCTCTTTATAGTTTTGGTGTTCTTTTTATCTTTTTTTGTATAGTATTTTTGGTGAATCAAAAGGTGTATGCAGAAGATGTACCGTGGACATCAGTTTCAAATGAGGGAGAGCGTGTACTTTTTCAAGAACAATCTTTGTATAGTAATGATCGAAGGGGAGAAGATCTTGTTTCGCCTTCATTTGAAGGGCGAAAACATGATGGGGAAGAGTCGGATCCTTTTTGGAAATCGAATAACAGACAATGTATGTAATAAACTTAAAAAATGGTCTGAATAAATATAGTAAGTTTATATGGATTTTATGTTGTGCATTGGTCATAATCATAATGTCTAGTTCTATAGCAAATAATGAAAAGAAGTTTAGTAAGGTTGTTAATTCTGTAACTTTTTACGTGAAAAATAAAGAAAAACAGCCAATAAAAGATTTTGAAATTATACTTATGAAAGACGAATCACCTGAACCCAGTAAAGAAATTGGGATCTCAATAGGAAAAACAGACGAAGAAGGAAAAGTTATTTGGAGGAATGTGAGAACGGGAAAATATATCGTATTTTTACCAAATAACGAGACGCAGATGGTTATGATTAATGATAGAGGTGCAACGAAAAAAATAAATATATCATTGTAGAAAAAGAGTCCATTGGGATTCGTTTTCTCAGGTTGTGGCATTAAAGAATTTTACGTGGAATGGATCTAACCTTATGTGAAGAAGCTATTGATTTTGAAAATTTAAATACAGGTGTATTTCAGTTATTAAAAACACGTATTTATACATTGGTTTAATCGTACAGAAAGTTATAGAACTATACGTAAAAGAACTTGGAGATATTTAAGTTCTTTTTTATTTGTTTCAAATTTGTGAAAGAAAGACATATTGATTGAAATTAAAATTTTTACACTCTATTATATACTCATACGGGTATAGGTTTTGTGATGCATAAGAAAATTAATAATAAATAATATGGAGGTTCGAAATATGTCTAGAAAAATTATAGTAGTAGGCGGAGTTGCTGGCGGGGCATCAGTAGCTGCAAGGCTTCGTCGTTTAAGTGAGGAAGATGAAATTATTATGTTTGAACGCGGTGAATACATTTCGTTCGCAAACTGTGGATTGCCATATTATATTGGCGGTGTCATTACAGAAAGACAAAAGTTATTAGTACAAACTGTTGAAAGGATGTCAAAACGTTTTAATTTAGATATACGTGTATTGAGTGAAGTGGTAAAGGTTAATAAAGAAGAGAAAACAATTACGATAAAGAATGTAACTACAAATGAAACATATAACGAGGAATATGATGTTTTGATTCTTTCACCAGGGGCGAAACCAATTGTTCCACCTATTCCGGGCATTGAAGAAGCGAAGGCGTTGTTTACGTTACGAAATGTACCTGATACAGATCGTATAAAAGCGTATATTGATGAGAAGAAACCACATCATGTGACGGTTATTGGTGGAGGATTTATTGGAGTGGAAATGGTTGAGAATTTAAGAGAACGCGGGATTGAGGTTACTCTTGTAGAGATGGCAAATCAAGTGATGCCACCAATTGATTACGAAATGGCGGCATATGTACATGAGCATATGAAGGTGCACAATGTTGAGCTTGTTTTTGAAGATGGTGTAGATGCGTTAGAAGAGAATGGGACTGTTGTACGTTTAAAAAGTGGCTCAGTTATAAAAACAGATATGATTATTTTAGCAATTGGTGTACAACCAGAGAGTAGTTTAGCGAAAGATGCAGGATTAGCATTAGGAGTTAAAGGAACGATAAAGGTAAATAAGAAATTTCAAACATCTGACCCATATGTATATGCAATTGGTGATGCGATTGAAGTGAAAGATTTTGTTACAGAAACAGAAACGATGATTCCTTTAGCGTGGCCAGCTAATCGTCAAGGTCGCATGTTAGCAGATATTATTCATGGGCATACGGAGTCTTTATATAAAGGTACGATGGGAACTTCTGTGGCTAAAGTTTTTGATTTAACAGTTGCTTCGACTGGAGTAAATGAGAAAATATTAAAACGATTAAATATACCCTATGAGGTAGTACATGTACAGGCAAATTCTCATGCAGGATACTATCCGAATGCTACGCCAGTGCTAATAAAATTAATTTTTAATAAAGAAAGCGGAAAAATTTACGGAGCACAGGCTTTAGGGCGTGATGGAGTAGATAAGCGTATCGATGTTATCGCGACGGCAATGAAGGCAAACTTAACTGTAATCGATTTACCGGATTTAGAATTATCATATGCCCCGCCGTATTCTTCTGCAAAAGATCCAGTAAACATGGTGGGGTATGCCGCAAGTAATATAGTAGATGGTTTTGTGGAAACGGTACAATGGCATGAAATAGATCGTATTGTTGACAATGGTGGATATATTATAGATGTTCGGGAGCCCAATGAACTAAAACAAGGAATGATTAAAGGCTCTATTAATATTCCGTTAGATGAATTACGTGATAGATTGGATGAAGTGCCAATGGACAAAGAAATATATATCACTTGTCAACTTGGTATGAGAGGGTATGTTGCAGCGCGTATGTTAATGGAAAAAGGATATAAGGTAAAGAATGTAGATGGTGGTTTTAAATTGTATGGGACAGTATTGCCAGAACGTGTTGTATATTGATATTTTTCATTTTCTATTTCAAGATTTAGTGGAAGGTGAAAACCTATAGATTAAGGTTTTACTTTTTGTTTTGCGAACATATAAGGCGAAAAATAAAAGTAGGGGTTTACAAAATACCCTATAGGGTATAATATATTGTCATAGGTTATAAATAGTGACATAATGGTAATGAGGTGATTATAGGATGGAATATAATCAAGATATGAAAAATAGATTGAAACGTATTGAAGGTCAAGTTCGTGGTGTGCTTCGTATGATGGAAGAAGGAAAAGATTGCCGAGAGGTTATTACACAGTTAACGGCATCTCGTTCTGCACTTGATCGTACAATTGGACTCGTTGTTGGAACGAATTTAGAGCAATGTTTGCGTGAACAGTTTGAAAGTGGTAATGGTTCAAATGAAGAGTTAATTAAAGAAGCTGTTCAATTACTTGTAAAAAGCCGATAATCTGTCAAACGTAAGTGTTGACAGATTTTCAAAAACATTTTAATATACCCCTACAGGTATATGTATATAAATTGTGGAGGAATCGATTATGAGTATAAAAGTGGATATGAGTTTAGATTGTAAAGGGTTGGCTTGTCCGATGCCGATTGTGAAAACGAAGAAGGCGATAGAAGGATTAGCACCAGGGCAAGTGATTGAAGTTAAGGCAACAGATAAAGGTTCTACGGTAGATATAAAAAGTTGGGCGAGTAAAGTAGGACATCAATATATCGGGACAAAACAAGAGGGTGATGTATTGGTGCATTATGTTAGGAAAGCAAACGAGCATGAAGTGAATGAAGTTGTGAAATATCCTCATACAATTACGAATTCGGAATTGGAAGAGATACTATTAAATGGTGAAGAGTGTATTGTATTAGATGTTCGCGAAGCAGCGGAATTTGCTTTTGGCCATATTCCATCCGCCATTTCGATGCCATTAGGTGAATTATACAGCGCAGTGTTAGATGAGACGAAGCAAATTTATGTTGTTTGTCGAACTGGTAATCGCAGTGATATAGCTTGCCACATGTTGAAAGAGAAAGGTTATGCAAATGTGAAAAATGTCATTCCAGGCATGTTAGAGTGGCAAGGGAATATAGAGAAATAAATTTTTTTGAATAAAAATATACCTATGGGGGTAATAAGATGAATGTTAAACCGTTACAAGCAAAAGATGTTGCAGAGAAAGTTTTATTCGGAGAGTTATTCATTTTAGATGTTCGTAATGAGGCGGATTATGAAGATTGGAAAATTGAAGGGAAACAAGTTTCTTCTATTAATAGACCTTACTTTGACTTGTTAGATGGTGTAGATCATATTGTAAGTGAATTACCTAAAGATAAAGATGTTTTAGTAGTATGTGCAAAAGAAGGGTCTTCTATATTTGTGGCAGAGCAATTAACAGAGGCTGGATTAGAAAATATTTATTATTTAGCTGGTGGCATGAAGGCTTGGAGTGAATATGTAAAGCCTATAAAAGTTGGAGATTTAAAAAATGGTGGAAGTATGTATCAGTTTAACCGCCTTGGAAAAGGCTGTTTATCTTATATGGTCGTTTCAAATGGTGAAGCAGCAGTTATTGATGCAGTAAGAACAGCCGAGGCATATGAAGAATTTGCGAAAGAGCATGGCGTTACGATTACGAATGTAATGGATACACATTTACATGCAGACCATATTTCCGGAGGACGTAAGTTAGCGGAAAAGGTAGGTGGTACGTATTGGTTACCACCAAAAGATGCAGAGGAAGTTGTTTTCTCATACGAACCGCTTGTTGAAGGATCTGTTATTACGGTAGGGGGTACTAAAATTGAAATTGACGCGTTATACTCACCAGGGCATACGATTGGAAGTACGTCATTTATTGTAGATGATTCTTATTTATTATCAGGCGATATTTTATTTGTAGATTCAATCGGGCGTCCAGATCTTGCTGGTAAGGCTGAAGATTGGGTAAGTGATTTACGTAATACTTTGTATAGCCGATATAAAGAGCTATCTCAAAATTTAGTTGTGTTACCAGCTCATTATTCAAAAATAAGTGAAATGAACGAAAGTGGTATTGTTAGTGCAAAATTAAAAGATTTATTTGAGCATAATGCAGGATTAAATATTGAGGATGAGGGAGAGTTCCGTAAAGTTGTAACAGAAAACTTACCACCTCAGCCAAATGCATATGAAGAAATTCGTCAAACCAATATGGGTAAAATTCACCCAAGTGTGGATAAAGAGCGTGAAATGGAGATTGGTCCAAATCGTTGTGCAGTGCACGAATAATGAAATAAATAAAAAATGGAGGAATTGATGATGAATATAAAACAAGTGTTAGATGCGAAAGGTTTAGCATGTCCAATGCCGATTGTAAGAACAAAGAGAGCAATGGATGCTCTACAAACTGGAGAATTGTTAGAAATACATGTAACAGATAAAGGGTCAGTTAATGATATTCCAGCGTGGGCAAATAAATGTGGCCATGACATCGTAAAGCTTGAAGAAGAAGGCGATGTGCTGAAGTTTTGGATTAGGAAGGCGTAGTGAAGCAATAGTTTTGTAAATATAGAGAGGTTGGTTATATGAACACAATATTAAGTACACTTTTCATTGTACTTGCTGCATGGTTTGTTATTTCACGATTTTTACCAGTGAAAGGTGTTCAAAATATAAATGGAAAAGAATTGAAAAGTATAGTGGGGAAAAAGGGGAAGTATTTTATTGATGTCCGTACAGTAGGTGAATATAGAGGGAATCATATGAAAGGCTTTCAAAATATCCCTCTAAATGATCTAGCAAGTAAGGCGAATCAATTAGATAAGAATAAGGAAGTAATCGTTATTTGCCAAAGTGGAATGAGAAGTAAGCAAGCAGCAAAGGTATTGAAAAAACTAGGGTTTCAGCAAGTAATAAACGTTTCAGGTGGTATGAATGGTTTGTGAGGAGGAAATTTAAAATGAAAGAAATGACTACAAAAGAATTAGAAGAAAAATTGTTGCGTAAAGAAGCGGTAAATATTGTGGATGTACGTGAAGTAGAAGAAGTAGCTGAAGGGAAAATTCCAGAAGCATGTAATATTCCACTAGGACTATTAGAGTTTCGTATGCATGAATTAAATAAAAATCAGGAATATATTATCGTTTGTCGTTCAGGCGGGAGAAGTGCAAGAGCTGTTCAATTTTTAGAAAGTTACGGTTTTCAAGTAATCAATGTGGTAGGTGGTATGTTAGCTTGGGAAGGAAAAGTAGAATAGGGAGAAACAATTTTTATAAAAAATACCCCTATAGGTAATTGGAGGGAGAACAATATGGAACAACAGAAGAAAACAACAATCGTTTTATTTAGCGGAGATTACGATAAAGCAATGGCTGCTTATATTATTGCAAATGGTGCAGCGGCGTATGATCAAGAGGTTACTATTTTTCATACTTTCTGGGGATTAAATGCTTTAAGGAAAGATGAACATGTGAATGTAAAGAAAACATTTATAGAAAAAGTATTTGGAAGAATGATGCCACGCGGTGCTGATAAGATGGGGTTATCCAAAATGAATTTTGCAGGTATGGGACCAAAGATGATTAAAGGCATTATGAAAAAACATAATGCAATGCCTTTGCCAGATTTAATTGATTTGGCAAAAGAACAGGGGATTAAACTTGTCGCTTGTCAAATGACAGTAGATTTATTAGGGTTAAAAGAGGAAGAGATTATGGAAGGGGTAGAGTTTGCAGGTGTAGGGGCATATTTAGCAGATGCTTCGGATGGGAATGTGAACTTATTCATTTAAATCACCTTCTTTTTAGAAGGAGGGGGATGTAAGGTGAGTTTAGTATTATTAATTTTTATAATTGGGTTTATAGGATCGTTTATATCAGGAATGGTTGGAATTGGCGGTGCAATTATTAATTATCCGATGATCTTATATATTCCAGTATTGTTAGGATCTACTGGCTATACGTCACATGAAGTGAGCGGTATTACAGCGGTACAAGTATTCTTTGCAACTTTTGCAGGTGCCTGGGCATATCGGAAAAGTACTGATATGAATAAAATGTTAGTTGTGTATATGGGAGCTAGTATATTAATAGGAAGTTTTTTAGGAAGTTTTAGTGCAAATCTATTAGATGAACACGCTGTAAATGTTGTTTATACAGTATTGGCGACCATTGCAGCTATGATGATGTTTGTACCGAAGAAAAATAATAGTGGAGCAGTTAAGTATAATAAATGGTTAGCAAGTGTGTTAGCGTTTATTGTAGGAGGTGTTTCGGGCATTATTGGAGCTGGAGGTGCGTTTCTTTTAGTTCCTATTATGCTAGTTATTTTAAAATTACCATTGCGCATGACGATAGCGACATCTATCGCTATTACGTTTATTTCCTCAGTAGGGATTACGACTGGAAAAGTGATTACTGGACAAGTAGTTATCATTCCAGCTCTAATTATTGCGGTTGCAAGTATATTTGCTGCGCCACTTGGAGCGCGAGTCGGGAAGAGGATAAATCAAAAAGTACTACAATATATGTTATCGATTTTAATTGTCGGCACTGCTATTAAGATGTGGATTGATATGATATCGAAATAAAAGGATGGGCTGCTTGTACAATGTACCCTATAGAATAGACACTTAAAAAAAGTCTAGTCTATAGGGTATTTCTTGTATAATGAGAGAAAAATG
>NZ_JBPWJX010000042.1:0-8554 GCF_051781745.1 Bacillus cereus group sp. Bce019
ACGTTTCACGTTGTTTGTTTCGTTCAGTTTTCAAAGAACTACTTAGTCGCTCATTTGCGACTTCCTTATGTTAACATTTTCATCTTTCAATGTCAACTAAGTTTTTCATTTCGTTCGTCGCTTTCGACGTTATTGTCATCGGCGACTTGTTCTATATTACACCTCTATACTCTAATCGTCAATACCTTTTATCCTTTTTATTTTATAAATTATGAAGGGTATTTTTATACTTCTTCCCTAAAGATTAATAAACTAGCACAGTCCCTTTCATAATCGACAGTTTATACTTTCTAAAGAATGAATATCAAGCCAAACAAATATATATTAAAAGTAGCTTTTTTATTTAGACTTCTCTCTAGAAATTATAAATACACCATACATTTACTAAAAATCTAATTAACCTTAGGAGGCGTTATGAAATGCATGTTAATAAGAAAATCATTTATGTATCCCATGATGCCCATTTCCACGGAGCACAGCTGCTTTCTTTACATACTATTAAAGCTCTCAAAGAAAACTTTCATTACTCCGTCGCAATTATTTCTATTGGAACGGGCATTTTAATCCACGACTTTCAAAAGTATGGTCCTGTTTATTGCCTAGAGGAAGACTACCCAACGAACGAAAAGATCGAATCATTAATAAAAAAGTTATTAACACAAGACTATACCATCGCCATATGTAGTACCGTCATAAGTGGTGACATAGTTGCATTACTAGCTAAACATAATATAAAAGTTATTTCATTAATACATGAATTGCCGCATTTAATACAACAGTACTCTGCTGAGGGAAAAGCGAGAAAAATTGCCGAGTCTGCTCACAAAATTGTCTTCCCTTCACAATACGTGTATGAAAAGTTCCGTACAATCACCCAATTAGATCATCAAAAGTGCCACATCCTCCCTCAAGGTTTGTTTAACCACAATCCTTATAAGAACAATATTGCAAAAGCGAGAAACGAATTACGAAAAAAACACAACCTGCCTCTAGATAGCAAAATCATTTTGGGGGTAGGCTTCGCTGATCATCGAAAAGGGATAGATTTATTCTCACTTATTGCTTACTCAGTAAGAAAGATTCATAAAAATATTCATTTTATCTGGGTTGGGAAAACAGATGTTCATTTTTTAAACACGCTATCACCAAGATATACAGCACATTTTACATTAGTGGATCCTACTCCAGATATCGGTTTATATAACGCTGGGGCTGATTTATATTTATTAACTTCAAGAGAAGATCCTTTCCCAAACGTGGTTTTAGAAGCATTAGATACAAAACTCCCTGTTATAGGGTTTAAAAACGCTGGAGGTTTTGAAGATGTTGTTACGGAACAAACTGGCGCATTAGTAGACTATTTAAACTTACCGATGATGCTGGAAAAAATATACGAATTTATCGGGGATGAAGATTTACGATTACAAAAAGGGACCTTTGGCCAAGAACTTATTGAAAAAAATTTCAACTTTCTTCATTACATTTATCAATTATTAAACTTGCTTGAGCATAATTATAAAAAAATAAGCGTCATTGTACCGAACTATAATTACGAAAAATACTTATCCGAACGAGTTAAATCAATATTAAATCAAACCTATCCCCTTTACGAACTAATTTTCCTAGACGATGCCTCTACTGACAATAGCGTATCTATATTTGAAAAGCTGCTCTCAAACGAAAATAAACATCACCTGAAAATTCAGCAGATTATTAATGATAAAAACTCTGGTTCTGTATTTAAACAATGGATAAAAGGTGTCACTGCAGCAACCGGTGATTATATTTGGATTGCCGAGGCCGATGACTTATGTGATCAGACATTTTTAGAAGAAGTAATACAAGGTTTTCATATAGATAGTGATGTTGCCTTAAGCTACACACAATCAAAACAAATAGATGAACAAGGAAATATATTGGCCAATCATTATTTAGATTACACAAATGATATTGATAAAGAAAAATGGCAGAGTTCTTATGTGCGAAAAGGGATAGATGAAATACAAGATACGTTACTTATCAAAAACACCATACCTAATGTCTCAAGTGTAGTTTTTAAAAACATAGATATAAAAACAACAGCAAAACAATTGGAACAGTTTAAAATAGCCGGTGATTGGTTTTTCTATGTTTCTATCCTTAAAGAGGGGAACATTTATTTCAATCCAAAACCTCTAAACTATCATAGACGACATACAAATAGTGTAACGAGAGCAGAAGATTCATATTCCCATTACAGTGAAGTTGTACAAATGCAGAATTTCATTAAAGAAACCTTTACTATCGACGACATTTCAAAAAAGAAAATGTACGCATATCGAAAGTATCTTAAAGCATATTTGAAGATTTAATTATATATTTTCTTTATCATCAGTATCTCTTGTAAGACATTACTATTATTTAAGGAGGGTTACTCTTTGAAAGAATTTATAGAGGCAAATAAAGATTTGATTTCTCAAATTGCACAGAACTACAATGTAAATGCAAGTATCCATCCGGAGGATCATATCTTTCAATTCCTAGTCACGAATCCAGTCTTTCCGTCTAAAAAAGAAGCAATAGATTATTATTTTAAAGATGGAAGAAAATCAGCAGAAACACTCTTAGATTTAATGACTTCCTTTTATCCTCCTGTAGACACTCCAATAAAATTATTAGAATTCGCATCCGGATATGGCTGCGTAACACGCCATTTATTAAACTTACAAACGAACTTACATATAACTACCTGTGATATACATGAAGAGGCTATTAGTTTTATTGAACGCACACTAAATATTTCATCTATCTTATCTCACCCTGAGCCTGAACAAGTAAAATTATCGTCTACGTATGATATCGTTTTTTGTCTATCCTTTTTTTCTCATATGCCTGATACAACTTGGTTTCGTTGGCTGCAAACATTGTATAACGCTGTTTCACCTGGTGGTTTATTCATTTTCACAACCCATGGCTATCAAAGCAAAAAATACTTCGGGTTTCCAGATTTAAATAAACAGGGTTATTGGTTTCTTCCCTCTAGTGAACAACTGGATTTAGATGTGCATCAATACGGGCAAACGATCGTTAGTCCCTCTTACGTATGTGACAAAATTAAATTATTACCTTATAATCCTATCATCAAAAAATATACTGAAGGTTTTTGGTGGGAACATCAAGACCTTTGGGTAATACAAAAAGAAATAAAATAATAAACCATGCTCTACTTATACAGAAGTAGGGCATGGTTTATTATTTTTTACTATATAAGAACTCTTCAATCCATAGCTTATTTAATCTAATTCCACTTTTGAAATCCACTTTCGGTTCCCAATTACATTCTCGTCTTACCCTATCTATATTTAAAATGATTTTTTGAACATTTTCTTGCTTTTGTTTATAGCAGATAAAGTCCACTTTTCTTTCTGTTAATTTCTCCAATTCTACTATAATTCGTTTTAAAGAGAGACCCTTGCCGCTGCCTATGTTATACACACAAGATTTCAAGCGATTTAATTGTGATAGTTGTATAGTGATTTCCACTAAATCATCGATATAAATATAATCTCGAATAATCTCTTGTGGATCCCCATATATATTAATCTTTTCATTACTGAGATGCTGATACAAAAAACAGTTTATTGCTCCAACTTTCTTTAACGGGTTTTGATATTTTCCATATGGATTAGAATATCTACATACAACATAGTCCATTCCATACTTTTTCTTATAAAAGTACAAATAATTTTCAAGCGACACTTTTGTTATTCCATAAGGAGATAGTGGTTTTAATGGATGTTTCTCATCAATAGGTAAATATTCTGGTTCACCATAAACTGTGCCTCCAGAGGATGCTAATACAATTTTTTTAATAGGGAAACGTTTAACAGTTTCCATGAAATTAAGAAAAAAAAAGCTACTGTTCCTATCTCCAAAAACATCTTCAATTGAAGTTGTTACATTAGACGTTGCAGCTAAATAAATAATAATATCCACATTTACTAAAGCCTTATATATATCTTCAACATTTGCTAAATCACCTTTAATAAATTCAACATCACTTATAAGATTTTGAGGGAAATTATTTATATGCCTGGAAAATACTTTTACATTTTGACCTTGTTTCAATAAACCTAATGCGAGGTTAATACCAATGAAACTATTTCCACCTACTATTAAATAATTATTCTTCCCCATAATATCCTCTCTAATAATAAAATTTTTGCTTATCACACCTAGAAATACAAATAAATGAACTTGGACACTTTTATTACTTCTTTTCTTATAATTGTATGCCTCTTATACATTTTCATTATCTTTATTTTATATTTCCCTTTTAGAATCGCTTTCTTATTTAAGACGAAAGCAAAATACACTCATAATATTTACTCATTCTCATGAATATATTGGATTAATAAAAAATTCTCTTCTATACCCTTAAAAAAGGAGTGTTAAACTCATGAAAAATATAAATCAAAAGTTTTTAGAGTACATCATTCTACATAAAGATCGAATTCCGCATTTCCATAAGGATTTTCCCCTTATATTATTTTGGAGTCATAGAAGCGGATGTACCGCATTAGCTAATTGGTTCTTCTTTCAAATTGGATTATTTCCTGAAGCAAAGAAATACAATGATTTTATTCATTACTATGAATTCTGGGTATATAAAAATAACCCCAATTATATACAAGCGGTACATAACGGTCTTCTAGAAGCAAAAAAACATGTTTGTAAACTCGTACGAAATCCCTATAAGAGGGCCGTTAGCTCATTTTTATTACTTGCTGACAATCCTTATGCTAGTCCTCAATGGAATAGTATCCGAAAGTGTTTTTATAATGACAAGCATAGTAAACAAGGAATATCATTCAAACAATTTTTATATTACGTTCAAGCACTTGGTTCCAATTCCCAAGTAATAGATATGCACTTTAGTCAACAATACGTCCAAGGTGAAGAAGCCTTTATCCAACGCTATATACCTTTAGAAGATTTTAATAAGCAAATTCCCAAAATAGAAAACGAATACGGTTTGATTAAATCTGACCTAACCAAACTTACAAGTTCAGGTCATCATCGCGCTCACAAGATGGTTTATACAGGAAGCTATGCAGAACTTAGCATTACAGATGAAGCCTTTCCCCGATTTCCAACATACGCAAGCTTTTATGACAAAGAAACAATGGATCTAGTTACAGAAATATATGCAAAGGACTTTGAAATGTATCCATACACGAAAGGGATATTTTAAACCCCTACGTTTTTCAATGAATAAAAGCAAATGTATCGCATAGCATAAAGTGAAACTTTAATTAGCGTTGGGTTCTCCCCGCTAATTATTCCCTTCTACCAATCTTACTTTTATGGTTTCCCTAATTTCTACCCACTCTCTTTAGTTTCACATGTGTCTGATACTATCCATAAAGTTAGGGCATTTACGGGCAGTTCATCTCCCACCTAACTTTTTTGCTCCAGCCGGATTTTGGTTTGAGAGCATTACTGCCATGAAAATACTGGGGGATATACATTGCATTTTATACAGGAGGGATGTCATGTGGAAGGTAATTTGAAGCACAATAATGGCTACTGCGTTATTTGTGAGAAGGAAGCTACATTTATAGAGCATAATGATTGGCTTAGAGATCACTATTTATGTTCTACATGCCACTCTATACCGAGGCAACGAGCTTTAGTTCATGTCTTAAATACATTTTTTCCAAAATGGGGTTCCTATCATATCCACGAGTCCTCACCAGGAGGGATTACAACTCAACTACTGATGAAAAACTGTAAAAACTATACATATTCTCAATACTTTAAAAACTATCCTCTCGGTCAATACTTTCAAGGAATTAGATGTGAGAATTTAGAAAACATGACTTTTCAAAATGAATCTTTTGATTTATTCATTACGCAAGATGTCTTTGAACACGTAATGGAGCCAGGGAAAGCCTTTAAAGAAATAGAACGTGTCTTAAAGCCTGATGGCGCTCATGTGTTTACCGTCCCTTGGTACCATACACTCCCAAAGACTTTACAAAGAGCAAGAAACAATAAAGAAGGAATTGAGTATATGGAAGAGCCAATTTATCATGGAAATCCTATTGATGAGAAGGGGGCTTTAGTAACATTTGATTGGGGCCAAGATATGATTGAATATATTTATACACATGCAAATATGTATACAATTGTTTATTTACAAAAGGATAGATCACTAGGATTAGATGCTGAATTTCTACATGTTTTTATTAGTAAAAAACATAAATATAATTTTTAGGCATTATATAATTTGGAGGTTAACAAATGAATAACTTTAAGTTAGGAAATGATTTTGATAACCTTGTTAGTCCTCTTTCTGACGTTGAACTTCTAAATCTATTTATACAAAGTTGCTCGCAAACAAAGATAAATGGCATCCCAGTACCTATGTTCCCCTCTGAAGAAATTCAACAACAGTTTGTAGGAGCTTCCTATGAACATGCTCTTTATGAAGCATATTTGTTTTATAGCCATGTAAAAACATATGCCCAAAATTTAGGTGTTCCCTTGAATAAAGAACGTAAAATTTTAGACTTTGGTTGCGGATGGGGAAGAATTATACGCTTTTTTTTCAAAGATGTTCGTGATGAAAATTTACTTGGTATTGATGTAGATCCCGCAATGATTAACATTTGCAATGAAACGTTAGGAAGAGGAATATATAAAACAGCCAATCCACAACCTCCTGTAGAATTTATTAGTGACAATTCATTAGACATCATATTCGCTTATTCTGTATTCTCACATTTATCCGAAGAAACTGCAGAACATTGGATAAAAGAATTTTCAAGAATTCTTCGTCCAGGTGGCATCTTCATAGCCACAACACAAGCGCGCTATTTTCTCGATTACTGTCAACAATTCAAGGAACACCCTGAATTCATTCAAACGGGTTGGCATAAAACTTTATCACAAGCTTTTCCAGATATAAATCGGGCCATCTCGGATTATGAAAGCGGTAATTTTGTCCACAGTCCTACAGGAGCGGGAGATGTTAGAAATAGTAGCTTCTACGGAGAAACGGTTATACCTAGAACTTATATTAAAAATCACTATGAGAAGTATTTAAAGCTACGGGACTTTTTTGATGACGCAAGCCGATTACCCCAAGCCCTATTTGTTCTCCAAAAAGATTAACTCTTTTCCTACATGGTAATGCGCATAATTTTATAATGAAAATCACTTTTCATCTCAGCCATATATTAAATCATACAAGATTCCTCTATCGAGCAAACTGTAAAAACGAATTCAATATGAAGCACAACAAAATAGTAAGTAAATAATCGATCTAGCGCTTTAAACTCGATTCAAAAAATCAAAAGTAACTTCCCCCCACTTTGAACTACAAAGAACATAAGGAGGATATACCTTGAAAATAATTGCTTTTTACTTACCGCAGTTTCATCAAATAAAAGAAAATGACAAATGGTGGGGAAAAGGTTTTACTGAATGGACAAATACTAAAAGTGCACGACCTTTATTTGCAGGACATTATCAACCTAGAGAACCTTATCAAGATTTTTATTATGACTTAACGGACCCATCCGTAAGAAAATGGCAAGCAAAAATTGCCAAAACACACGGCATATATGGTTTTTGTTATTACCATTACTGGTTTAAAGGGAAAAGACTATTGGAGACACCCTTTAATGAAGTACTTAAGACGGGCGAACCAGATTTTCCATTTTGCCTTTCTTGGGCAAATGAACCGTGGACAAAAACTTGGGATGGTCTTGATAGCCATATATTAATGCCTCAAAATTATGGAGAGTTATCGGATTGGAAAGAACACTTTGACTATTTATTACAAGCTTTCCAAGATGAAAGATATATTCGTATAGATGATAAACCACTATTCATTATTTATCGTCCTGGGCATATCCCTGACTGTGAGCAAATGCTTAATTACTGGGATACACTCGCACAAGAAAATGGTTTGAAAGGTATATACTTTGTAGAAACATTAAACAGCTTCCCACTTCCTAATATAAATGGGTTCGATGCTAGCATTCAATTCGAGCCTTTTTATACAATTGCTCATGATAGCTCTCCAGACATAAATAAGACAATATATGAGTCTGGTAAACAAATAAACGCTTGGGATTATGATAAAGTTTGGATGTATATACTAAAGCGATCTCCTCCAGAGAAAAAAACATTTCCCGGTGCCTTTGTTGACTGGGACAACACAGCACGTCGCAAAGACTTAAATAGCAGCATCTTCCTCGGTTCTACTCCTGAGAAGTTCACGATATATTTAAGTAAGCAAATCCATCGTACCTATTCTCTTTACAACAGCGAGTTTTTATTTATTAATGCGTGGAATGAATGGGCAGAAGGTACTTACTTAGAACCAGATAAAAAGCATGGATTCGCCTATTTAGAAGGAGTTAAACAGGCAATTAAGAGAGGTATGAAAGCATACAAAAAAGACGAGTCATTCTGACTCGTCTTAAAGTTGCTTGGCGACGTCCTACTCTCACAGGGACAAGGTCCCAACTACCATCGGCGCTAGAGAGCTTAACTTCCGTGT
>NZ_JBPWJX010000043.1:0-8498 GCF_051781745.1 Bacillus cereus group sp. Bce019
CTGAAGTAAATTTAGTCATAAAAAAACTACACCTCCAATTGTTAGACTGTGTCTAACAATTGGGGTGCAGTTCAATAGATAACTGTCTTTTTATTGAATCCAATTTAATTATTTTGAAAATCTAGCATACCCCAAGAAGTGCTTTTGAGTGTATGAACTATTTATCTTACTTTTAATTACACCTGTTGTTTCGTCAGCTGCATGAATATATTCACCATTCCCTAAATATATTCCTAAATGAGAAGGACCCGCTTTATATGTATTCTGTAAGAATACTAAATCTCCTGGTTGAGGATCACTTATTTTTGTAACCATTCCCCAATATCCAGCTACACTTGTTCTTCCAATATTGTATCCATTATTTTTAAATACATAATAAATAAAACCGCTACAATCAAATGAATTAGGTCCACTATTTCCAAATACATATGGTTTTCCTAATTGTTTTAAAGCAAGGTCAACCACTCCAGAATTACCAGAATCTGTTTGGTTAAGATTAATCCACTTGTCGCCTTCCCATGTTTTAATCTTCAACCATCCACTAGTTGTCCCATCTATTATTCTAAAGTTCTGTGGACTATATAATGCTCCAGCGTTTGCTTTTCCTGAACTAAATGAAGGTTCATTATACGCATAGAATGATTTATTTATAAATCTTTCTTCTCCATCTAGATTCAGCCATTTCTCGCCTTCCCATGTTTTAACCTTTAACCATCCACTAGTTGTCCCATCCACAACTCTAAAATTCTGTGGATTATATAATGCTCCAGCATTTGCTTTTGCTGCATTAAATGAAGCTTCGTTATACGCATAGAATGATTTGTTTATGAATCTTTCTTCTCCATCTGGATTGATCCACTTATAACCTTCATAAGTACTTACCTTCATCCAGCCATTTTCTTTTTTTTCTACTACTCCCCAATTTTGCGGGTTAAATGGTGCTCCATAATTTGCTTTCTTTGCATTAAATGAAGGCTCATTATATGCATAAATCGTTTTGTTGACGGTAATTTGTTCAGCCGCAGGATTCATCCATTTTTCGCCTTCCCACGTCTTAAATTTAAGCCAACCATCTGTTGTTCCATCTACTATTCTAAATGTTTGTCGCCCGTACTTCGCTCCAGCATTCGCAACCTTTGATGAGAGAGAAGGTTCATCATATCCATAGAAATCTCCCATGACACGTTCTTCCCCATTTAAGTTAATCCAAACTGGACCTTCCCATGTTTCAATCTTCCACCAGCCATTATCTCTTTTTTCCACGACTCCTACATTTTGAGCACCATACTCTGATTCGCCATTTGTTTTAGCTGAATTAAAAGATGGCTCCTTATACCCATAGAATGATTGATTCACATATTCTGAACTACTAGCAGCGTGAGTTACTATACTAAATGTAGAAATAGATAAAATGAGAATTAATAGCAATGATACGCCTTTTTTAAACATATAAACTTTTCACCTCTTCCTTTTTTTAACAGCATATTACCATAAGTACATTAACATAAATTTCTTTATTTATCTATAATTTACCATATTAATTGGTAAACAATTTAGATTATTACATTTCTTTTAAATCCTCTCTATTCAAGGCATGATTGGGTTCAATGTAATATGAAATACAAGATATGCAATATTGCATATCTTGTATTTTTTATATTAAATTATTTAATCTATTCTTTTCTTATACATCAGTATCTAATTTTTGCTAGTTGCTCTTCTTTTTAAAATAACTATTTTGTTCACTTTTTTGATACATTTACGAAACATTTCTCTGTTATCTTCATTAAGTTCTTTTCTTTTTATAATGTCGTGCGAGATATACCAACACAGGAAGCCCTAGCCCCCTAATCCTAGGGCTTCTTTTTTAATAAGGATTTTATGCATTTTATTATTCCCACCAACTTTCTAAATTTTATATTCAATATATAATCACATTTAGTTTATAATATATTAATGGAACGTCACGTGTTTCAAATACAACATTTTTTGATGACCTTTAATACATAAAATGTTGTTATCAAGTCGGGGTAAAGCACCTTTGGGTGTCTTTTCTTTTGTACATTATATTCATTAGGGCTCATTTATTTTTTACAAACCCCACCCTTTTGCTTCCGACGGCGATGAGGAGTGGTTTTTTTGTTATCTTTTTCTAAAATTTGTTTCCTAAAAACATACGCAGAAACTTTACGTACAATGGTTTTCACAAATTCTTTTAGAAGTTCAAACAAAACTCCATTAGAGATAGTTTTATTAATTTTTTCACCACTAGCCGTAAAAATATCCTATAATCTATATATGACAAATCAATGTATTAGGAGTAGATAAAATGCCAGTTACACTCGAACTTATTCTTTTCATTCTTATAGCAATTAGTGCTGTTGGCTATTTAATAAAAGAATTTCAAAAAACTAGGAAACGAACACTTGGAATTTCACTAGAATTTTTAGTTCTTTTCTGGTCAATATGGAGAATATCAACTATCATAATCTAATTTATAAAACATGAATTCCTTCGAATGAAGTGAAACTCTAATCAGCGGGGGGGTTATAGGATAAATTTACCGGTATTTTTACCACAACATTCATGTTAAAATCCCTTGTGAGTACGACATAACTCGACCTTATGAAGCTCCGCAGCTTTTATCGCGGAGCTTTTTTTATTTAAAATAACTATTTTGTTCACTTTTTTGATACATTTACGAAACATTCATATGTTACGTTATATAAGTCCTTTTTTAAATCATATTCATTCTAGCAAAAAGTCCTAGTCCCCCTAGGACTTTTTGCATTCAAATAATGAGTTGTCTTTTTTCTCAATAACCGAAACTATTTAACGTGGTAAAATAATAATTGGACTGGCATCCAATACCATATTACAATGGAGCAAATCGTAAGAAGGCACCTTAGGGTGTCTTTTTTATAGAGAATCAGTTTAAAAACTAAAAATAAAAGAACCTCAATAAATGAGGTTCAAAAAATCTACTATTTTAAATTACCTTCGTAAAAAGCAACTCCATGTTGAACATGTTTTAAATACCACGTAATCGTCCCGCCACAAACATTTTCATTAAAACTATTAGCATATACTCCATTTGAGTAATAAAGAGTTCTTTTGAATTTACCATTAGAATACTCATAAGGAATTGAGCATGTTGCTTGCTTCGGAGAGCTCACAGCTTTTTGTGTATCAGCTGAAGCTGCACCAATTCCTCCTGTTAATGCAACACCTGTTGCTAACGCTCCTACTACTAATTTCTTGAACATAATAAATCCCCCTTTAATAGTTTTTATAGATTACAACTTAAATGTATCACTTTTGTAATTTATGTAAATATATTGAATATGTAGAAATATTTATTTAATTATTGGTAATATTGGGATTTCATTTTATCAAATGGAAAATAGAGGGATTAGAGAAGCATGTGAAAATACAGATAGGTTTATATTAAACGAATGTGGTTCAAGTCGGCGTAAGGCACCTTAGGGTGTCTTTTTTGTACATAAAAAAATCTCACCATCTTATAGAAACGATAAGCCCTTTAAAACAATAATTGCAACTATATTAATTTTACATTACATTAAGGTTAGAGAATGTTCTTATATTAATAAAGTGCTAAATAGTAGGTGGAAAAATGGAATTTAACGATTTGGGTATTACCATTAAAGAACTTAGAATTAAAAAAAATATATCACAATCCGAATTATGTTATGGAATATGTTCACAAAGTCAAATTAGCAAGATTGAAAAAGGTATGATTTATCCATCTAGTATATTGTTATATCAATTATCAGAAAGACTTGGTATTGATCCAAATAACATATTTGCACTAACTCAAAACAAAAGATTAAAATATGTAGAAAATGTAAAATACGTAATAAAAGATTGCTTAAAACAAAAACAATATAAAGAACTTTATGAAATAGTAAAAAAAGAGAAAAACTTAAATAATTTTCAAACAAAAGATGAGAAACAATTTCTAATATGGCATGAAGCAATTGCTATATTTATGGTGGATAAATCAATAAAAACTGCTTTAGATTTTTTAAATAATGCATTAAAACTGACTTTAACTAATTCTGATTTTTTATCAGAAAGAGAAATAGATATTATGCAAACAATGGCTATATTTTATGCGGAAAATAAAGAATATGAAAAAAGTATTAATATATTCAAAAAATGTTTAACTAATTTTAATAAGCTAGATTTTCCTAGAGATAAAGAAATTAAATTAAAACTCATGTTAAATTTAGCAAAATGTTTCGACTTCACATATCAATATGAAGAGGCAATAAAGTACATTGATAAAGGTATTAAATTAGCAATTAATCTAAATACTTTATACCTACTAGGTGAACTATTCTATTTAAAAGGTCAGTGTTTATTAAAAATGAAACAACATAATGTAGAAGAGGTTATTTATAACTGGAAAAAAGCATTATTTATATTTGAACTAACAGAAAAAGAATATTATACAAAAATGCTACCAGATGAACTTATTGAATTACAAAATAAAAAACACTCATAATTTCGTAAAAACTACTTACAAAACCCACAGAAAAAATCCCTACAGCTTTTAAACTTAGATCGATAATATTAAAATTAATTTAAGTCGGCGAAAGGCACCTTTAGGTGTCTATTCTTTATTTTTACAAGGACCTGCTCAATTTATTTTTAAAAACATAATAGGGAATATTGTTTTATTTATCTCATTTTCATTCATGCTATATATAAAATTGGTTAATAAACCCACCTCAAATACAAGTTCCTTTTATAAGCCTTTTTTTGATATAGATGACATTATTCTCAATACAATAGAATGAATTATGGGAACATATTTAGCAATATATATCAAAAAATAATATTAAGAAACCCCCTCCACCTTAAGGTAGAAGGGATCTTCTAATTTCTATTTCAAACTACCTAAAATTTCTGTAAAGATAACCCCAAGCGTATGTGCACCTGCATCTGGATATCCTAAACTTCTTTCACCAACTACCGCTCCTCTGCCGAATGATCTTTCAACGATAGATTATATGCCTTGAAGTGCTGTTTGCAACATTTCAATTCAGATATACGACAGTAAAGAATACATTATCACAGTGTCAGCAAGTAAAAGTGTATTCTGCATTTCTGAAAACAGTAGATGGCAGATTATGACCTACTGAATCTGCTAAGAAAGAATATACAAGAACATCCTTAACATCCTCTTTATTTCCACTAATGATGACATCAAGGAAATCTTCTACTTGGAATTCTGGAGTAAACAACACAATCTTAGTTGTTCTGTTTGGTTCTAAAGAAACAAAAGTACGAGAGATTTCAACTAATTCATTTTGAGTTGGGAAAAAGGTGTTTCGACTTCTCCTAACAGTTACCGTTACATTACTAGTATGGCAGCGTGAATCATTGTTTAGCATAATGTTGAGAGCAGTTGGAATAATCCCATTTTCAGAAACTGGAACTCGAAACACTCCAGTAGATTTATGAGCCATATAATCACATCCTTTCAAAATAAAATATATTTACAATATATTAAATGCAAAAAATGTTCATTTTGATAGGGACAAATTATATGATTAATATATCTATAATAACCCTCGGTATTACTAAGCCAATGTTTTAAAAGATTAACAAATAATTACCTCTGCAAATTTAGAAAATATCTATACTTTTTACAAACATTATTACAATTAGATAAACCAAAGCAATATCCCATTAACAAAGGGACTCCATAATTGGAGTCCCTTTGTTAATTAGCTATTAAAAATGATCAGCATGTGAGTATTGTATAATTTCTTCCTTTTTTAGAGCATGTTGTGTATCACCTGTATTGTTACTAAATGATAATGTTATCACTAATCCTAACGCCGCTAATATAAGCTTCTTCATTATTTTAACGCCCCTTTGCTTAGTAATTTTTGTTTCGCTTCGTAACATACATCGAAATAATCACTAACTTTTTCATGCTTATTCAATTTGCGGAAGCGAACCGCTAATACTTCTGCATATTCTTCTACGAAATCCCACAAATCCTGCTTTTCGAAGTAAGAAATACCTTTTTTCACTTCTTCTTCTAAGAGTTCAATTGCTTCATCTTCATTAAGAGAACGTAAAATATTGAAATGATATACATACTCTTCATTTCCTAATTCTATACAAACTGCTAATCCTTTTTCAATAAGTTCTTTTGCAATAATTGTTTCTCTTAGCTTATAGTGTTCACGTGCTTGTAAGAACAATGCTTTAAAATGGGCAGGATTCTTCTCTGTCACTTCTGATAAATGACGAATCGCTAATGTAGATAAGTTTTGAGTTGCATATAATAATCCTAAATTATGCCTTACTACTAAAATCAATTTTTCTACATTATGTTTTTGCAAAAGGTCAATGGAACGATTCAAATGTTCTTCCGCTTTTTCAAATTGCTTTAAGAATATACAAGCTGTCCCTAATGTGTTTTCGCAAGAAGCAACTTTCACCTCATATCCAGCATACCTTTCAAAGATTTCTTTCGCTTTATTTGCGTATTCAATAGATATTAGCATACTAGACATATGATGATTTAACACCGCATATTTTTGATAAAACTCTGCATGCTCTAATTCGTCAGAAATATGTTCTAATAGGCTCTCAGCTTCTTCATATTGCCTTCTGGCTTCATTATAGTTACTAAACATTAAAGCATGTTCTGCTTTAAAAGAATGATAGTAATAAGCTGTGAGTGTATCTGTCGATTCATTAATTGTATCAATTGCTTCAAAACTATCTTTTCGAATACTCACTCGATCAGTTAGCATTCTATATTTTAGGTCTAGTAAAGAATAATATAATAATAAATTTTGATTTTGATTTTCTTTTTCTTCTGCATGTTTAATCTGTTCAATTTTTTCATCTATTTCTTTCTTTAATTCCGTTGCTTTTATAATTTGCTGCGACAACATCATTTGATAAAAATCATTAAGTTGTTGCATAACTGCTTCATGCATTAAAATATTTGTGCTCATATCACTACGTCCTCCTCAACTACTTCTATTCACCTAAACATTACCATAATTTTGTGAATTATATAATAGTTCAACCTCTAATTGTAAATTGATAAAAAATTAACAGAATATTCTTAATAAAGAAAAGAGATTGGCTAACAAATGGTTACTGTATAAAAAATAAAAAACTTGTCATATTGCTTGTATCATATTTGATCTTATATATGGTTCTGTTACAAAGTTTGTTAAGTTAATATAAACTCTAGAAAAAATGAATAAAGATCACCACAGCTGATCTATCTTTAATCCGTACAATAATATAAACATTCTATTAATTCATATTATTAATAAAGAAATACTTAAATATTCCATTTTTTCTAAAAGTGTATTATACTGTAAATTGCCGAGGGACATATTTTATTATTTTCTGGTAACTATTCAATTTGTTAGGTTGTTATTAGTATTACGGTAACGAAAACCTTATATTTCCCCTTGAAGATAAAGCATTAGCAGCAATTACATCGAGATATCATAATAATAATTATTTTCTTAACAATATCACGGAATTTTAATTCAGAAAATTCTAATTATTAACCGATATAAAGTGCTAAATAAAATATTTAGACAATTGAAGTCCAACAACGATTAGAAGATATATATATTAGAAAAGGAATTTTGGGAGATCTTATCCTATATAACTAATACATATAGCGTTGTATCTTTAAATCAATAAATTTTTCGATAAGCTAGTTAATAGATTATTGAATTTAATCTTTTGATAGAGTTAAAAAATCAACTTTATATTCTAATTGAGAAATTATTAGGTGGTGTCGGTAGTGTTTGAGTACCTTTTAGTTAAAGCTTTATTTACTATTTTCTTAATTATCCTAATCGTGTTAATCAGTGTAATATGGACTAAAATAGAAAAAATTATGGACGAGACTGTATTTAAAAACGTTTCTGAAAAAACCAGATATGTAGTAACTATGATAATTGTTATGGTGGGAGAATTTGTTCTCATAGTCATTACTTCATTAAATTGGAAAGCTTCAATTATTGACACACTCTTTTTTGGTAGTATTATTTTGTTCTGCTGTATATGGCTAATACCTTATTTTGTTAATCAACAACAAAACGTCGCTAAAGTTATGGATAAGCATTTTAGTGGAGGGGTAGATTTAGGTGAAATTCAAGTTCATCGTGCGAAACTTTCTGCATTTAATTTAGGAAGTATTGTATTTTCTATAGTGGGAATTATTATACCTATTTGTTATTATTTTAAATACTTTTTATAACGGTTTATTGGTTCTGTTGGAAATTTTTTTAAAGATATAGTAATAGGTGAGATTACAGATATTTATGTAGAAACAACTTAGATGTATAAGACAATCCATTTGAGCGAAAACAGTAAAATACCCTAAAAAAAAGAGACCATATTGGTATTATCCCCTATAGGTAGACAGTAAAAAAAGAGTCCATCTGATATGATGGACTCAATACTGTTTTATCTGG
>NZ_JBPWJX010000044.1:0-5697 GCF_051781745.1 Bacillus cereus group sp. Bce019
ACGTTTCACGTTGTTTGTTTCGTTCAGTTTTCAAAGAACTACTTGGTCGCTCATTTGCGACTTCCTTATGTTAACATTTTCATCTTTCAATGTCAACTAAGTTTTTCATTTTGTTTGTCGCTTTCGACGTTGTTGTCATCGGCGACTTGTTCTATATTACACCTCTAAAGTATAATCGTCAACACCTTTTTATAAAGAACTTCAATTTAATATTTTTATGCTCTTTTAGCTAGATACGTCTCTATAGGATTTCATTATCGAAGAACACCTTCTGCTTCTCTTTAATTTATTTTTCCAAATATATTCGAGTTAATTTGAACTCTAGACTTAACTTGTGTAGACGTTTTCCTCCAACAAAACTAGCAACCTTATTTTAACAAATACTAGTATATAATTAGAGAGTTGTTGTACTATCAATAAAACTCTATTAGAAGCAGGTGAAGATATGAAAGATATACGTATCCTTATAGCAGACGACGATAAAGAAATCCGAAATTTATTAAAAATATATTTAGAACGAGAATTATACACGGTAGACACTGCAATCAACGGCGAAGAAGCCTTGCATTTATTTAATCAAAATAACTATAACCTCGTTATATTAGATCTTATGATGCCCAAAATAGATGGAATCGAGGTATGTAAAAAACTTAGAGATAAAACTAACGTACCTATATTAATGCTCACCGCTAAAGATCACGAAGTTGATAAAATTTTAGGTTTAAGCATTGGTGCTGATGATTACATTACGAAACCTTTCAGCATTCACGAAGTAATTGCACGAGTAAAAGCTCTTATGCGGCGTTTTTTAGTTCTCGGAAGTAACAATACTGCTCAAGAAAAAACAACTTTATCTTTTAAAGGACTAACTATCAATTTAAATACATACACAGTTCATACAAACAAAGAAGAAATCAGCTTGACCGGAAAAGAACTGGAACTATTAAAATTCTTTACTTCAAACCCAGGACAAGTATTTACAAAAACACAGCTCTTCCGCAATGTATGGGACGATAATTATATAGAAGATGATAATACCGTTATGGTACATATTCGAAAACTTAGAAAGAAAATAGAAATCGATCCTTCCAATCCAAAATTCATTCAAACTGTATGGGGAATTGGTTATAAGTTTGTAGGTGAAAAGCTTGAAGATCGATAAAATCCTCTTCCTTATTTCATTACAACTTATCATTTACGGGCTTTTAAATATACAAATGGATCCAAAAGTAAAAATTTCTTTATTTATTACTCTTATCTTAATTACAATGTATCTCTTCTTTTCAAGAATACAATTCATTCAAAATCGCAAATCAATAGACACTAAATTAAGTCGTGCACTAAAGGGGAATTTACAAACGAGATTATTCACAAGTAATGATCAATCGTTACATAATATCGTTTTTTCAATAAACGAACTAATAGCTGAATTAGAAAAGGTTCGGATTAAAGCAAAAAGGTCTGAGGAATCTAGAAAACAACTTTTATCTAGTATCTCACACGATATCCGAACACCACTCACCTCTATTATTGGATATATCGATGCTTTAAAAGATGGGGTTGCTGCTTCTGAAATAGAAAAGCAAGAATATCTTAAAATACTTTATATGAAATCAAATAACTTAAAGCACCTAGTTGATGAAATATTCAATATGGCAAAGCTAGACGCTAATGAATTTCCACTAAAAGAAGAAAAACTCGACTTTTCTGAAGTTACTAGAGAAGCTTTGATCGAGTTTTTACCCGAACTCTCAAAACATAATATTAAACTGCAAGTTCTTATACCAGAGTCTACTTGTCCTATCATTGCAGATCACCTAAGCCTTATGCGGATTATAGGTAACTTAATGAAAAATGCCATTTATTACGGAAAGGATGGGAAAACAATAGGAGTCGAACTGCTAGAAGCTGATGCAGAATACGAACTTCATATTTGGGATCAAGGCCCTGGTATTCCAAAACATGATTTACAAAACATATTTGAGCGAATGTACCGAAGCGAACAATCAAGAAACTCCTCTTATGGTGGTAGCGGTCTTGGGCTTTCTATTTCCAAAGCGCTCGTTGAGAAAAATGGTGGACATATATGGGTTGAAAGTACTCCATGGAAACGAACTACTTTTGGCTTTTCTATTCCAAAACACAATACTTTTAAGAAATAGTTAAGAAATGATTAATATGCAGTTAAGCCTTCCTTTTTATGATGTAAGTAAGAACTTATAGAAAGCAGGTGTCTCCTATAAATACAATTATAAAAACGACTAACCTTACTAAAGTATATGGCAATCAAAAATCAGTAGATAATTTAAATATTAATGTTCAACAAGGGGAAATTTATGGCTTCATAGGCCGCAACGGTGCTGGTAAAACAACAACCATTCGTATGCTGCTTAGTCTTATAAAGCCTACAAGTGGAACGATTGAAATATTCGGAGAGAACTTATTCCAAAATCAAAAAGATATTTTAAGCAGAATTGGTTCTATAGTTGAAGTTCCAGGATTTTATGAAAACTTAACTGCAAAAGAAAACCTATTAATTAATGCAAAGATAATTGGGGTTCACAAAAAGAATGCTATCGAAGAAGCATTAGAAATAGTAGGCTTGCAGCATGAGACAAAAAAGTTAGTAGG
The DNA here is from genome assembly GCF_051781745.1 of Bacillus cereus group sp. Bce019. Taxonomy (NCBI): domain Bacteria; kingdom Bacillati; phylum Bacillota; class Bacilli; order Caryophanales; family Bacillaceae; genus Bacillus; species Bacillus cereus group sp. Bce019. The sequence goes on from NZ_JBPWJX010000044.1 coordinate 2,632, forward strand.
AAAGTATTCTTTAGGAATGAAGCAACGCTTAGGAATTGCACGCGCTCTTCTCCATTATCCTGAGCTACTCATATTAGATGAACCAACTAACGGACTAGACCCTATTGGTATTAAAGAAATGCGAAAACTTATTCATTCTTTAGCTCAAGAAAGAAATATAACTATACTCATTTCTAGTCACATATTAGCCGAGGTAGAACAGTTGGTCGATCGTATCGGAATTATTCATGAAGGAAGGTTACTAGAAGAAGTTTCTCTTGATAAGCTGCGCAAAGTAAACCGTAAGTACATAGAATTTCAGGTGAATAATGACAATAAAGCTGCGATGCTATTAGAAAATCAATTTCAAATTTTCGATTATGAGGTACATGATGAAGGGAATATTCGCATTTACTCTCATTTTGGGCAACAAGGATACATTAACAGAACATTCGTTCTTAACGATATCGAAGTATTAAAAATGATGATTAGCGAAGACAGATTAGAAGATTATTTCACCAAACTAGTTGGAGGTGGGACAATTGGTTAATCTACTCTATACAGAACTATTAAAACTAAAACGCTCTAATATGTTTTTAATTAGCATTATTGGAGCTGGTGTCGCACCTTTCTTAGTCGTAGTAGCCTCTTATATACATATAAAAACAAAACAGCCAACTCCGACTATTTGGTTCCACCAGTTATTCACTGACGTTAACTTATATACTACTTTAGTTATAGGATTCCCTTTATACGGAGTAGTTGTTGCTTATATGTTTACCCGCGAATATGCAGAAGATACACTAAAAAATTTACTAACTATCCCCGTGTCGCGCATTAGTTTTATTATAAGTAAGTTCATCATCCTCTTTCTTTGGATTATGATGCTAACTTTAGTCGCTTGGTCGCTTACTTTAATATTAGGGCTATTGGGGAACTTCCCTGGTTTTAACATTACTTTACTTTTAGGTTCTTTCCTAAAATTTTTAATATGTGGTGGACTTCTCTTTCTATTGTCTTCACCTATTGTGCTATTAACTCTTGTAATGAAGAGCTATGTACCGCCTATTATATTAACAGTCATTATTACAATGATGAATCTTATGCTCGTAAACTCCAAGCATAAAGATTTATTTCCGTGGACCGCTACTCTAGATATCGCAAATAACGAATTACAACCGACATATCCACCAGAGTATTCTTATATCATCATTGCAGTAACGACAATTTCCGGATTTATTGCAACACTATTCTATTTTAAAAAAGTAGACATTCATTAATGTATAGGAGTGAAACTATGAGCGATATCATTATTGCCTTCATACTCGGTATTGTAGAAGGATTAGCTGAATTTTTACCTATATCTTCTACTGGCCACCTTATATTAGTCGGGCATTTATTAGGCTTTGAGGGAGAAAGAGCAAAAACGTTTGAAATTGTTATTCAGCTAGGCGCAATTTTAGCTATTGCAATTTTATATCATAAACGTCTCGTTTCTTTATGTAATATTAAACCTCTTATACAGAAAGAAAAAAAATTCAACGCGTTCCATGTATTTCTTGGCGTATTTCCGGCAGTGGTTGCTGGTTTGCTACTACATGATATTATTAAAACATACTTATTCCAGCCATACACTGTTGTGATTGGACTTGTAGCAGGGGCAATTCTTATGATCTTTGCAGAAGTAAAAAAGAAAGAGGTAGCAGCCTATTCACTGGACGATTTAACATACCGCCAAGCTTTAACAATCGGATTATTTCAGTGCTTAGCGGTATACCCTGGCTTCTCTAGAGCTGGCTCTACTATCTCTGGAGGTCTATTAGCAAAAGTAAATTATAAGACTGCATCTGAATTCTCTTTTCTAATAGCTCTTCCTGTAATGATTGGGGCAACAGGCTTAGACTTACTAAAAAGTTGGAAGTATTTAAGTGTCGATGACATCCCTATGTTCGCGGTAGGATTCATTACCTCTTTTATAGTAGCGATGCTAGCAGTAGTAACTTTTCTAAAGCTTTTAGAGAAGATAGGTTTAAAACCTTTTGCATATTACCGTATTTTGTTGGCTATCTTATTTACGCTTTTCGTATTGCTATAGATTCATATAAGTCACATATTATTAAACTGATATTCAATTTAGAATATCGGTTTTTTTATCTATTTCAACTCTAGTATTACTCACTTCAATATGGCATAGTGATAATAAACTACCATTCATAATCTGAACGTTCTTTAAGTAACTATGTCCTTTATCATAAAATGCAATTGGAAAATTAAAGATCCCATATATGTACAGAACATATTTACAAACTATATTCACTCCACATAGTATCTTTTTAATTTGCAAAACACTGATACAAATTAAAAATAAGTACAAAGGCATAACAAATAAATAAATTTCCTAGGAATTATAAAGAGATTACATATTAATTAGAGTGAGGTGACGATAAAAATGAATCAATTAGCACAGACATATTGGGATACTTATTGGGGAAACAACAAAAAACCAGAATCTGTTACAGCTTGGCAATTTGGGGATGCCCCTAATTATCTTGCACAACTAGTAATTGACGGTATTAAAACAGCTACATGCTCCGGTCACATTTTTTATGAATTAGAAAATGAATCGCTACCGACTACTAATGATTATAGTATTATACTCAATAGTAATGATGAACCTGTAGCTATTATTAAGACAATAGAAGTAACTGTAACACCAATGAATGAAGTAAGCGAAGAATTCGCTATCGCTGAAGGCGAAGGAGATCGTACTTATAATTACTGGAGAGACACCCATGTTCGTTTTTTTACAAAGGAACTAAATGAGCTTGGTCTTAATTTCTCTGAAGATATGTTACTCGTCTGTGAGCGTTTTGAACTTGTTGATGTGAACAATAAAGTGAAATTTTAATAAACTGAGATTTACCAGCCATTCTTATTTTTATAAACACAAAAAAGACGAGTCATTCTGACTCGTCTTAAAGTTGCTTGGCGACGTCCTACTCTCACAGGAACAAGGTCCCAACTACCATCGGCGCTAGAGAGCTTAACTTCCGTGTTCGGTATGGGAACGGGTGTGACCTCTCTGCC
>NZ_JBPWJX010000045.1:0-3039 GCF_051781745.1 Bacillus cereus group sp. Bce019
GTTACGATAGATATATTTGAAAAATCGTTGATATATGTAGAGTTACGATAGATATATTTGAAAAATCGTTGATATATTGAGAGTTGTGATAGATATATTTAAAAAATCGTTGATATATGTAGAGTTACGATAGATATATTTGAAAAATCGTTGATATATGTAGAGTTGTGACAGATATATTCAAAAAATCATTCATATTATAAGGATGTCACCTTTTTTCTTAAAATCTATATTGTATTTTATAAACAAACTAGTTAAAATTTAGAAAAATAGAAGGGGATAGACGTATGAAACAACAAATAAAAATCGCAGAACTTCTAAAACGAATTGAAACTTCAAAACAGCAAGATGTTGAGCTAGGTACTTATGAAATATATGTGTTTAGTGAAAGTGAATTAGAAAAAGGACAAATCGGTTACCGATACGATAAACATAAAAATTCATTAATAAGTGAAGAAAACGGAAAGTGGCAAGAAGGATGGATTACAATTGGATATGAAACGGATATGGGCGATCCAGTTTTCGTAAATATAGATGATGACGCTTATCCGGTTTATACTGCAGAACGTGGTACAGAAAAATGGCAGCCAGTTTATATTGGAAATATGGATGAGATTATAGGGCAATTATAAGAAAAACTTTGAATCCGGTGCAAAGTGATGGGAGAGAAGTATGAAGTATATAAAAATAATGAGCATGATTGCATTCATTGGAATATATATGGCCGGTTGTTCACAAGAGCAGCCGAAAAAAGAAACTACATCTTCTATACAAGAGAAAAACAAAGATACCAAAGAAGACGCACCAGTAGAAAAACAGCAAGAACAAGAAATAAACGAAGAATTGCAAGCAATTCAAACGAATAAGCAAGTAGAACATAAGCAAGAGGAAGTATCATCTGAGGAAAAGAAAGAAGAAACTACGCCAGTACAGCCAACTGAGCAACCAGTGCAAAATAATGAACAAAAAGTAGGGAGTAATGAAAAACAAGAGAAGTTTCTCGTCGTTATTGATCCAGGGCATCAACAAAAAGCGAATTTAAATTTAGAGCCAATTGGACCAGGGGCAACAACTCAAAAATATAAAGTGACAGACGGTACAACAGGTGTTGTGACGAAAAAGAGAGAGGCTGTACTTGTATTAGAAATGGCTTTTTTATTAAAAGAAAAGCTTGAAGCAAAAGGGATACAAGTATTAATGACGAGAACATCACAAGACGTTGATATAAGTAATAAAGAACGGGCGACATTCGCAAATAATCATAAGGCGAATTTATTTTTACGTCTTCATGCAGATGGTTCTGAAAATCCAAACGAAAGTGGATTTGCTGTATTGACGCCGGCAGAAGGAAGTCCGTATACGAAAGAGATTTATGCGGAAAGTCTTCAAATCTCTCAAATGATTGTAAATAAAATGAGGGAGAACCAGCAAGTAAAAGTAAATGAAATTAAATTTCGGGATGATCTTTCTGGATTTAATTGGGCAAAGGTTCCTGGTGTGTTATTAGAACTTGGGTTTATGTCAAACCATGAAGAAGATAAAAAATTATCTGACACGCAGTATGTAAATTCTTTATTGCAAAGTGTAACGGATAGTATAGATGCATATCGGAAGAGTAAAGCTTAAGCGCAGTCTTACATGAAAGGCTGCGTTTTTCCATATGAAACACTCGTAAATTAGAATATTGTGGATAAATATGACATGCTTAATTTTACCTGCACTTTTTGCCGAATGCTGATACAATAAAGGATGTTACTATTTAGTAGAAAGAGTGGTAAGCATGTTAGATTGGATGAAAAAGCTGTTTAACAAAGAGGAAGAACAAACAGCGATGAATAAAGAAGTACCAAAGCAAATTGAAAGTCAGCCGAAAATTCCTCGTGTAAACCACTACACTGAAGCAAGAGAAGCACAAATGGCAAGTAGGAATGCAGGTAAATGCCGTTTTCCTTTAGTACCGGATAATGGGTTCGATGAAGAGGATGAAAGCGAAGTAAATCGCTTCGAAGAACAACCTGTTCAAGGAGTAACATATGAAGAACCTACTGCCCAAAGAGGAATAAAGGTGGAAAGAAGCAGACGACCGTATGTGGAAAAGGTAGTTTCTACATATGAAGAGCCGGAAGTGCAATATGAACCGGTGCGGGAGTCTGTCGTTAAAAAGGCATCTGCACCTTCGCAAGAGAGTAACCGTAGACCATTTCGTCCAACAGAAATGATTTCGCCAATTTATGGATATAATCGTCCTTCAGTAGAGAAAAAGGAAGAAAAGCAGGAGGAAGTAAAGGAAAGAGAAGACCTTGAAATATCTGTAGAGGGTAAATCAGTCGTTGATGCATGGTTAGAGAAAAAAGGATATAAATTATCTGATTTCTCAGAAGGACAAGCACCAACTTCTTCTAGTCATAGAGCTGCTAACCAGCAAGGAGAGCAACAATATGAAGAGAATAAAAAGGAAGAAAAGTCAGTAGTTGATCAATGGCTAGAGAAAAACGGTTATGAAATCGAACGCCAAGTGCCTTTAGTAGAAGAAAAAGAAGTGATTCAAGAAATGAGTACACCGCAGGAAGTTTCAGCGGATGAATTACTTCATAAAACAGTAGCTGAGCAGATGGAAAGTGCTAAGCTAGAAAAAGATGTAGTGGTGTTAAACGAAAACAATCTACAAGAAGAATTAGTAGCTTCTAAAGTAGAGCACGAGGATACAATATTATCAGAAGAAATTAAACGTAATACAGAAATAAAACAACCTACTATTGAAGTAGAAAAGCAAGCTCCAGAAGAATCAGTGATTGTCAAAGCAGAAGAAAAACTTGAAGAAACAATCATTGTGGAAATACCAGAAGAAGTGTCAAAAGTAGAAGTAATTGTAGAAACGGAAGAGCTTGAAGAAGTAGTTATGGAAACAGAGGCACCTGAAGAAGTGGAAGCAGAAGGGTCAGAAGAGGTGGAAGTAATTGCGGAAACGGAAGAGCTTGAAGAAGTAGTTATGGAAACAGAGGCACCTGAAGAAGTGGAAGCAGAAGGGTCAGAAGAGGT
>NZ_JBPWJX010000046.1:0-2990 GCF_051781745.1 Bacillus cereus group sp. Bce019
GTATGTTCTTTGAAAACTAGATAACAGTGTAGCTCATATTTTTTAATTTTTAGTTTGGTTAAGTTAGAAAGGGCGCACGGTGGATGCCTTGACACTAGGAGTCGATGAAGGACGGGACTAACGCCGATATGCTTCGGGGAGCTGTAAGTAAGCTTTGATCCGAAGATTTCCGAATGGGGAAACCCACCATACGTAATGGTATGGTATCCTTATCTGAATACATAGGGTAAGGAAGACAGACCCAGGGAACTGAAACATCTAAGTACCTGGAGGAAGAGAAAGCAAATGCGATTTCCTGAGTAGCGGCGAGCGAAACGGAACATAGCCCAAACCAAGAGGCTTGCCTCTTGGGGTTGTAGGACATTCTATACGGAGTTACAAAGGAACGAGGTAGACGAAGCGACCTGGAAAGGTCCGTCGTAGAGGGTAACAACCCCGTAGTCGAAACTTCGTTCTCTCTTGAATGTATCCTGAGTACGGCGGAACACGTGAAATTCCGTCGGAATCTGGGAGGACCATCTCCCAAGGCTAAATACTCCCTAGTGATCGATAGTGAACCAGTACCGTGAGGGAAAGGTGAAAAGCACCCCGGAAGGGGAGTGAAAGAGATCCTGAAACCGTGTGCCTACAAATAGTCAGAGCCCGTTAACGGGTGATGGCGTGCCTTTTGTAGAATGAACCGGCGAGTTACGATCCCGTGCGAGGTTAAGCTGAAGAGGCGGAGCCGCAGCGAAAGCGAGTCTGAATAGGGCGTTTAGTACGTGGTCGTAGACCCGAAACCAGGTGATCTACCCATGTCCAGGGTGAAGTTCAGGTAACACTGAATGGAGGCCCGAACCCACGCACGTTGAAAAGTGCGGGGATGAGGTGTGGGTAGCGGAGAAATTCCAATCGAACCTGGAGATAGCTGGTTCTCCCCGAAATAGCTTTAGGGCTAGCCTTAAGTGTAAGAGTCTTGGAGGTAGAGCACTGATTGGACTAGGGGTCCTCATCGGATTACCGAATTCAGTCAAACTCCGAATGCCAATGACTTATCCTTAGGAGTCAGACTGCGAGTGATAAGATCCGTAGTCAAAAGGGAAACAGCCCAGACCGCCAGCTAAGGTCCCAAAGTGTGTATTAAGTGGAAAAGGATGTGGAGTTGCTTAGACAACTAGGATGTTGGCTTAGAAGCAGCCACCATTTAAAGAGTGCGTAATAGCTCACTAGTCGAGTGACTCTGCGCCGAAAATGTACCGGGGCTAAATACACCACCGAAGCTGCGGATTGATACCAATGGTATCAGTGGTAGGGGAGCGTTCTAAGGACAGTGAAGTCAGACCGGAAGGACTGGTGGAGTGCTTAGAAGTGAGAATGCCGGTATGAGTAGCGAAAGACGGGTGAGAATCCCGTCCACCGAATGCCTAAGGTTTCCTGAGGAAGGCTCGTCCGCTCAGGGTTAGTCAGGACCTAAGCCGAGGCCGACAGGCGTAGGCGATGGACAACAGGTTGATATTCCTGTACCACCTCTTTATCGTTTGAGCAATGGAGGGACGCAGAAGGATAGAAGAAGCGTGCGATTGGTTGTGCACGTCCAAGCAGTTAGGCTGATAAGTAGGCAAATCCGCTTATCGTGAAGGCTGAGCTGTGATGGGGAAGCTCCTTATGGAGCGAAGTCTTTGATTCCCCGCTGCCAAGAAAAGCTTCTAGCGAGATAAAAGGTGCCTGTACCGCAAACCGACACAGGTAGGCGAGGAGAGAATCCTAAGGTGTGCGAGAGAACTCTGGTTAAGGAACTCGGCAAAATGACCCCGTAACTTCGGGAGAAGGGGTGCTTTCTTAACGGAAAGCCGCAGTGAATAGGCCCAAGCGACTGTTTAGCAAAAACACAGCTCTCTGCGAAGCCGTAAGGCGAAGTATAGGGGGTGACACCTGCCCGGTGCTGGAAGGTTAAGGAGAGGGGTTAGCGTAAGCGAAGCTCTGAACTGAAGCCCCAGTAAACGGCGGCCGTAACTATAACGGTCCTAAGGTAGCGAAATTCCTTGTCGGGTAAGTTCCGACCCGCACGAAAGGTGTAACGATTTGGGCACTGTCTCAACCAGAGACTCGGTGAAATTATAGTACCTGTGAAGATGCAGGTTACCCGCGACAGGACGGAAAGACCCCGTGGAGCTTTACTGTAGCCTGATATTGAATTTTGGTACAGTTTGTACAGGATAGGCGGGAGCCATTGAAACCGGAGCGCTAGCTTCGGTGGAGGCGCTGGTGGGATACCGCCCTGACTGTATTGAAATTCTAACCTACGGGTCTTATCGACCCGGGAGACAGTGTCAGGTGGGCAGTTTGACTGGGGCGGTCGCCTCCTAAAGTGTAACGGAGGCGCCCAAAGGTTCCCTCAGAATGGTTGGAAATCATTCGTAGAGTGCAAAGGCATAAGGGAGCTTGACTGCGAGACCTACAAGTCGAGCAGGGACGAAAGTCGGGCTTAGTGATCCGGTGGTTCCGCATGGAAGGGCCATCGCTCAACGGATAAAAGCTACCCCGGGGATAACAGGCTTATCTCCCCCAAGAGTCCACATCGACGGGGAGGTTTGGCACCTCGATGTCGGCTCATCGCATCCTGGGGCTGTAGTCGGTCCCAAGGGTTGGGCTGTTCGCCCATTAAAGCGGTACGCGAGCTGGGTTCAGAACGTCGTGAGACAGTTCGGTCCCTATCCGTCGTGGGCGTAGGAAATTTGAGAGGAGCTGTCCTTAGTACGAGAGGACCGGGATGGACGCACCGCTGGTGTACCAGTTGTTCTGCCAAGGGCATAGCTGGGTAGCTATGTGCGGAAGGGATAAGTGCTGAAAGCATCTAAGCATGAAGCCCCCCTCAAGATGAGATTTCCCATAGCGTAAGCTAGTAAGATCCCTGAAAGATGATCAGGTTGATAGGTTCGAGGTGGAAGCATGGTGACATGTGGAGCTGACGAATACTAATAGATCGAGGACTTAACCATATAATATGTAGC
>NZ_JBPWJX010000047.1:0-2877 GCF_051781745.1 Bacillus cereus group sp. Bce019
TTTTAGATTGAATAGATGACCCATCCATGAGTGGGAATGGTCAGTGCTTAATTGGTGTTCGAATGATGTATGAAGACCCCAAGTAGGAAGTGAGAGGAAGGCTGTTTTTGTTTTTGTTTTTGAAGACGGTAATGTTGCTAGAAAAAACCTTCTTTTTTAGGCTGAATAGATGACTTGGTGATATGTGGTATTGGTTGATGCTTAATTCGTATCTGATAGGGATATTAGAATAGAATGATGAATTTTTATAGAGGTGAACGAAATGAAAGTAGTAGTAGGATCAAAGAATAAAACGAAGGTTGGCGCTGTGGAGAAGGTTTGGAAAGATGCTGAAATTACATCTCTTTCTGTTCCGTCAGGAGTATCAGCTCAGCCTTTCTCAGATGAAGAGACGATGCAAGGAGCGATTAATAGAGCGAAGCGAGCGCTAGAGGAAGGAGAAGCTCCAATTGGTATTGGGCTAGAAGGCGGCGTAATGAAAACGGAGCACGGTTTATTTATGTGTAACTGGGGCGCGCTAGCAACAATGGATGGGAAAGTATTTGTGGCCGGAGGAGCGCGTATTACGTTACCAGACGATTTTTTAGCACCTCTTGAAGATGGTAAGGAATTAAGCGAAGTGATGGAAGAGTTTGTGCAGCGAAAAGATATTCGTAGTCACGAAGGTGCTATCGGTATTTTTACAGATGATTATGTCGACCGCACGGAATTATTTGTACACGTTGTTAAGTTGTTAGTTGGGCAATATAAGTATGACAAAAAGCAAGCATAAACCTTGCACCGTGCGCGATGTATGGTAGTATAAAAGAAAGATTATAACATGAAAAATGCACCCGTTAGAGGAGGAAATATAGATGAAGTCATTAGAAAGCATGGAGCAATTCCAACAGTTAAAAAATGAAGAGAATGTAGTCTTTATGTTCTCAGCAGAATGGTGCCCAGACTGCCGCTTTGTAGATCCATTTATGCCAGAAGTAGAAGAGAAATATAGTGATTTCTCATTTTACTATGTAGATCGTGATGAGTTTATTGATCTATGTGTAAAATTAGACGTATTTGGCATTCCGAGCTTTGTAGCGTACAATAAAGGTGAAGAAACTGGTCGCTATGTAAACAAAGATCGTAAAACACAAGAACAAATCGAAGAGTTCATTGAAGGTTTAAAATAAGGCAATTTGCCAATTGAATTGTAAAACAACCTCTACCTTCGCGGGGGAGGTTATTTTTTTGGAAGGGAGGAAAAAAGAGATGAAGATGACAAGTAAAAAGATGAAAGATGAGTTAATAAAGAAATTATCTCGCCCAGAATGGGACTTTCAGTATGATAGTGAGAAAGAAGTTTTACGTATTGAACAAAAATACTCCAAAAAAGGTATTAACGTATCGCTTCCAGGAGTTGTGGCAAAATGGGAAGTGAACAAGGAAAAGGCAATTGAAGAAGTTGCTTATTACGTACAAGAAGCGCTAATTGCGATGCATAAAGAAGAAAATAGCGGAGCGAAAATTTTACCTGTTATTCGCTCTACTTCTTTCCCGAAACAAGCAGAAGAAGGAAATCCGTTTATTATGACGGATCATACGGCGGAAACACGTATTTACTACGCGCTAGATTCGAATAAAACGTATCGACTAATTGATGAGCGTCTATTACAAAAATTAGAACTTACAGAACAGCAAGTGCGTGAAATGGCATTATTCAACGCACGCTCATTAGGTTATGAATTTAAACAAGACACAGTAGCGGGTAATACATTCTACTTTTTAAACACAAATGATGGGTATGACGCGACTCGTATTTTAAACGAATCGTTACTACAATCGATGCGTGAAAAGATTTCTGGTGACATGGTTGTTGCTGTTCCTCACCAAGATGTATTAATTATTGCTGATATCGTCAACGAAATCGGTTATGATATTATTGCACAAATGACAATGAAATTTTTTGCCGAAGGGCATGTTCCGATTACATCACTTTCATTCGTATATGAAGATGGAGAATTTGAACCAATCTTTATTTTAGCGAAAAATCGGAAGAAGACAGATGGAAAAGAGAAAGGATGAACGAAGTGAACGTTTTTTACAACCTTGAAGGAATTGGTGACACTTTAATTGTTGCCTTACAAGATATTACTTTAGAGAACCGTACTTTTGATCGCAAAGGAGATGTTGCACGCGTATATGATCGTGAAAGCAATGTAACAGCAGGATTCAACATCTTTAATGCATCTTCTTACTTAGAAGTAAAAGAAACAGGCAACCTTACATTAACGAAAGAGCTTGTAGAGAAAATCAACGAAATTTTAGCGAAGAATGGCTTTGAAGAAACAGTAGAAGCAGATCTTTCTCCGAAATTTGTTGTAGGCTATGTAGCTGAAAAAGAAAAGCATCCAAATGCTGACAAGCTAAACATCTGTAAAGTAGAAATCGGTACAGAAACATTACAAATCGTATGTGGTGCACCAAACGTTGATGCAGGACAAAAAGTTGTCGTTGCAAAAATTGGTGCTGTAATGCCAAGTGGTATGTTAATTAAACCAGCAGAACTTCGCGGTGTTCCTTCTTCTGGAATGATCTGCTCTGCACGTGAATTAGAGCTTCCAGATGCTCCACAAGAAAAAGGTATCCTTGTATTAGAAGATAGCTTTGAAGTTGGACAAGAGTTTAAATTTTAATTGATATAAGAAGAGAGAGGTTGTCCTTTTGGACAGTCTCTCTTTTTGTTTTGTCATTTTTTGTTGGTAAGTCGATATTCCGTGTCGAATCGTTGATATATGTAGAGTTACGATAGATATATTTGAAAAATCGTTGATATATGTAGAGTTACGATAGATATATTTGAAAAATCGTTGATATATGTAGAGTTACGATAGATATATT
>NZ_JBPWJX010000048.1:0-2465 GCF_051781745.1 Bacillus cereus group sp. Bce019
GTTGGGACCTTGTCCCTGTGAGAGTAGGACGTCGCCAAGCAACTTTAAGACGAGTCAGAATGACTCGTCTTTTTTGTGTTTTATAACTTCTTTTCAAAGCTAAATATTTTGAAGTGCTTCTCGCTTTTCAAAAAGGTTTTTGAGTACGTAGCTATATAAGTTTTATTCAATTTCTTTCGTGATTCTTTATATGTAATTTAAGATTTTCTATTTTATTTCTTAAAGATAGGATTCATCAGTGTGTTAAAATAGTACAGTTGTTTTTGATGTACTTTAATATAAGAAGATTTAAGTTAGAAAAGGAGATAATATGAAAAAGATAAGTATAATTACTATAGTAGTCTTAGTCCTGCTAGTAATCGTGTATATGTTAGTTGGGAATTATTTTTATAACTACGCGTTAAATGCGAAACAAGAAAAAGAATTTTTGCAAGATAATCCTCATTTAGTAGAAACGGTAAATGCGTCGGGAGATGTATTGGCTGCAAATGAAGAAAAGAATGCAAACTTCGTATCGAAGTATAAACCTAACACATTAACTATACGTTCTTTCGATAAATTAAATTTAAAAGGTTATGAATATATGAATGAACCATCCAGTCATAAATGGGCAATTGTAGTTCATGGATACAATGGTAGAGCATCAGAAATGACGAAATATGTTCGTAACTTTTATGAACAAGGCTATAATGTCATAGCACCAGACCTTCGTGGACACGGAAATAGTGAAGGGGATTATGTTGGTATGGGCTGGCATGATCGTAAAGATGTTTTGATTTGGATTCAACAAATCTTGAAGAAAGACCCTAATGCTGAAATAGCTCTATTTGGTGTTTCAATGGGCGGGGCAACTGTAATGATGACTTCAGGAGAAGATTTACCTTCTAATGTTAAAGTTATTATTGAAGATTGTGGATACTCAACTGTTATTGATGAATTTACTTATCAACTAAAAGATTTATTCCATTTACCGAAGTTTCCTGTTATGAATGCGGCAAATACGGTTACTAAATTAAGAGCTGGTTACGATTTAGAAGAGGCTTCAGCTGTAAAACAAGTAGCGAAAAGTAAAACACCTATGCTGTTCATTCATGGGGATGCTGATACATTCGTTCCTTTTGAAATGTTAGATGAAGTATATAATGCTGCAAAAGTAGAAAAAGAGAAATTAATTGTTCCAGGTGCTGGACATGGAGAAGCGGAGAAAGTAGATTCGAATAAATATTGGAATACTGTATGGAAGTTCGTAGGGAAGTATATTTCGGCATAATTAAAGTTGTTGCATTTATATAGACGATAATCGGAGGGATAATAGTTAATCCTTTTGATTATCGTTTTTTTGTTAATTAGGTATTCTGCTATAAGTGTGTTTTTGTATGTACTATATGAAGGAGATAGAGCAAAAACTTTTGAATTCCTTAATCTCAGTGCTACAATGATTGAAAACTAAATGTTAATGAGGTGTTTTTTATGAAAATTGAAGTATGGTCGGATTTTGTATGCCCATTTTGCTATATTGGGAAACGTAGATTAGAGATGGCTTTAGAGCAATTTCCACATAAGAAGGATGTTGAAGTTGAGTTTAAAAGTTTTGAATTAGACCAAAATGCTCCAATCTATTCTGGAACAAGTATTAATGAAGTACTTGCATCAAAGTATGGAATTAGTATTGAAGAAGCTAAGCGTAATAACGTACAGTTAGGAAATCATGCAGCTAGTATGGGTTTAAGTTTTAATTTTGATGAGATGAAGCCGACTAATACTTTTGATGCGCATCGTCTTGCGAAGTTTGCAAAGAATCAAGGGAAAGAAAAAGAGATTACAGAAAATTTACTTTTTGCATATTTCACTGAATCGAAAAATTTAAGCGATGTGGATATACTTGCTACTATCGCTGAAGCTTCAGGTTTAGATAAGCAAGAAGCTTTAAATGTTATTAATGATAAAAATGCGTATGCAAATGATGTTAGAATTGATGAAGCGATTGCTCAGCAATATCAAATTTCGGGAGTGCCTTATTTTATTATTAATCAAAAGTATGCTATTTCAGGTGCACAACCACTTGAAACTTTTGTTGGTGCACTTCAGCAAGTGTGGGAAGAAGAGAATCCTGCACCTAAGTTGCAAGAACTTTCTTCAGAGGGTGGAAGCGATCTTTCTTGTACTGATGGAAGTTGTTCGGTGCCTTCAAAAGAACAATAGTTTTTATGATGGAAAGCAACCCATAGAGTATTATATGGGTTGCTTATATATTCTTATAGAAGAGGTATGTAAATAGAGTTTTAAAAAAGTGAAGTTTTTTAAAAAAATGTATTGACGATTACACCTTAGAGGTGTAATATAGAACAAGTCGCCGATGACATTAACGTCGAAAGCGACAAACGAAATAAAAAACTTAGTTGACATTAACTAACGAAGATGTTAACATAAGGAAGTCGCAAATGAGCGACCAAGTAGTTCTTTGA
>NZ_JBPWJX010000049.1:0-2333 GCF_051781745.1 Bacillus cereus group sp. Bce019
GAACACGGAAGTTAAGCTCTCTAGCGCCGATGGTAGTTGGGACCTTGTCCCTGTGAGAGTAGGACGTCGCCAAGCAAAAACCTAAGTCGTTTTGACTTAGGTTTTTTTGTGTTTATTTTTATTATTTTAAATATAAAGGTAAGAATTACCTTTATGAGAATATAGTTCAGATGTAAAAAGAATGTTTGTAATCTTATATAAAAAGGTTATGTGATAAATAGCAATATAGCTCTTTTTGCATAACCTTTTGTGTTTTTAAAGGATTTTACATAAGAAAAATTCTATAATTAAGGTAGTTAACATATATTTTTGATGGGTGTGGGGGATTATGAAAGAAATATGCATGTTATTAGTGGCTGTTATATTATGGGGCACAGCCATTGCGCCAACAAAATGGGCGTTAGAATCTATTCAGCCGTTTACTTTGTTATTTATTCGCCTTTTCTTTGCAGGTGGAATTTGTGTGATATTCTCATTTAAGCAATTAAAAAAAACAGTTGTACATAAAAAAGTTCCATGGAAAAGAATGAGTTTGTTAGCTTTTACCGGTGTAGCTGGTTATTTTATGTTTACATCCTACGGCATTTCTTTAACAAGTGGATTACATGTGAGTATTATAGATGCTGCATTACCATTAGTTACAATTCTTTTTTCAGCACTCTTTTTGAAAGAGAAAATTCGATTGAATTATTGGATAGGAATTATACTGGGTGCTATAGGAGTACTCTTTATTACGATTCCATCTAAAAGTGCTAATCAAGAAGTGTCTTTAATAGGAGATATACTGATATTATTAAGTACTTTTCTATTTGCTTTCTACACAGTTTTGCTAAAACGACCAAAACAAGAACAGTATTTATCAAACGAGGTTTTTACAACATTAACTTTAATTATTGGAGCTGTTATTCTCTTACCGTTCGCACTGGTAGAAATTTTTTATTACGGTCTCCCAAAGGTTGAAACTTGGAAAACGGGACTTAGTGTAATATACCTTGTTATTGGAGCAACAATTTTAGCGTATTGGTTTTGGAATAAAGCGCTAGAGAGAGTTTCAGCATCAGTAAGCGGATTATATTTAAATGCATTACCATTAATAAGTATTGTTACTTCAATTATTCTATTAAATGAATCTCTGACATGGAGAGTAATAATGGGAGCAAGTTTAGTTTTAATCGGAGTAGGATGGGCGGACCAGCAAAAGTTATGCAATCTATTAAAAGGAAACAAGGTGGAGAATAGAGACTGCTAAACAGTATGATTTATATAATTGAAATGTTAAAAAGATACCTTATATATGGGGTATCTTTTTTATTTAGCAAAGATAATAGACTAAAGTTAGTATAGATATTCTT
The DNA here is from genome assembly GCF_051781745.1 of Bacillus cereus group sp. Bce019. Taxonomy (NCBI): domain Bacteria; kingdom Bacillati; phylum Bacillota; class Bacilli; order Caryophanales; family Bacillaceae; genus Bacillus; species Bacillus cereus group sp. Bce019. The sequence continues at coordinate 1,353 of NZ_JBPWJX010000049.1, forward strand.
TGCTGTATTTATATGTGTCGAAATCATTTTGAAATATTGTTTGGACAATTTGTATACATTCAGTATCATAAAAGCTTTCAAAAGTTGGGTGACGGGGAAATAAAGGGTCAGTAATATCGCCTTCGCTAAAATCCCCTTTATAAATCATGGCGGGAGTTTGATGATGCCATGATGTTGAGAACTCATTTATTGGTGCGGTTTTTAATTCAAAACGCTTTTCTAATTCTTTCATTTCCTGATCGAAGTTTTCTAAGTATATATAATTGGTCACATATTCTTCTTCACCAGCTATATATTGTTGTGTGAAATGTGGGTTAATATCACTTGCGTGAGCCCCTTTCATAAATAGATAGTATAAAAATTGTTTAAATGAGATCCCTTTGGGGGATTTTCCATATAAGGAGGTCCAATTAAGGACACGAAAGAACTGACTGCTCTCCTATAAGGGTTACGAACAAGTTTAAAAGTTTCTTTTTGTTTTTCTCGTAACGCTACTCCTAGTCGTACACTATAGGCAGGTGTACTTTTGTATATATCATATTCATAATTATGAATGAAAGGACTATAGCTTAGAGCGGTTTGTAATAAATCAATCTGGTAAAAGAACCACTTAGCAAGAGAAGTACAACCGCTTTTTTGACTCTAAAATAGAATGATTGGAAACTTCCTATGATAGTGTGGGCTTCTTGAATGGGAGCTTATGATGTGTAATAAAGAAGGATTGAACAAGTTCTACACTCCTTTCAGTTATTTTATTGATATGTATGAGAAATAAAAGGGGGGTATGAGAGTCTTTTTCATCTTTTAAAAAAAATGAAAGATTAATATTGACTATTATTATATAGAGGTGTAATATAGGACAAGTCGCCGATGACAATAACGTCGCAAGCGACAAACGAAATAAAAAAACTTAGTTGACATTAACTAACGAAGATGTTAACATAAGGAAGTCGCAAATGAGCGACCAAGTAGTTCTTTGAA
>NZ_JBPWJX010000050.1:0-1727 GCF_051781745.1 Bacillus cereus group sp. Bce019
CATTTTTCTCTCATTATACAAGAAATACCCTATAGACTAGACTTTTTTTAAGTGTCTATTCTATAGGGTACATTGTAAATAGGTGGATAGTTTTTTATTTATGATTCTTTTAAATCATCCACTAGTTGCTCCGCTAAACGTCTATACATATTACTCATAGTCACGAAGGATGTTAGTAGTAGAAATTTTTTTAGCTTTGTATCTTCTAAGGAAGAAATCTCATTTACTTCTGTAACACGGTTATTTACGTCTTGTTTAAAGCTTTCGACATTGCTTTCAGTAAGAGCAAGATAATTTTTGTATAACGTATTTAATTCGAATGAATCATCATTTAATAAGGAGTCATTTATAGTTTCTAATGAACTTTTTATGTCGTTAATGGAGAGAGCTCCCTTTAATTGATAAATTAGGCTAATTAAAATCATATGCTCTTTTGAATACTTTTTATTTTTGATGGGGATGAATAGTTTTCCTTTTGCGTAATTATTAATCATCGTTTTGGTTAATACTTTTTCATCATCAGTTCTCGTTGTATCTGCATAAGTATTCTCAAATAGTTGAACAACTTGATCTACATATAAGTCAACATTTGGAATATCCTCAAGTTTAATGTTTTTTTCTAAATGCAATGTCTCAAGTAATTCATTTATATTTTCCACGTAGAATCCCTCACTTTTATAACTTAGTGGAACTTAATGTTTAATATATCTTTAAATATGGTATTACGAAACAAATGAATTGTAAATGTTGACCTTAAAAAGAAATGTGTATATAATTACATGTAGTTATCAAAACTACATGTAATTATATGAGGGGTGTTATTATGAATGCTTATGTAAGGGAACCGGTTAATGCATTTACTCACTTAGGTGGAGCAATATTATCATTTATTGCCTTATTAGCTATGCTTGTGAAAGTTTCTATCAAGATGCCATCATTTGCTGCAATTACAGCTGTTATTTTGTTTGGTATTGGAATGATGGTCCTTTATACGGCGTCAGCTGTGTATCATAGTGTTGTGGCCAATGAACGTGTTATTTACTTCTTTAGGAAGCTAGATCATTCTATGATTTTTATATTAATTGCAGGTACATATGCACCCTTTTGCTTAATTACATTAAATTCAGCAAGTGGTTTACTATTATTTTGTTTAGTCTATGCAACTGCGATTTGTGGCATTGTATTTAAAATGTTTTGGTTTAATTGTCCAAGATGGTTATCGACAGCAATTTATATTACGATGGGTTGGTTAATTGTGTTATTCTTTGCACCGTTAGCTGAGAATTTAAGTACAGGAGGCATTATTTTCTTAGTACTTGGGGGCATTTTTTATACAATTGGTGGATTTATTTATGGAACAAAGCCAAAATGGTTAGAGTTTAAATATATGGGGCATCATGAAATTTTTCATGTTTTTGTATTATTAGGTAGTCTTGCGCATTTTCTAAGTGTATATTGTTATGTAATTTAATAAAAAAACGCCACATAATAAAAATTATGTGGCGTTTTTTTATTACCTGATTAGAATCGTATATGTTATAAATTTATTATGGGATAAAATGTAAGTTTCTGTGTTCGCATGTTAAACATAGGATAAGAAATATGTGATATACTTTGAGAAGTTTATAATGAATGAAATATGGAGGACTATAATTATGGCAATACTTGTAACAGGTGGAGCAGGATATATTGGTAGTCATACATGTGTAGAATTACTAAATAGCGGT
>NZ_JBPWJX010000052.1:0-1468 GCF_051781745.1 Bacillus cereus group sp. Bce019
TACAATGTACCCTATAGAATAGACACTTAAAAAAAGTCTAGTCTATAGGGTATTTCTTGTATAATGAGAGAAAAATGAGAATCGGAGAAATTTTAAAATGACGAAAAAATTATTTACAGAAAAAGAAGTTCAAATACTATCAAAAAATCGATATGTAAAATCGGTAAGCCAAAAAGGAATTACCTATACTGATGAATTCAAGCGTATTTTTATTGAGGAAAATGAACAGGGTAAACCACCTCGTATCATTTTTGAAGAATGTGGTTTTGATATAGATATCATCGGTCTACAACGTATTGTGTCATCAGGAAATAGATGGCGTACTTCTTATAAGCAAAATGGTGTATTTGGCTTAAGAGACACACGTAAGGAAAACTCAGGAAGAAAGTCAGAAAGAGAACTTACATTAGAAGAGAAATACGCACGTTTGGAAGCGGAACGAAACTTATTAAAAGCTGAAAATGAACTGTTAAAAAAGATCAAGCTTATGGAAGGGAGGATGGGAAAGAAATAACGTTACAGCCTAGTCAAAAGTACCTATTAATTCGTTCTATTATTGAAAAATATCGCTTAAAAAATATGGTGAGATATTTGTGTCAGATCGCAGGTGTTTCACGCTCTGGATACTATAATTATTTTTCAGCTATTTCTCAAAGTCGGCGAGAGAAAAGAATGCATCAAGATGAAATGGTGAAAGAGATGATAGTAAGGGCATTTCGATTTAAAAACCGAAAGAAGGGGGCTCGTCAGATCAAAATGACATTGGCGGGTCAATTTCAAGTTGTCTACAATTTGAAACGCATCCGTAGAATCATGAAAAAATATGGGATTATCTGTCCCATTCGCAAAGAAAATCCTTATAAAAAAATGTTGAGAGCGACGAAAGAACACTTCGTGGTACCCAATCAATTAAAACGAGAATTTAGGCAAGGTGTACCAGGAAAGGTACTTCTTACCGACATCACATACCTGTCTTATGGTAAGAATCAAAAAGGATATTTATCTACCATTCTAGACGGGTCTACGAATGAAGTTTTAGCTTACCATGTGTCAGAACGACTTACCCTAGATATCGCAACGACGACTCTTCACAAACTAAAGAAGAATAAGAAGGTACGATTAACGCAAGATGCCTATATTCATTCTGATCAAGGTACTCATTACACAAGCCCTACCTATCAAAAGTTAGTCAAAGAATTAAAGCTGGGACAATCCATGTCAAGACGAGGAAACTGTTGGGATAATGCCCCTCAAGAATCTTTTTTCGGGCACTTTAAAGATGAAGCTCACATCAAAACTTGTACATCTTTCACACAGTTAAAACAAGAAATTAAAGACTATATAAAATACTACAATCAGCATAGATATCAGTGGAATTTAAAGAAGATGACTCCTGTCGAATACAGAAATCATCTTCTTGATGCCGCCTAACTTTTTTTAAAATGTCCTTTACAAAGGGTACAGATTA
>NZ_JBPWJX010000053.1:0-1308 GCF_051781745.1 Bacillus cereus group sp. Bce019
TTAATTAGAGCGTTCGCAATTGTAAAAAAAGCAGCAGCGCTTGCGAATACAGATGTAGGAAGATTGGAATTGAACAAGGGCGGTGCGATCGCAGAGGCTGCTCAAGAAATTCTTGATGGAAAATGGCATGATCATTTCATCGTAGATCCAATCCAAGGCGGAGCGGGTACTTCAATGAACATGAATGCAAATGAAGTCATTGCCAATCGTGCTCTTGAATTATTAGGGATGGAAAAGGGAGACTATCATTATATTAGTCCAAATAGTCATGTAAACATGGCGCAATCAACAAACGATGCATTCCCAACGGCGATTCATATCGCAACATTAAATGCATTAGAAGGCTTATTACAAACGATGGGTTATATGCATGATGTATTTGAATTAAAAGCAGAACAGTTTGACCATGTTATTAAAATGGGTCGTACACATTTACAAGATGCTGTGCCAATCCGTCTTGGACAAGAATTTAAAGCATACTCTCGCGTACTTGAACGTGATATGAAACGAATTCAACAATCGCGTCAACATTTATATGAAGTAAATATGGGGGCAACTGCAGTTGGTACAGGCTTAAATGCAGATCCAGAATATATTGAAGCGGTTGTAAAACATTTAGCTGCAATTAGTGAATTACCGCTTGTTGGTGCAGAAGATTTAGTAGATGCGACGCAAAATACGGATGCTTATACTGAAGTATCTGCAGCGCTTAAAGTATGTATGATGAATATGTCTAAAATTGCAAATGACCTTCGCTTAATGGCATCAGGTCCACGTGTTGGTTTAGCGGAAATTATGTTACCAGCTCGTCAACCAGGTTCTTCTATTATGCCAGGGAAAGTAAACCCTGTTATGCCAGAAGTTATTAATCAAATTGCGTTCCAAGTCATAGGTAATGATCATACAATTTGCCTTGCTTCAGAAGCAGGACAATTAGAATTAAACGTGATGGAACCAGTACTTGTTTTCAACTTACTGCAATCGATTAGCATTATGAATAACGGTTTCCGTGCCTTTACAGATAATTGCTTAAAAGGAATTGAAGCGAATGAAGATCGCTTAAAAGAGTATGTTGAGAAAAGTGTAGGAATTATTACAGCCGTGAACCCTCATATCGGTTATGAAGCAGCAGCTCGCGTTGCGAAAGAAGCAATCGCGACAGGGCAATCTGTTCGAGAACTTTGTGTGAAAAATGGTGTATTGTCACAAGAGGACTTAGAATTAATTCTAGATCCATTCGAAATGACACACCCAGGGATTGCAGGAGCAACTCTTTTAAAGAAAAATTAAAAGAAGAGGGGGGACAAG
>NZ_JBPWJX010000054.1:0-1009 GCF_051781745.1 Bacillus cereus group sp. Bce019
ATATGAACTGACCCCATAAAGTTAGACAGGTCGTTTCATTAGGCAGCCTTTAGGGCATGAGTTCGATATTGTACCGGACTCATGCCTTTTAGTTTTGCCTTAATTCTTTTGTGATTATAATAATCGATATATTTTTCAAATTCTTGTTTAAAGTGTTCTATGCTTTCAAAATCTTTTAGATAAAGAAATTCAGATTTCATAATACCAAAGAAACTTTCAATAACCGCATTATCGTAACAGTTCCCTTTACGAGACATACTTTGCGTAATCTTGCGTTCCTTTAGGGCGTGCCGATACTTCTTCATTTGATAATGCCAGCCTTGATCAGAGTGAATAAGGAGTTCGTCTTCTTCTGTCAATTGTTGAAAAGACTTCTCCAACATCTTCGATACAAGTGAATAGGTTGGTCTTGAATCAATTGTATAAGCGATTATCTCTCCATTAAATAGATCTAACATCGGTGATAAGTAGAGCTTCTCGCCGCATAATTTAAATTCTGTTATGTCTGTAACCCATTTTTCGTTCGGCTTTTCAGCTTTAAAATTACGTTCTAAAATATTTGGCGCAATCTTACCTACTTGTCCTTTATACGAGCGATATTTTTTCATACGAACTAGACTCTTTAAACCTAACTCTTTCATAATTCGTTGAACTTTTTTATGGTTGATTTTATGTCCTTGGTTCATTAACTCATCGCGAATACGGCGATATCCATAACGACCTTGGTGTTCATCGTAAATGTTTTGAATTAAGATCTTTAGCTCTTTATCTTTATCTGGCCGATTAGAATTCTGTATCCAGTAATAATATGTACTTCGTGGGAGTTCTGCTAATTTTAAAAGTGCCTGCACCGGAAATGCTTTCCTTAGTTCATAGATTACTTGCGCCTTATCTTGTTTGGTGATTTTTCCTTGTTTTGAACTAAGGCATTCAACTTTTTTAAATAAGCATTCTCCATACGCAAACGCTCCAATTCAGCTTGTAATGCTTCTACTGACTCTTCTGTTTG
>NZ_JBPWJX010000055.1:0-981 GCF_051781745.1 Bacillus cereus group sp. Bce019
TAATTATGGCAATACTTGTAACAGGTGGAGCAGGATATATTGGTAGTCATACATGTGTAGAATTACTAAATAGCGGTTACGAAGTTATAGTAGTGGATAATCTTTCGAATAGCTCGGTAGAATCTATAAATCGAGTGAAAGAAATAACAGGAAAACAATTTAAGTTTTATAAAGAAGATGTTTTAAATCGCGAAGCGCTTGACGCAATTTTTGAAGAAAATGCAATTGAAGCAGTTATTCACTTTGCAGGATTTAAAGCTGTAGGGGAGTCAGTAGCGATTCCATTAACATATTATCATAACAACATTACAAGCACGTTAGTGCTATGTGAAGTAATGCAGAAACATAATGTAAAGAAGATAATCTTTAGTTCATCTGCAACTGTATATGGTATCCCGGAAACGTCACCGATTACGGAGGAGTTTCCATTAAGTGCAACAAATCCATATGGTCAAACGAAATTAATGATTGAGCAAATTATGCGTGATGTAGCATTTGCAGATGCAGAATGGAGTATCGCATTACTTCGCTATTTCAATCCATTTGGTGCACACGAAAGTGGGCGTATCGGAGAAGATCCAAATGGAATCCCAAATAACTTAATGCCATATGTAACGCAAGTAGCGGTAGGTAAGTTAAAAGAATTAAGCGTATTCGGAAATGACTATCCAACGAAAGATGGAACAGGAGTCCGTGATTACATCCATGTTGTGGACTTAGCAAATGGTCACGTAAAGGCGCTTGAGAAAGTACTGAGTACAACGGGAGTAGATGCTTATAACCTGGGCACAGGTATGGGCTATAGTGTACTAGAGATGGTTGAAGCGTTTGAAAAAGTCTCGGGTAAGAAAGTTCCTTATAAAATTACAGAGCGTCGCCCAGGTGATGTGGCAGTATGTTTTGCTGATGCATCGAAAGCAAAGCGTGAATTAGGCTGGGAGGCAACACGCGGATTAGAAGAAATGTGTGCAGATTCTTGGA
>NZ_JBPWJX010000056.1:0-662 GCF_051781745.1 Bacillus cereus group sp. Bce019
GTAGCGCCGGTAGCACCTGTGTTACCTTGAGCACCTTGAGGTCCAGTAGCGCCGGTAGCACCTGTGTTACCTTGAACGCCTTGAGGTCCAGTAGCGCCAGTGGCACCAGTAGCACCTGTGTTACCTTGAACGCCTTGAGGTCCAGTAGCGCCAGTGGCACCGGTAGCGCCGGTAGCACCTGTGTTACCTTGAACACCTTGAGGTCCAGTGGCACCGGTAGCGCCGGTAGCACCTGTGTTACCTTGAACACCTTGAGGTCCAGTGGCACCGGTAGCGCCAGTAGCACCCGTGTTACCTTGAGGTCCAGTAGGTCCAGGAGGCCCGCCAGAAGGTCCGGTAGGTCCGGTAACTCCTATACCCGTAGCGCCAGTGGCACCGGTAGCGCCGGTAGCACCTGTGTTACCTTGAACACCTTGAGGTCCAGTAGCGCCGGTAGCACCCGTGTTACCTTGAACACCTTGAGGTCCGGTAGCGCCCGTGTTACCTTGAACACCTTGAGGCCCCTGAGGTCCAGTAGCACCAGTAGCACCAGCAGGTCCTTGAGCGCCTGTATTGCCGGTAGCGCCTGTGTTACCTTGAGGCCCCTGAGGTCCAGTAGCACCAGTAGCACCAGCAGGTCCTTGAGCGCCTGTATTGCCGGTAGCACCTGTGTTACCTTGAGG
>NZ_JBPWJX010000057.1:0-653 GCF_051781745.1 Bacillus cereus group sp. Bce019
GTAGATAAATTAAACGATACAGATTTCAACGTTATGATGAAAAATAAGAAAACAGGAGAAGATATTCTACTGGATTCATTTAAAAATATGAAGGGTTCCTATGCTGCACCAGGATTAAAAAACATGGAATTTCATCCCTTAAAGTGGTTAAGCAATGAGGAGTATGAATATGTGTTTACGTATGCAAGGGCTTATTATTCTCACGCTCCAACTATATATATTGTTAACTTAAAAACGAATCAAGTTACGCCGTTTTATTTATACGGATCGAAATGGAATGGGACTGACTTTGAACATTCTATAAAATTCACAAATTCAGATGCGCCCGTCAATGATTTTAGAGGACAAAGTATGTTTCTCACAAAATACTTCGATGACTTTATAGCGGGAAGAAATATACAAAGATTTGATGATGAGATTCTATTCCGAATGAGTGATAATTTGGGTGCATCAAATGAACGATACCGACAATCTTATTATGTAAAACTAGATTTTAAACATTTAAAAGCGACTCACTATTCTAGTAGAATGCCTCTTGATGGGTCTAGTTTTTCAAACCGATTGCCGACGCATTTAAGCCATTATATGGATGCAGAAGGAAACTATGTGTTGGTACAAGATGATAAACTAAATAAGCATATTGAACCAGAAGC
>NZ_JBPWJX010000058.1:0-596 GCF_051781745.1 Bacillus cereus group sp. Bce019
TGGTATTATCCCCTATAGGTAGACAGTAAAAAAAGAGTCCATCTGATATGATGGACTCAATACTGTTTTATCTGGAGGGGATTTTTTTATGGCAAGAAAAGGACAATCATTTCAAAAATATACAGAAGAACTAAAGCGAGAAGCAGTTCGTCTTCGTTTAGAAGAGAGAAAATCATTGCGAGAAATTCGTGAACAACTCGGTGTGAAGAGCGATGCCCAGATTATTGAGTGGGTAAAACGTGCGCAACAGGGGGAGTCCTTTGATGATCAACGTGGTGTCTGGAATCGAAAGAATTTTAATAGTCTAGAAGAAGAAAATGCTTATTTGAAGGCACAGGTTGAGTATTTAAAAAAGCGCAATCCAAATCTACACGGGAAGGAATGGTCCTAAAGAAAGAACGATTTTCTCTTATCGATTCATTACGCCAAGCCTATCCACTCCGATGGTTGCTTCAAATCGCGGAAGTTTCTAAGGCTGGCTACTATAAATGGCGGAAATATCATAACGTGCAGCGTTTACGTCAGAAAAGGGATATGTGGCATAAAGAACATATTTTATCTATTCATCGTCAGCACCCTTACTATGGGTATAAACG
>NZ_JBPWJX010000059.1:0-555 GCF_051781745.1 Bacillus cereus group sp. Bce019
GCGCCAGGGCTCGTGGCTGAAGTCCACAGTGTCCTTCGTGATCTCCACGCGCTCCAGGGTTATGCCCCCAGGTCGGCGCTGGATGAGCCACATGAAGGACCCAATGCAGCAGGCCGACAGGACCTCCACGCCATCCCCCATCTCCCAGTGGCCCCAAGACTGCTGAACCACCGTCTCGTCCAAGTAGAGGAACTTGTAGACGAACACACAGCTCCGGTCGTTATCCGAGAGCACTGTGAGGAAGTTCTCCGTGCCTGACCCGTGTAGGGCAAACACAGTGTTCGGGATGTAGTTCGGGACGTGCGCAGAGACATCCTCAGCCGACTTGACATCGCTTACGTCCTGCACCGCGTAGTAACGCTTAATGGAGCTGTAGGACGCCCTCGGGCTCACGAAGTACACACCACGCCCGATACCGAAGGGTCGCGCATAGTCGCTCACGTCGAACTCAGTGGTCAGGTCGAGCTGGATGGTCTTCGCAGACATCACCCCGGCACTGGTGAGGACGAACTGGGCCTGATCGCTCCACAGTAGGAGCTGCTCAGAGAACGGAAC
>NZ_JBPWJX010000060.1:0-552 GCF_051781745.1 Bacillus cereus group sp. Bce019
CCTGTGTTACCTTGAACACCTTGAGGTCCAGTGGCACCAGTAGCGCCGGTAGCACCTGTGTTACCTTGAACACCTTGAGGTCCAGTAGCGCCAGTGGCACCGGTAGCGCCGGTAGCACCCGTGTTACCTTGAACGCCTTGAGGTCCAGTGGCACCAGTAGCACCTGTGTTACCTTGAGCACCTTGAGATCCAGTAGCGCCGGTAGCACCAGTAGCACCTGTGTTACCTTGAACGCCTTGAGGTCCAGTAGCGCCGGTAGCACCAGTAGCACCTGTGTTACCTTGAACACCCTGAGGTCCAGTAGCGCCGGTAGCACCTGTGTTACCTTGAACACCTTGAGGTCCAGTAGCGCCGGTAGCACCAGTAGCACCCGTGTTACCTTGAACGCCTTGAGGTCCAGTAGCGCCAGTAGCACCTGTGTTGCCTTGAACACCTTGAGGTCCAGTGGCACCGGTAGCACCTGTGTTGCCTTGAACACCTTGAGGTCCAGTAGCGCCGGTAGCACCTGTGTTACCTTGAGCACCTTGAGGTCCAGTAGCGCCGGTAGCACCT
>NZ_JBPWJX010000061.1:0-532 GCF_051781745.1 Bacillus cereus group sp. Bce019
TAACCAGATTACGATTCGGCAGATATTGAATCATACAAGTGGGATTGCTGAATACTTAAAGTCAAAAGACTATGATATTATGGATACAAAAAAATTGTATACGGCTGAAGAATTAGTAAAGATGGGAATTTCTCTTCCACCAGACTTTGCTCCAGGTAAGGGCTGGTCTTATTCAAACACAGGATACGTAATACTGGGTATCCTTATTGAAAAAGTAACTGGAAACAGCTATGCGGAAGAGGTTGAAAATCGGATTGTTGAACCGCTCGAATTGTCGAATACATTCCTACCTGGTAATTCAACTGTTATTCCAGGTACCAATCATGCCCGTGGATATGAAAGATATGACGGAGAAAGTGAGCTAAAAGACGTTACTTATTCATACCCAGGTAGCTCGGATGGAGATATGATTTCTACTGCTGACGATTTAAACAAATTCTTCTCTTACTTACTCAGTGGCAAATTACTGAAGGAACAGCAACTAAAACAAATGCTTACTACAGTTCCTACAGGAATTGCTGAAATCGGCAGA
>NZ_JBPWJX010000062.1:0-465 GCF_051781745.1 Bacillus cereus group sp. Bce019
TATTGAACTGCACCCCAATTGTTAGACACAGTCTAACAATTGGAGGTGTAGTTTTTTTATGACTAAATTTACTTCAGAAGACAAAATGAATGCAGTAATACATTATCAAGATGGAAGTGAGAGTATAAAAGATATTGCGAAATCATTGGGAGCGAATCACGAAGTGGTTCGCATGTGGATAAAACAATTTGAATATCATGGAATCCAGGCCTTTAAAAAAGGCTATACAACGTATTCTGCACAGTATAAACTAGACGTACTAAATTATATGTTCGAAAATGGGACGTCTCCAAACGAAACGGCAGTTATTTTTAATATTTCTTCACCTGGACTTATTAGAAAATGGCGTATTCAGCTACATCAAAAAGGAGTAGACGCCCTTAAATCGAAGAAAAAGGGGCGTCAATCTATGACTAAGGACAATCAAAAATCAATTAAGAAACAAACACAAACAGAAGAGTCAGT
>NZ_JBPWJX010000063.1:0-464 GCF_051781745.1 Bacillus cereus group sp. Bce019
TGGGGCCTTAGCTCAGCTGGGAGAGCGCCTGCCTTGCACGCAGGAGGTCAGCGGTTCGATCCCGCTAGGCTCCACTTATATTAATATCATTTATGGCGGTGTAGCTCAGCTGGCTAGAGCGTACGGTTCATACCCGTGAGGTCGGGGGTTCGATCCCCTCCGCCGCTACCATAAAGGACCTTTAGCTCAGCTGGTTAGAGCAGACGGCTCATAACCGTCCGGTCGTAGGTTCGAGTCCTACAAGGTCCACCATTAGACGTATATATCTCGGAGGTATACCCAAGTTCGGCTGAAGGGATCGGTCTTGAAAACCGACAGGCGGCGAGAGTCGCGCGGGGGTTCGAATCCCTCTACCTCCTCCATTTTTTCTAAAGTAAATATTTTATCATCGCGGGGTGGAGCAGCACGGTAGCTCGTCGGGCTCATAACCCGAAGGTCGCAGGTTCAAATCCTGTCCCCGCAAC
>NZ_JBPWJX010000064.1:0-412 GCF_051781745.1 Bacillus cereus group sp. Bce019
CCAAATTGTCATGCAATGCTGCATTCTAAAAGGCCACCTCTAAAAGTCGAAGAACTAAAAGATATCATGAGCAGCAAAGGCACTTAACAAACGCTTCAAGAGGGACAGCCAACGCGTAGCATTTTTATTATGCGTTGGTTTTTGTGATTACGGTGTTATGCGGAAGCTTTGCAGTAGCGTTGTCTGCCCCTTAAGCGGGCGTTAAATGCTTTCAGATGTACGCGAAAATCTGAGTATGTGACCTTTAAATTTTTGCTCTAAATAATCGGTATTGTCTGGTCTTATGTGATCACTCGTAAATCCATATTCACTCATTTTCGAGCTAAGTTTATTTTTCCGACCTCGGTCTGGGTCAACAATAATAATATCGCATGTTGGATTAGCATGAGTTTGAATGAACTGAGCCAACAAT
>NZ_JBPWJX010000065.1:0-406 GCF_051781745.1 Bacillus cereus group sp. Bce019
AAAGAAAATGTAGGAAATATAGTATCGCCGCAAGTGAAGAAAGAAAATGTAGGAAATATAGTATCGCCGCAAGTGAAAAAAGAAAATGTAGGGAATATAGTGTCACCGCAAGTGAAAAAAGAAAACGTAGGGAATATGGTATCGCCAAATGTATCGAAAGAAAATGTAGGGAATATAGTGTCACCGCAAGTGAAAAAAGAAAACGTAGGGAATATAGTATCGCCAAATGTATCGAAAGAAAATGTAGTTATTCCACAAGTCATACCGCCAAATATTCAAATGCCAAATATTCAAATGCCAATCATGGATAACAACCAGCCACCGAATATAATGCCAATCATGGATAACAACCAGCCACCGAATATAATGCCAATCATGGATAACAACCAGCCACCGAATATAATGC
>NZ_JBPWJX010000066.1:0-386 GCF_051781745.1 Bacillus cereus group sp. Bce019
GTGTTTCCTTTGCAACGCTTAGGGCATATCGTCTGGCCGATTCATACGGTGCAGTTTTCAAACCATACCCAATATCAACAGGGTTGGCGTGGTAAAGTGATGCCATCAGGCAGTATTACAGAACTGATGGATGGCTTAACCACTATTGATGTGACCCGCGACGTGAAAGCGATCATCTCTGGTTATATGGGCAGTGGTGCGCAGGCTGATGAAATTTTAGAGACGGTTGAGCGTGTGAAAGCAGCCAATCCTCACGCCTTATACATCTGCGATCCCGTCATGGGCGATCCGTTAAAGGGCTGTGTTGTCAGTCCTGAGGTGACGGAAGCGCTCTGTGAGCGGATCATGAAACAAGCGGATATTATTGTGCCTAATCAGTTTGAGTT
>NZ_JBPWJX010000067.1:0-382 GCF_051781745.1 Bacillus cereus group sp. Bce019
GAAGATAAACCTGAGCCAGAGACACTGTTTATAACGTCTTTTCCCCTACTCACATCTTTTGTTGGATGATGGACAACTAAAACGGCGGCATCTGCTTCCTGTGCGAGTTTTTCTAACGCTATTCTTATGTAATAGTCATCTTCAACAACGTTTGCAGAGCCAATGGCATCTCGAAGAGTATCTATAATTATGAGGTCAAATGATTTGGCCGTATTTATTAATTTATCTAGAGCTTTGGATGATTCTTGCCATTCTTTGGTATGTTTTGCTCCGCCTGAGCAACAAATAGGATCGGCATGACAGTAAATCCCCACATTTTCCTTCAAGCGCTCTTTCACACTAATCGAAAACCGCGACAAATGGGTTTGGATGCGAGGTAGAG
>NZ_JBPWJX010000068.1:0-365 GCF_051781745.1 Bacillus cereus group sp. Bce019
TGTTCACGGCATTGAGGATTCGGCGGCAGTTAGCAACGTCCGCGTTCGAGTCCCCCTCAATGGTGTTCACTGGGCTTTCCCCAATGGCCGACAGCATCTCGTTCACTGCTGCCAGCTCATCCGAAGTCTCAAGGTTCGCCTCATAGCTGCGAGCCATAGCGCCTCCTTGTGTTTGGGCTGATTAAAAAAAACCCCTCAGAGAGCCATTGCGGCCCAAAGAGGGGTTCGGTAGATGTGGCCTCAGGCCGCCATTAGGCGACGTTGAAGACCAGGGCGCCGGCAGCTTCCGGGCGCAGGCCACCGTGGCCCATCGCGTACTTGCCGATGATCTGGTCAGCCTGGAACTCAGCGCGACGAGCGCGCTC
>NZ_JBPWJX010000069.1:0-353 GCF_051781745.1 Bacillus cereus group sp. Bce019
AGCCATTATATGGATGCAGAAGGAAACTATGTGTTGGTACAAGATGATAAACTAAATAAGCATATTGAACCAGAAGCCAAAAAAATTAGAGCGACTGGGAAATGGGTTAGGATTACAGATGCAGAAAAAGAAGCAATAAAAAATACACCAGAGTGGAAGAAGTGCATAAGCTCCTTCAATTCCTATGCGCCACCTGCAGGAGAATGGAATTTCCATCCTAGTATGATTAAGCCGGAAGAACCAGAAGAGCCAGAAGGCGATGAGAATGTTAAGCCGGAGCAACCAAAAGACTATGATTTTAAAGTAGATAAATTAAACGATACAGATTTCAACGTTATGATGAAAAATAAGAA
>NZ_JBPWJX010000070.1:0-347 GCF_051781745.1 Bacillus cereus group sp. Bce019
TCCAGATGGCGATTTACTCAGCTATCGGATTGAACTTAATAGTCGCGCACTACAAGTACGTAGTTTAACACCCTTAACCCTGACAGGTATCGCTGACAGTCAAGAAAGCGAGCTAAGGCTCAGTATCTCAGCTAATGATAATCAACATGGATTAGAGTCTGAAAATTGGGTGACGGCACATTTTTCGTTGCCTGCAATTAAACCACAGCCACCGCTAAGCGATATGTTAATCGATCAACCCTTATATCGAATTAATACCACTAGAACCCTTGGCAGCCAGCGTTACCCGTTTCATGTTTTACAGTGTGAGTTATTCGAACTCAAAGAAGGTAACGTCTGGTACGCGG
>NZ_JBPWJX010000071.1:0-343 GCF_051781745.1 Bacillus cereus group sp. Bce019
TATCAGTACCGATTCTTGGATTTATTTATCCAGTTGCATTAACGCTTATTATTTTAGGGCTATTCCATAAGTATATTGAGAAGTATGCATACGTATATACAGTAACTGTTGGAATTGTAGCGGTGTTTAGTGCAGTTGATATTTTCAATAAAAATGTAATGTTGAATCAATGGACATCAGTATTAAAGTACATTCCGTTTTATACAGAAGGTGTAGGATGGATTGTTCCAGCTATTATAGGTGCTTGTATTGGCGTTATCGTGAGTAGTGTTTTCAAGAAGAAATAAGTAAGAGGTGTTTTCCTATTTCGGAAAGCACCTTTCTTTTTTGGAAAAATGGTATT
>NZ_JBPWJX010000072.1:0-342 GCF_051781745.1 Bacillus cereus group sp. Bce019
GGTGACCCGTACGGGATTCGAACCCGTGTTACCGCCGTGAAAGGGCGGTGTCTTAACCACTTGACCAACGGGCCAAATATTATAAATCCTATGGCGGAGAGCAAGGGATTCGAACCCTTGATACGCTTGTGACGTATACACGATTTCCAATCGTGCTCCTTCGGCCAACTCGGACAGCTCTCCAATGGCTCCGCAGGTAGGAATCGAACCTACGACCGATCGGTTAACAGCCGATAGCTCTACCGCTGAGCTACTGCGGAATAATATTGCCTGGCAACGTCCTACTCTCACAGGGACAAGGTCCCAACTACCATCGGCGCTAGAGAGCTTAACTTCCGTGTT
>NZ_JBPWJX010000073.1:0-339 GCF_051781745.1 Bacillus cereus group sp. Bce019
GCATTTAGGCAGCACAACATTAACCGGCACCGGATGACGGTAAAATAAATCGATTGATAGAATTAGGCAGCTCGGATTCAATCACCGAGCTGCGAGGGGAGATTAATTACCCATTTTGACATCACTGACCCATTTCGTGATCAGTCGCTTACGCTCATCTGCCGAACCATAGGTTTCCATATCATAGTCAATTAAGGTCAATGCCTTCGGATCGAGCGCTGCAGGAGACTGTTCTGCTAAGGTATTGGTTAAAATTTGGTAAGACTGGCCTTCTTTCCAAGCCAATTCCTGACCTTCTTTTGATAGTACCCAGTCAACAAAGCGCTTAGCATTGTCAAG
>NZ_JBPWJX010000074.1:0-339 GCF_051781745.1 Bacillus cereus group sp. Bce019
TACGGCTCAAACAAAAAGTGGAAAAAGCGGTATGGTTATCATAAGCGCTCTCTATCAGAGACAGCCACGCATCGAGTGAAACAGTTGTTTGAGCCGTAGAGCTTCTGACAACCTACCGCCAAATTGCGAGGATGTCCTTGCTCCCAGAAAGCTGCCCCTTCTCGTGGCGGGATGAGCGGAACTGCTCGCTTGATTCGTATAGCTTCATGGCAGCTTCTTGTGTCATAAGCTCCATCACCTGATACTTCAATGATTTTACGACGTGTCTGCTTAAGTAAGTTGGGAAGCACTTCAGCATCGGTTACGTTAGAGAAACTCAGTTCTGCTGCGACTATTTCG
>NZ_JBPWJX010000075.1:0-338 GCF_051781745.1 Bacillus cereus group sp. Bce019
TTGCGGTCAGGCAATCAGACCAAAAATAATGCTCCGCAAAAAGCTTTACATCTCACGGACCGTCGTCCCCCTCTTCTTCAGTTTTTGTTATCGCAAACGGCAGTGACAAATTTATGATCGCTCTGATACGTTCGACAACCTCGTTATTGAATGTGGTGTTTATTTGGATGGCTCTTCGTTTCATTTCTTGTTCGGTGATGCCGATATCGTTAAGAAGCTTTTCAGCGTCGCGCTGACTTCCACCGGTGAAGTGCATATCCAACTGCATACACTATGATTTACATTCCAGTTTCTTGCTTTGACTTTATCTTTTTCTGTTAGCTCAATTTCAATTCCGT
>NZ_JBPWJX010000076.1:0-336 GCF_051781745.1 Bacillus cereus group sp. Bce019
TCGATAAATACACATCTGTTGCTATGATGGACAATGGCCATCCTGCATTACAGATATGCAGCAACAAAAATCACTCATACACTATCGTTGAAAGTGAAAAAAGTATAACTTATATAAGTGAACGCTGATGATAAAACCATATAATACGCGCTATAATAATCTAATTTCTTTAGTCCTATGCAGCTTCCCAGTATTTTGTTTAGCGCTCGGTAAAGGCTACAATTATCCAGCTATTTTGCTTCTGATTACTTCACTGCTAACGTGCTCTTATTGGGTAAAAAAAGCCACCTTTACTCGTCCTGTTATCATTATTAGTATTACATTTATTGCTTACTT
>NZ_JBPWJX010000077.1:0-330 GCF_051781745.1 Bacillus cereus group sp. Bce019
GGCGCGGCCTCTGGGTCGGTGCCCACTACTCGTCGTTCAACAAGCGCCTGTGCGTCAACCTGATTCCCTGCGTGACCCTCTGGGTCTGCGGTAAGGGCGGCAACGTGCCTCAGAAGGAGTACCGCTGATGCGCCACGCCCAAGGTAAACCCCGTGCCTTGCCTGATGGCTACCTTCACCTCCAGAACTACTCGGTTACCAAGGCGTCCGGTATGGCCGGTGCCCTGTTCAACTATGTGATGACCGAGCGGCACAAGGAGATCGTAGAGGCCGCCTTGTTGGAGCTGTCGAACAAGCAGGACCTGAAGGTCAACCCGCGCCCCGTGGCCAT
>NZ_JBPWJX010000078.1:0-328 GCF_051781745.1 Bacillus cereus group sp. Bce019
GCCGCGTTAAGGGGTGAGCACCGCCACTACCAACTCACCGCATTGCACTAAAAACCAATAAAATCCACGCATAACGAAAATGCCACGCGTTGCGAATCCCTCTTGAACGCTTTGTTATGTGCGTGTTTCAGATTGACACGGAATCCCTAACTCAGCCTGCTTCTTTTTACTTAAACCACTTGAAACAATTCTATAGGATTCAGATAGATAATAACGTAACTCATCATCAAGGCGACTTCCCGTTTCAGTTTGCTGAATCCATTTCATTCCTCGATTAGCAAAATATGGTGCTGGTCTGTAACCATCACAATTACTCAGAAAATCAAAG
>NZ_JBPWJX010000079.1:0-326 GCF_051781745.1 Bacillus cereus group sp. Bce019
GTCCAAACACTGCTTTTGCAGGTGACAATATCGAGCGTTTCGCGAGTTGCATTATCGTAGATTGTCGCACAGTCACCGATTGCATAAACACCTGGGATGGAAGTTTCTTGGTGTTTGTTGACAAGGAAGGCACCATTACGGAAACGCTCGATATTGTCACCTGCAAAAGCAGTGTTTGGACGGAAACCTACAGCCAAGATAACCATATCCACATCATATTCAGCCTTATCAGTAATAATTTTTTCAACTTTTCCATTACCAGCAACTTCTTTAACTGTTTGACCGAATGCCAATTGGATGCCGTTATCTTCCATATTTTTAGCCAT
>NZ_JBPWJX010000080.1:0-322 GCF_051781745.1 Bacillus cereus group sp. Bce019
TATGCGCCCGTAGCTCAATTGGATAGAGCGTTTGACTACGGATCAAGAGGTTAGGGGTTCGACTCCTCTCGGGCGCGTTTTCTTTCGGGAAGTGGCTCAGCTTGGTAGAGCACCTGGTTTGGGACCAGGGGGTCGCAGGTTCAAATCCTGTCTTCCCGATACTTGTTTGGGGGCCTTAGCTCAGCTGGGAGAGCGCCTGCCTTGCACGCAGGAGGTCAGCGGTTCGATCCCGCTAGGCTCCACCATTAGTTCTTTGAAAACTGAACGAAACAAACAACGTGAAACGTCAATTTTTATTTTAGATGCTAGACAAACTAACTTT
>NZ_JBPWJX010000081.1:0-319 GCF_051781745.1 Bacillus cereus group sp. Bce019
ATTCGAACCCCCGCGCGACTCTCGCCGCCTGTCGGTTTTCAAGACCGATCCCTTCAGCCGAACTTGGGTATACCTCCATGAAGGAAAAAATAAATATTTTATTATTATATGTCTAAGCCATTAAAGAAAAAATGGAGGAGGTAGAGGGATTCGAACCCCCGCGCGATTCTCACCGCCTGTCGGTTTTCAAGACCGATCCCTTCAGCCGAACTTGGGTATACCTCCGAGACATATATTAAATAAAGTGGAGCCTAGCGGGATCGAACCGCTGACCTCCTGCGTGCAAGGCAGGCGCTCTCCCAGCTGAGCTAAGGCCCCA
>NZ_JBPWJX010000082.1:0-316 GCF_051781745.1 Bacillus cereus group sp. Bce019
TCGGTAGCTCAGTCGGTAGAGCAGAGGACTGAAAATCCTCGTGTCGGCGGTTCGATTCCGTCCCGAGCCACCATTTTTTTATGCCGGCTTAGCTCAATTGGTAGAGCAACTGACTTGTAATCAGTAGGTTGGGGGTTCAAGTCCTCTAGCCGGCATCATTTAGGGGCATAGTTTAAAGGTAGAACTGAGGTCTCCAAAACCTCCAGTGTGGGTTCGATTCCTACTGCCCCTGTAAAGTATATGGGCCTATAGCTCAGCTGGTTAGAGCGCACGCCTGATAAGCGTGAGGTCGATGGTTCGAGTCCATTTAGGCCCA
>NZ_JBPWJX010000083.1:0-316 GCF_051781745.1 Bacillus cereus group sp. Bce019
GGCCCAGCAGGCGCAGGGGCGGGCGGCGGCGGCGGCGCGTCAGCCACCTTCCCGGACCTGCGGCCGATCGTGGCCCGAACCGGCTCCTGCTCCTGCTGCTGCTCGACCCGCACCACGGGCACCGCCACAGGCTCCTCGTCGAGGTCCTCCAGCTCCTCCACCGACGCCATCCCGTGGATCACGTCAGCGAAAACCATCCGCGCCAGCCGGGTCGTCGCCCTCGCCAGCAGCATCTCGGCCGGCCGCGTGGAGTACTGCGGGTTTTTTTTGGCGTCCCCCGCCTTGACCGCCTCGGCCATCGTGTATGTCGCCGTGG
>NZ_JBPWJX010000084.1:0-311 GCF_051781745.1 Bacillus cereus group sp. Bce019
AGCCATTATATGGATGCAGAAGGAAACTATGTGTTGGTACAAGATGATAAACTAAATAAGCATATTGAACCAGAAGCAAAAAAAATTAGGGCGACTGGTGAATGGGTTAGGATTACAGATGCAGAAAAAGAAGCGATAAAAAATACACCAGAGTGGAAGAAGTGCATAAACTCTTTCAATTCCTATGCGCCACCTGCAGGAGAATGGAATTTTCATCCTAGTATGATTAAGCCAGAGCAACCAAAAGACTATGATTTTAAAGTAGATAAATTAAACGATACAGATTTCAACGTTATGATGAAAAATAAGAA
>NZ_JBPWJX010000085.1:0-309 GCF_051781745.1 Bacillus cereus group sp. Bce019
GGCACCAACGGGTGTGTCCGCTGGCCGTTCGGGGTCATCCATCGTGGTGTCGTGGACGGATAGGTCCCCGTTCAACGACCAGTTCAAGGTGTACGCGTCGGCGTCGGGTGGGGCGTACACCCTGCTGGCGACGGTGCCTAACACAGGTACGTACACGCACAGCAGCCCCGACCCCACCAAGGTGTGGCGTTACCAGGTTGAGTCCGTGCGTCAGGCGTCCACGTCGGGTGTGGGTGTCCAACTGACCAGTGCCCGGGCCACGTCTAACGAGGTGCGGCTACTCTCCCCGCCACTAGCGCCTACGCTCGT
>NZ_JBPWJX010000086.1:0-307 GCF_051781745.1 Bacillus cereus group sp. Bce019
GTGCGTCTGTATCGGGCGACCGGTGCGGGCATGTCGGCGGCGCGGACCGTGTGGCTGGCGCTGCACGGTGCTGCGACGCGACCATCGTCACCTCCCGCGCTGACAACTCAGCCTCGCGCCGCCGGGACGGTGGCGCAGGGCGGCACCGTCGACATCGCGCTGACCAGCGCTGAGGTGTCGGCGCTGCTGTCCGGCGCTGCTCGCGGGATCGCTGTCTCGTACCAGGGCACCACGGACTACATGGCACTACTGGGCCCATCTGACCGTCCCGACGCTGGACGGGTCACTCTCATCACCACGATCTAAG
>NZ_JBPWJX010000087.1:0-307 GCF_051781745.1 Bacillus cereus group sp. Bce019
TATAAAAAACTGAATGATTAATATATCTTACATTTTCGCTACCCCCTCCTTTGCTCAAGGTCCCCATCACATTTAATTATGCCCCCCCCTGCAGTACTGCAGGGCGGGGGGACGTGGAGGAGGGGGTAGCGAATTAATTAATTGTATAATGAAGAAGTCTTAGAAATGTAATGGATATTAAGCTTATGTTTATATATATAGACATATATAAGTATATAAAGAGACTACTAGCAATAGCTACACTATGCATTAAGGAGAGTATAACTTAATTAATGTTTATGATTTTATCATTCCCCGCTACTCCACC
>NZ_JBPWJX010000088.1:0-297 GCF_051781745.1 Bacillus cereus group sp. Bce019
GTACCTGACCAGTGCTGGAAACATGCGCGCAATCGAGTTCGTCGGCCACTGCAGCACCACATCGTCACCGAACCTCGACGCCCACGCATCGGCCTGCGTTTCCCAGTGCCGCGGGTCGCAGTAGATGCGCCCCACCCTGTAGCGGCGCATCACCTCATCCACGGCGGCATCAACCTCGCCGCGAGGGATACGACCCTCCGGCCACTCCCTTGGGTTCCATACCGCTGGACGCTGGTCTGGCCCATACGTTGGCGTGAACCGATGCCCGTCAATCGTCTGCAATCGCAGCGCCGTCCA
>NZ_JBPWJX010000089.1:0-296 GCF_051781745.1 Bacillus cereus group sp. Bce019
GTCAAAAGGGATTATGAACGTTTGCAAACTACAGATTTGGTTCAAGAAAATAAAAAATTACACCTGCAAGTAGAGGGCTTGTTTAACAATTTAAAAGCATCTCATCAGATTAATGCGGAGTTGAGAGACAGAAATAAAGAATTACATACAAAAATAGGCTCGTTACAAGCTCATATAAACGATTTGAAGATAAACGTAAAGGTTTTATATCAACAAACGAAAAAAGTCTTTAAAGAGCAATTTAAAACGTTTAGAGGGCTTGTTAAGAATGAACTAGTTGGAAGGGAAGTAGAGGA
>NZ_JBPWJX010000090.1:0-285 GCF_051781745.1 Bacillus cereus group sp. Bce019
GTTTCTGGTTTCAGCCCCTTTCGATTTCCAGATACTTTCCCCATACAAGTAATTTTGTTTTTAGATGTTTATTTTCTACACGAAGCTGTTCTAAATCACTGAGCTCTTTTGGTCCTTTTCCATAAGAATATTGTTTTCCTACAAGTTGTTGAAAACGGTACGTTTAACCGGTACGATACCACTTCATCCACGTCTTAATTTGGGAAACATTTTTAATTCCAAGCTTCTCCATAATTGTACGATTTGAATAGCCGTCTTTCTTCATTTCGATCACTTTCCACTTTG
>NZ_JBPWJX010000091.1:0-279 GCF_051781745.1 Bacillus cereus group sp. Bce019
CCAAGAGTATTGGGTAGTCGATAACAACGATAATCTGTTAAAGACCCACTCTATCGTAGAAATGCAAAAACGTTGCAGAAAGCTGAATACACAGCAGCAAGTGCTACGCCATCAAAGTCCTTATGATGAGATGATTGGCACTCCGACTCGACAAGGTGATAATACTCTCGAAGTTCCTCTTCGTGATAATGGTTACTACTAAAGATAAAAACCGTAAGAATGGTGGTGAAAAAAGTCGTAGGGATTTTTTCACCACCATTTTTTATGCTTGTCTGTTAT
>NZ_JBPWJX010000092.1:0-279 GCF_051781745.1 Bacillus cereus group sp. Bce019
GGAGGCTTTGCCAATGACGTTAGAATACTTTGCTAATCAAGGCTTTGTCTTTAAGTCGATTCTTTAGGAACTTCCACAAAAAAGGAAGGGCTTGGGTAGAAACCCAAGCCCGTTTTTAATCCGTACCCTATGAAAACTAGGACTAAGGTACAATTTCTTTTACGTTATTTCCAAACGTTTTTTTATCGGGGTAAGGTGATTTCAACTGTTCTGCCATTCACTGTAAGTGTGGCTTTATTATCACAATCACCATTTCCATAATTAAGCAAACCTGTATTG
>NZ_JBPWJX010000093.1:0-278 GCF_051781745.1 Bacillus cereus group sp. Bce019
GGAATGTAAATGCAATCGGGCGAATGCGGCGGAAAGCGCTTTTCCCCCACTTCTTTCGCGCCTAAAGGTGCAGCAATGACTGCTAAGTTACCATTCCTCTTGGCGATTTCTGTTTCGTTGTTTGCCCTTCAAGCGTGCAAACAGGTTGAGGAACAAGACGACCGTCCCGAGAGTTCACGCGAATTCCCGCGTGCTGATCGGGCTGTATCGCAGCCCGGAGACACCGAATTTTCCACAGAAGCTGCCCGTGACGAAGCGGGCGAGGCCACCAAATTGAT
>NZ_JBPWJX010000094.1:0-278 GCF_051781745.1 Bacillus cereus group sp. Bce019
TGAAAAAGAACAGAAGCCTTAGGGTTTCTAGTTTGAATGGCTTTTTCTATTGTTGTAATAGCCAAAGCGGTATCTATTTTTTTGCTGACAGTCCAGGCAATGACTTTTCTGGAAAATAGATCTAGAATCACGCAAAGGTAAACAAAAGATTTTTTTCCAATAGGAATATAAGAGAAGTCACTAGTCCATACTTGATTTGGTGCTGGAGGATTAAACGCTTGTTTTAAATGGTTTTGGTGCTTCAAAGAAACCTGACCTTTGGTCGGTTTAAAGACAGG
>NZ_JBPWJX010000095.1:0-278 GCF_051781745.1 Bacillus cereus group sp. Bce019
CCGACAACGTGCGCGAGGCCATCGCGGCTGCCGCCACGGCACGCGCCGAGTGGGCGAGCTGGCGCTGGGAAGACCGCGCGGCGGTGTTCCTGCGCGCGGCCGAGTTGCTGACCACCACGTGGCGCGACACGCTGCTTGCGGCCACCATGCTGGGTCAGGCCAAGACGGTGCACCAGGCGGAAATCGACGCCACCTGCGAGCTCATCGACTTCTGGCGCTTCAACGTGCAGTTCGCGCAGGAGCTCTATGCCGAGCAGCCATTGTCGGACCACAGCATG
>NZ_JBPWJX010000096.1:0-278 GCF_051781745.1 Bacillus cereus group sp. Bce019
GGTATGAATCTTACC
Source organism: Bacillus cereus group sp. Bce019 (assembly GCF_051781745.1). Lineage (NCBI taxonomy): Bacteria > Bacillati > Bacillota > Bacilli > Caryophanales > Bacillaceae > Bacillus > Bacillus cereus group sp. Bce019. The sequence goes on from NZ_JBPWJX010000096.1 coordinate 16, forward strand.
ATCTGCTAAGATAGCATCCTGTAAGCCGATGACATAAGTCGATTGTAATTTAGTAATTTGGCGGTATTCCAAGATTTTTGAAACAACTGGAGCAATCGGTGCTAAACGCTCAAGCACATCAACCGCTGTTGAATAACCCGTCTTGGTTTTCTTGGTCAATTCCAAAGGTAGTCCCATCTTCTCAAAGAGGAGAACACCTAACTGTTTAGGCGAGTTGATATTGAACTCTTCACCAGCCAAATCATAAATCTTCTGAGTCAACT
>NZ_JBPWJX010000097.1:0-278 GCF_051781745.1 Bacillus cereus group sp. Bce019
GCGCCATTACTCAGCTTTCTCAGGGACGGATTTGGATATTCGTCTGCGAGAGCGCAAGGTTGATACTGTTGTCCTAACAGGAGTCCTGACAGATATCTGTGTCCTCCATACGGCCATTGATGCTTATAATCTTGGCTACAATATTGAGATTATTGCGGGAGCAACGGCAAGTTTATCAGTTGAAAATCACAATTTTGCTCTCAATCATTTCAAACACGTTTTGGGTGCGACAGTAGTTGAAGGATAAAAGAAAAACAGATGATTTCTTAATTGGAAAT
>NZ_JBPWJX010000098.1:0-278 GCF_051781745.1 Bacillus cereus group sp. Bce019
TCCTATTACTAACATTGTATGTTGTACCTTTAACTAGTTTTTCTATATCAATTTGAAAAATATCTCCATAATTAAATAATACTTCATTTGCATTATTAAAAAAAATATTTCTAACATTTTGGAATATTCCAGGAAACCATGGATTCTTAATTAATTGAATTATTCTTGCTGGAATTGAATATTTACCATCATTCACTAAATCAAAATATTCACAAATTATATTTCTATTAAAAAATTCAAATAAGTTTTTTTTATTAGTTATTAAATAAACAATTTCA
>NZ_JBPWJX010000099.1:0-277 GCF_051781745.1 Bacillus cereus group sp. Bce019
CTTTCCGCATTGAGGAACTGAGCCACTTCACCTTGAAGCCAGTTAGAAACTTGCTTGGCATCCCCACCGATTGCAACAGCTTTTTCAAAGAAATCAGAAAGAGCTTTTGTAGCTGTCAATTGGTTGGCATCGTAAGCTGACAAACCAAGTTCCCCAATATAACGGGCACGACGCTCCGCTGGAAAGGCTGGCAATTCTGCACGCACTTCCTCAATCCAGGCGTCGTCAATCTCATAGAGTGGAAGATCTGGCTCTGGGAAGTAACGGTAGTCAGCCG
>NZ_JBPWJX010000100.1:0-277 GCF_051781745.1 Bacillus cereus group sp. Bce019
GGCTTTTCAAGCGCTAGCTAGCTATTATCTTGAGAAACAGCGTGTTGATGTTATTGCTGTGACAGGGTCAAATGGTAAAACGACAACCAAAGATATGATTGCTGCGGTTTTATCAACAGAATACAAGACTTATAAAACACAAGGCAACTACAATAACGAAATTGGTTTGCCATATACAGCACTTCATATGCCAGATGATACGGAGAAAATTGTCCTTGAAATGGGGCAAGATCATATGGGTGACATTCATCTGTTGTCAGAACTTGCAAAACCACAT
>NZ_JBPWJX010000101.1:0-277 GCF_051781745.1 Bacillus cereus group sp. Bce019
AATTCAATTCAACTTAAATTTAAGTAAAATACAAGAGAACGAGATTCATAAGGTATTTACACGAACGATTTACTGATAATATGACTTGGAATGAGATATACATACAATGCAAAGATTTGACTTACGCATCATACAACAAATCTTTGCAAAGCACTTTCCAAAGAAATTTATCTTAATTTGTTTCTAGAGAACATGCAAAAGGACTATTTTGTTTTACTCGCATCGGATAAATAATTGAAAAATGGATAAATTGAAAAGCTGTGGGGCATATTACGTT
>NZ_JBPWJX010000102.1:0-277 GCF_051781745.1 Bacillus cereus group sp. Bce019
GTTAAATAGAATGGATCTATTGGTATACAATGTCCTCCAACACCAGGTCCAGGATAAAATGGCATGAAACCGAATGGTTTTGTACCAGCTGCATCTATAACTTCCCAGATGTTTATTCCCATTTTTTTTGCAACTATAGCCATTTCGTTTATGAAAGCTATATTTACAATTCTAAAACTATTTTCTAATATTTTAGACATTTCTGCTTCTTTTGGTGAAGATACTGTAAATACATTTGCATCGAGAACATTCTCATATAAAACTTTTGCATGTTCTG
>NZ_JBPWJX010000103.1:0-277 GCF_051781745.1 Bacillus cereus group sp. Bce019
GGATATGGCGTTCGGTCGCCGCCTGAGGGCGCAAAAGCCCCACGCGACCGATCATTCCCGCCAGTGAACGCACCGCAAAGGCGCCGCGCGAATAGCCAAACAGAAAGATCCGGTCGCCGGGCTGATAGCTGTTGGCAAGCCAGCCATAGGCGGTTGCGATCCGCCCCGGCATCGTGCTTCCCAACGCAAGGTCGGGCAGCGCGCGCCAATCCTCCCATTGTTGACCCTCGGCATAATGCACCCGCAGCGGGCCGCCGCCACGGCGCTGGCTTAACAG
>NZ_JBPWJX010000104.1:0-276 GCF_051781745.1 Bacillus cereus group sp. Bce019
CATGGCGGAGTGATTCTTTACTCAGACTTAGAACAAATGAATAAAGATAAAGCACGTAGTTCCACGGAAGATACATGGAACTTAATAGAATCTGATTTAGATTTTGCAATTGCCAATTTACCCGAATCATGGGATGCCAGTAACCGAGGGCGCCTTACAAAATATGCAGCCTTGGCTTTCAAATCTCGTGCCATGCTATATGCCGAAAGATGGCAGTCTGCTTATGATTCAGCCGATGCCGTTGTAAAATCGGGATTATATGATTTGACTGCAAAT
>NZ_JBPWJX010000105.1:0-276 GCF_051781745.1 Bacillus cereus group sp. Bce019
GGTGTAGATGTGATCGTTGGCTTCCCGGGTGAAACCGATGCCCATTTTCAGGAAACTTTTGATTTTCTACATGCATTGGATGTTTCCTATTTACACGTATTCACCTACTCAGAAAGAGACCATACCAAAGCATTGGAAATAAAACCCGTAATCCCCATTCCGGTAAGAAATGAACGTAACAAAACACTGCGTAATCTTTCTTACATGAAAATGCAATACTTCACAGAACAGCACCACGGACAAACCCGTAAGGTTTTATTTGAGGCTTTTGAAAAG
>NZ_JBPWJX010000106.1:0-275 GCF_051781745.1 Bacillus cereus group sp. Bce019
GTCTTGCGCCACGGCCACGGCGCTGGCGGCGGGCGCCACGGGGCGCTGCGCGGCCAAAAGCTGCATGGCCTCGGCGGGCACGTTTTCAAACTCGGTGGTGATGGCGTCGCTGATGCGCGCCAGCTCGGCCAGGCCGACCGGGTCGTCGTAGGCCGTTTGCACGTGGTGGTGCGCCACCAGGCCGGCCGGGCTGTCGGCGGCCGGGTCGAGCACCGCCGTGCCGAGCCCATGGCCTGCGCGGCGTGCACGAACATGCGGCCCAGCTGGCCACCCCC
>NZ_JBPWJX010000107.1:0-275 GCF_051781745.1 Bacillus cereus group sp. Bce019
GTAGACTGAATGATCATGACTTTTTACTATTATGCAAAAAGTTAACTCCCACAGTCAATGTGGACACAAAGAAATTGGAAGCAATTCTTTTGAGGGAGCTGGTTGTAAAGGCAGGGACCCATAAAACCCTTTTTCCATTGGTGATGAGTGCGGGACATTTTGCACTTAAAATCGAGGGTGTAAAAGAAATGTTTGTCTTGAATAAAGAGGGAATCCACCACCTAATTACCACCATTGCAGAAACCTGGGGGAAGAATGAGGCAAAAAATCAAGGG
>NZ_JBPWJX010000108.1:0-275 GCF_051781745.1 Bacillus cereus group sp. Bce019
GTGACTTCCAGGTGTACGGCATGGGCGCCCACAACATGGTGGACGGCGTCTTCATGTACTCCGGCCCGTGGAAGTCACGAATGACCGCCTCGAAGATGTTGAGGCCGAGGATGAAGGGCGGGAACATCAGCATCCACTTGTTGGCGGAAGCACCCTTGATGAAGCGCAGCGCGAGGAAGCCGAGGCAGCCGGCCAGGGCGGAGTAGACCTTCACCCAGTGGAACCAGGTGCCTGTCGATGTGCCGGGGGCGGCCGTGGTCGGCCAGACGAAGACC
>NZ_JBPWJX010000109.1:0-275 GCF_051781745.1 Bacillus cereus group sp. Bce019
TGTTGCCTCTGGTTTGCCGATTCGCACATTATTCCCAATTGTCGTATCGAATAAATGCGGCTTTTGATTCAATACAGAAATATATTTTGATAAAAGATTCGTGTGAGCATGTTCACTATTCAATAAAACTTCACCCTGTAATGGGCTTAGTGCACCTGTTAACAATTTTAACAAAGTAGATTTTCCAGTTCCGCTTCTTTCTAAAATGGCGATTTTTTTTCCTGCTTTTATTTGTAATGATACGTCTTTCAATACAAATTCATTGCTATCTGGGT
>NZ_JBPWJX010000110.1:0-275 GCF_051781745.1 Bacillus cereus group sp. Bce019
TTTCTTAATGAACCCTGATGAGGTTTCAAGAAAAATTTTTTCAGAATATGTCATTACCGGACTCATACACAATCAGCCTTTCACGATTATGTGTAGCAATAAAAATACATTGAAAGAATTTTATCTGAATCAAAACAATGTAGCCGTTGCTATGGGAAAATTTTTACCGGAAAGAATTGCTGTTTTTGATGCATCTTTAGACAAAGAAATATTGAATCAGTTGATGATGGTTGGGTTTTCCCGTCTCTTCCGATAAATCAGACAGCTATGCGTAT
>NZ_JBPWJX010000111.1:0-274 GCF_051781745.1 Bacillus cereus group sp. Bce019
TCAGCTTGGCCCGCGCAGCCGCCGCATCGTTGAGGTCTTGGCGCCACACATGCCCGCACCCGATACACCGGTAGCGCCGCAGCCGGACCTGCAACGTCGTGGGCCGCCACCCCAGCGGCGCGTGGGCCAGCTCCCGCACCACCGTGTCGCGTACGCGACCTTCACACCCGCAGCGCCGACACCAGCGGTCCTCGGCAACAACGCGGCAGGCCACCACGGCACGATCCGGCCCCAGGTGCTGGCCCACAGCCCGCAGTCCCAGAGCGTCCAGGCC
>NZ_JBPWJX010000112.1:0-274 GCF_051781745.1 Bacillus cereus group sp. Bce019
GGAAGAACTGGGCGACGGCATGGCCGACAAGAACCACGTCAAGCTCTATCGGGAGCTGCTGGCCAGGTATGGCCTTGATCCCGTGGAGGACCTGCCCGACGACCTGTACCGGCAGGGGCTGGTACAGCTGGCGCTGGGCTGGAATGCGCAGCAGTTCCTGCCCGAGATCGTGGGATTCAACCTGGGCTATGAGCAATTGCCGCTGCACCTGCTCATCACCGCCTACGAACTCAATGAACTGGGGATAGATCCCTACTACTTCACGCTGCATGTC
>NZ_JBPWJX010000113.1:0-274 GCF_051781745.1 Bacillus cereus group sp. Bce019
GTGTGATTGAGCTTCCAGTTGGCCGCAATGACCGGCTTGAGATGCATGGAAAAGTCCGGAGAAATGAACGGAGATCAGCGCGCGTCGAGCGCGCTGACCCCGGGAAGGTCCTTCCCTTCGAGGAACTCGAGCGACGCGCCACCGCCCGTCGAGACGTGGCTCATCTGCGATTCGAGGCCGGCTTCGGCAACCGCCGCCGCACTGTCACCACCGCCGATGATCGTGGTCGCGCCATTGGCGGTGGCGATCGCCATCGCTTCGGCCACACCGCGCG
>NZ_JBPWJX010000114.1:0-274 GCF_051781745.1 Bacillus cereus group sp. Bce019
TTAGTTTGGCTCTTGGTGTCGCTTTATGTGCGAATTATCTGACCGAGTTGATTGGGGCTACAACGGTATTATTGTGTATTGGAGGTGCTTTAATAACTGTATCCATTGTTCTTGTTAGTAAATTATTAAATCCGAAAATAAAGCAAGTGGTGCGGTTAAGGGGTGGATACTTCTTTGAACCAGAAACACTGAAAGGAAAGTAGGTTTTAGGGTATGAGTTCAATCAAGATATCGCTCAGTATTTGAGGGCCTTAGGTGCTGAAAATAAGGCCTA
>NZ_JBPWJX010000115.1:0-274 GCF_051781745.1 Bacillus cereus group sp. Bce019
TCTCTTGAAAATCAAGGTTTTGAGAAAGCTGAGCTTACGGAATCTGGTGCAGTATCAGTAAAAACAGGAATTTTCACAGGTCGTTCTCCTAAAGACAGGTACATAGTTCAGGATGATGTTACAAGAGAAACGATTTTCTGGGACGGAAAAGTAAACTTGCCGACTACTCCGGAAATTTTTGCGTCTTGTAAAGATTTAGTGCTGAACCAACTTGCTGCTGCAAAGAAAATTTATGTAGTAGATGCTTTCTGCGGAACCAATGCAGATACGAGAC
>NZ_JBPWJX010000116.1:0-274 GCF_051781745.1 Bacillus cereus group sp. Bce019
GCGAGCTAACCCAGCAGTTCACCTTTGGCCTACAGGATGCTGAGGCCCAGACTGATCCCCAAAAGGGACTCACGATGCTGAGCAAGATGCAGGGCTCCCTGTACCGCATTCAGGACACCGATGTCGTCACCAGCCAAACCCAGGCTCTGAATGCCGCCCGTGGTCGCCTGCTGTCCCGCATTGGTCAGGACTCAGTGACCCGTGCCAAGGAGATGGACAAGCGGATCAAGTCGGATAACAGGTCGCTCCTCTTCGAGACCAAGTACGCACAGCG
>NZ_JBPWJX010000117.1:0-274 GCF_051781745.1 Bacillus cereus group sp. Bce019
TAACAATAGCCTTAAAAATAATATCGATCTAATCTAGACTGTTCTCCTCAGTTCAATTTTCTTACATATTAAATTTATTATTTTGTTCCATTGACTATGAATAATTAAACTTTATTTTAAATCAATAAGTAGTAGCACTTGAAATAGCTGATACGGTAGATTGTACTCCAACTTTAAACCCAAACAAGTCAGATTAAAAAACATCTGACTTGTTTGCGTTTAATTTATCACTATGCTTCCTACCTGTATTAACACGTTAAGTTTTATTTTACTC
>NZ_JBPWJX010000118.1:0-274 GCF_051781745.1 Bacillus cereus group sp. Bce019
TAATGGAAGCTATAGCATATCCGATACTAGATCCAGCAAATATGATTGGGAAAATATGTCCGCCGCGCCAACCTGTATTTAAACAAACGGCAGTAATACATAATTTAAAAATCCCTGAAAGAAGTAGGATCCAGAAGGATAAATTGCTCCATTCCACGACTAAATCTTTTAATTGATGTTCTCCTGAGAATAACGTGTACGGGAGAAACGTTCCTGTAATTCCTAATAAAATACCACCGATAATACCGAGTGATAGTTTGTATTCTTTTAAGGG
>NZ_JBPWJX010000119.1:0-273 GCF_051781745.1 Bacillus cereus group sp. Bce019
ACGATGCACTCAAATCGCTGGGAGTCGAACTGCTGCATTGTCCGATGACACCCCGCCGCGTGCTGGAGGCAATCCATCGCGCGAAGCGTGAAACTTGTAATGCCTGACCGACGTCGACAAACGGTTGCTAGCATTCGAAAGAAGTACAAATCTTCGGAAGTTATGCCGAGTGCTGTAGCTCTGAATAGTCTTCGGGACACGTTAATTACTGCTGTCGATCAGCCGTGCCACGAGACACTGCCGCGTTCACTGTTCGTTGTCCCGACCAGCGGT
>NZ_JBPWJX010000120.1:0-273 GCF_051781745.1 Bacillus cereus group sp. Bce019
GAGGCGTCACGGACGCATAGAGCTTCACGATGTCGTGGCTGTACGACTTCGCGCTCTTTCCGTTCAACAGCAGAACTGCCTTAAGATATTTTTCAAGTGCGTGAACAGCGAGCCAAAAGAAATCGACATTCAGGTGCTGATGGAAGCACCAGCGAGCCAGGACGTAGTTGTCGTCGGCAGTCGCAATGAATAGCTCGTTTATGATGCTGTGCTTGTCGGCGAATGAATCATCCAATATTTCCGGCATAGCTCGCTCTTTGTGCGCATGTTAAG
>NZ_JBPWJX010000121.1:0-273 GCF_051781745.1 Bacillus cereus group sp. Bce019
ATTGTTTTCTTAGGCTTGATTTCTATGTCGGAGTAATCTATAAATCATATTGTTAACTTCATTCTCCAAGGTTTTTATTTCGTCCTTCGAAGCAATATTCGTATTCAGCCGTATTTGTTCCGGATAAAAGCCTTTTACACTCTTGATAAGCTGTTTAAGCGGATTGATAAAATAAATAGTGATAAAGAAATTGAGCAAAATAGCAAAAATAACCGCTGCCACAATGGATACAATAGCAGGCATCATGGCTCTTTTGGATTTTTCTTTAACAAT
>NZ_JBPWJX010000122.1:0-273 GCF_051781745.1 Bacillus cereus group sp. Bce019
GCTTTAATAGAAGCATCTTGGAAGCCAGTCATTTTAACACCGTATCCTGGATTAAAAATGACTGCCATTAGGACGCCCCATAAAGCGGCAGCTAAGGAGGAAATCCCGAAAACAGCGATTGTTCTACCCCCAAGGCTCGTTAATTCTTTTGGATTAATACTGCCAACTGCTTGGACAATTTGCCCTAAGATCAAGATAGGAATAGCCATTTGCATCAGTCGCAAAAAGACATCTCCAACTATTTTCAAGTAATTGCCGCTAGCAGGAATCAAG
>NZ_JBPWJX010000123.1:0-273 GCF_051781745.1 Bacillus cereus group sp. Bce019
GCGCTTCGTGGGCTCAGTCTTGGCGTCGGTGCGCCGGGCGTCGCGGAACTTAGCCTGTCGGCACGCCGGGGAACACACAACCGCCGTCGCGCGCCTGCCCGCCATGCTGCCGCCGCAGACTTCGCACCGTGCCCGATTTCCCATGTAGCACAGAATAGCCCAACCGTTACAGCGTTGGCGTAACGGTATGCCGACGCGGCCAACAGATAGTGAGAACCGCTTTCATTTAGGGCCAGCCGCCCGACGGTGACGCCCTTTTCGCGGCGCTAGGTG
>NZ_JBPWJX010000124.1:0-272 GCF_051781745.1 Bacillus cereus group sp. Bce019
CCCCATGACTTTTTCGGCATCAATTCATGCCTATAGGATGTCAATGCATGTCTAGTTCGACGGCATATGCTGCTTTCTCCCGCTTGATTTTCCTGCTCGCGACCCTGCTGGCCGCCTGGGGTGTCCAGGCGGATGTGACGCCTCCCAGTGACCGGATCGTCGGCCTGGTGGTGGGGGATCAGCAGCGGCTGCATCTGCCCCGGGCCGTGGCGCGCACCGCCATCGGCTCGGGACAGATCGCCAGCGCGCAACTGGCCAGCGACCGTGAGCTT
>NZ_JBPWJX010000125.1:0-272 GCF_051781745.1 Bacillus cereus group sp. Bce019
CGGAACAGGACTTTTATGATCTATTTTTAAATTCATCATTTGGATTGCTTGTGCTAAAATAAGATTTTTTGCATAATTAAAAAAATAGATATATGTTTGTATGTATATACATATTAATATAAACCGCAGATGTCAAAGAAATTTATCATCATTTTATGTATCGTTTCACTTGGAGGACTCCTTTTCGGTTTCGATATGGCTGTAATTGCAGGTGCTTTGCCGTTAGTGAAGCAATTTTTCGGACTATCTCCTGCTCAAGAGGGCGTTTTCGT
>NZ_JBPWJX010000126.1:0-272 GCF_051781745.1 Bacillus cereus group sp. Bce019
CCAAAACAATGATTGCTGAGACTATTAGCTTAGCAAAAAAAGCACGTGAAAGTGTTTGGTCGCAATTGTCTGATCAAGAAAAAGCAAAGCGCCCCTATCCCTTGGTTTCAGGTGATGTCGGACCTTATGCTGCATATTTGGCAAATGGTTCAGAATATACTGGTGATTATGGACAGATCAGCTTTGATGATTTGAAAAATTTCCATAGACCCCGAATTGAGATTCTCTTGCGTGAAGGTGCTGACTTGCTTGCTTTAGAAACTATTCCAAAT
>NZ_JBPWJX010000127.1:0-272 GCF_051781745.1 Bacillus cereus group sp. Bce019
GCTGCGGCGCGCGCAGTGGCGGGCGCTGACCGGCCACACGCGCCAGGCGCTGCAGCAGCTCTACCAGGACCCGCAGCAGCGCGGCCCCGCCATGGCGCAGGCCAAGGCGCAGATCTACCAGCAGTTCCGCAGCGACTACGCTGCGCTGCGCGCGCAATGGCGCAGCGCCGATGCGGCCCTGCTGACCACCGATGCCCAGCGCCAGCTCTACGACCGCAACCAGGCGCGGCTGGACCAGTGGGTGGCCGATGCCAACAACGCCAGCTTTGGCG
>NZ_JBPWJX010000128.1:0-272 GCF_051781745.1 Bacillus cereus group sp. Bce019
GGCGGTCGGCATGGGCCATCACGAAATCCGACACGGCCAGCAGCAGCTGCCGGAGGGCAGCGATATCGGCCGGTGGCCGGCCGCGCGCGCCTGCCAGCAGGGGGAAGCAGCGCATCTCGCGCACCATGCTGGCGGCATCGTCCGGCGTGAGCGGCAGCAGCCGCCGCGTGACGTCCCGCAGGATTTCGACGTAGATGCCGCCCAGCCCGAAGGTCATGACATGGCCGAAGACGGGATCGCGCGTGACCCCCGCGATCAGCTCGATGCCCCCG
>NZ_JBPWJX010000129.1:0-271 GCF_051781745.1 Bacillus cereus group sp. Bce019
GTTAAAGACTCTAAAGTAGTTAACCAATCAGTCTCCAAATACGCCTTCCTATTGGATGGAGTTAACAGCTGGTTCTTGGCACAAGACTTGCAGAAAGTCTCTGGGGGATCCACTGGATATGCTGCTAAGAAAGTCGGGGACACAGTTACTGTCCAAAGCTTTGCCTCTCGCTATCAAACAGGAGAACCTATTGCCAGCTTTGTAAAGGGTAAGAAGTATAAGATCAAGCAGGTTAAATCCGTCAAACAGTCTAAGTCAAAACGTGCTTACC
>NZ_JBPWJX010000130.1:0-271 GCF_051781745.1 Bacillus cereus group sp. Bce019
CCAGGGCCTGGCCACGGTGTTGACATGGAAGGGACTGCGCTCGAAGTCGATCTGCGGATGCGGCCGCTCGAAATGCAGGCTGGGCGGCAAGGTGGCATGCCTGAGCGAGAGCACCGTCTTGATCAGGCCCGTGACACCGGCTGCCGCATCGAGATGGCCGATATTGGTCTTCACCGAGCCGATGGCCCAGTAGCCCCTGCGCTGCGTGCTGGCGCGAAAGGCCTGGGTCAGCGCCGCGATCTCGATGGGGTCGCCCAGCGCCGTGCCCGTG
>NZ_JBPWJX010000131.1:0-271 GCF_051781745.1 Bacillus cereus group sp. Bce019
CTCCGCCCTTGACGAGCTATCGTACCCAGCATGCCCGGCTCTAGCCCAGGACCCCGGCCAATTGGCAAACCGGCTCCGCACGCTCGAACCCATGGCGCAGATCGTCGGGGAGCGCCGCCGCCACCCGCTTCGCCGTGTCGCGGGCTTCGCGAGTCAGGGCATCGTCGCCATCGGCATCGAGCAGCGAAGTGGCCGTGCGAAAGAACAGCGCGGGATCGCCGACCGTCCTGGCGACGCGAACGGCGTCCCGAAACTCGGCGACCGCCTCACT
>NZ_JBPWJX010000132.1:0-271 GCF_051781745.1 Bacillus cereus group sp. Bce019
GTGACATAGTTACCGCAACAGCTACGGGAGTATCACGTAAAAACATTAAACTTTTAGGAACATTCAAGTCTTCTGTTGACCTTGATTTGTCGCCAAACTTAGAGCCAATAAAACCAGCGATAATATAAGAGAATGTCGAGAAATGGCCCATAGCAAGCTGATCAGTATTCATGACCTTCTCTGTATACTTCTGTACCAGTGCTGGCATAATTACCATTAACGACCCAACAATAACTGAACCGATTGCTACCAATAATGCGCCTTTGATTTC
>NZ_JBPWJX010000133.1:0-271 GCF_051781745.1 Bacillus cereus group sp. Bce019
CTCTTGTTTTTTTCATGTACCACTATTCGGGTTCACTTCACGAGACTTTTTGGTTTTTTAGGATTGATTCGAACTATTCACCACTTAACGCCTTGCCGGACTGTTTGAAGTGGTGGTAGTTCAATTCTTTATCAATATCAAATAGCAGTAAAGTGTTTTATATTAGCCCCAAACCTAATCGAGGAAGATAGCCGACTTTTCCACTTTTCAAAATTTGTACTTGGTCATAGAATAGAGCACCACCCCATGGTCCTTCTTCATTGGTTGTGCT
>NZ_JBPWJX010000134.1:0-271 GCF_051781745.1 Bacillus cereus group sp. Bce019
GCCTGGTGATATCTATGGATATAGCCTGTAAAAAGATTGATTTTCCCTCGATGGTGATATAAGCATGAATAGAGTACCTACCAGCTTTAGAATCTACAAGGGAAATATCAGTCTGGTAATCTCTTGCACTGATCCATCTCAAATCATCACTACTCAGCAAAACGGCAATAGCCTATCCATCTTCTACCAACGATCCAATGCACAAAAAAATCTCGAAATTAAATATGCCATCTGGTCTCATGAGAATGGTCAAGATGATTTGAGATGGATC
>NZ_JBPWJX010000135.1:0-271 GCF_051781745.1 Bacillus cereus group sp. Bce019
TGAGGTGGTAGTAAACGGTTATGGCTCTCAAAGTCGAGCGCAAGTAACAGGTGCCGTAAGTCAGGTAAAAAGTGCCGATATAGAAAACCGTTCGTTTACTTCTATCGACCAATCCTTACAAGGGCGTGTAGCGGGTTTGCAATCTAGTGGAGCCTCAGGTCAACCTGGTGCCATGCAACAAATCAGAATCAGAGGGATCGGTTCTATTGGTGCTGGTTCTAATCCTTTATACGTTATCGACGGGGTAATTATTAATTCTGGCGACTTATCG
>NZ_JBPWJX010000136.1:0-270 GCF_051781745.1 Bacillus cereus group sp. Bce019
CTTGTCAATTCATCAGGTGGCTCAAGCGATGTGTGGTGAGGAAGGACGCTTTAGTTCATGCGCGGTGATTACCCGGCAGGATGAAATTGTCGGTATTGTGACCGATCGAGACATGACGCGTAATGTAGTCGCTGCAGCGGTTAATATTACTCAGCCTATTCCTCACGTGATGACCAAAAACCCACAACTTATCCATGCCGATGATAAAGTGATTCAAGCCATTTCTATTATGCTGCAATATAACATTCGTTGTTTGCCTGTGGTCAATGG
>NZ_JBPWJX010000137.1:0-270 GCF_051781745.1 Bacillus cereus group sp. Bce019
ACTTTAATAGAGGCATGGATAATCCATTTTCAACAACTATAAATAAACTATTAGAAGGAGAAAAAAACAATGCAAAATATGTATCAAGCTTGTATCGAGGAATGTTTAAAATGTATGGAAATTTGCAATTCATGTTATAGTGCATGTTTGCAAGAATCAGACGTTAAAATGATGGTAGAATGTATTCGATTAGATCGAGAATGTGCTGATATTTGTGCACTTGCTGCTAAATCAATGAGCAGTAATAGCCCTTTCGCGAAAGAAATTTGT
>NZ_JBPWJX010000138.1:0-270 GCF_051781745.1 Bacillus cereus group sp. Bce019
GTCTATGCGGTCGGCTTCGCAGGCGTATTCCACTTCGCAAGGCTCGGCCAGGCGCTGCCGCCCGCAGCCGCCGACAAGACAACGCTGCTGCTCAACCTCGCCTACAACCCCGAATGGGTCAGCGCGCTCGTCATCGCCGGCGCGCTCGCCGCCGGCGTCTCGACCATTGCCGGCCTGATGATCGGCGTAGCCACGGTCGCGAGCCACGACATCGTCGGCATGCTCAAGCCCAATCTCGACGAGAAGACCAAGCTGCGTTGGGGCTATATC
>NZ_JBPWJX010000139.1:0-270 GCF_051781745.1 Bacillus cereus group sp. Bce019
CTACGCACCTATATAAGGTGCGACTTCGATTGAACAAAAATTGATTCTTCCATATCCTATTTCAATCCAAGCACCTACATGAGGTGCGACGATACCGTTTGAATCGATGTTTCTCATAGTGTCATTTCAATCCACGCACCTGCAAGAGATGCGACTTTCATTTAATAAATTGATAGAGTATATCTTTATAAGAATACTTTCTTTCAACTATTCTGACGCTTTTTATTACATTCCATTAATAATCTCAACTTTTAAATCATCTAATTCATG
>NZ_JBPWJX010000140.1:0-270 GCF_051781745.1 Bacillus cereus group sp. Bce019
CTGAGGAATTTCAAGGAAAGAATCAATATTCGGCAGCGCTTCATCGCTTATTCCTTCCACTTCATTTCCCAAAATCACCGCGTATTTTTTTGTTTGATCGATGGTAAAATCTGTGATCATCTGGCTGTTGGTTGTCTGCTCGATTCCCACGACTTCAAATCCCTGAGATTTTAAATCATTAATGGCGGTATTAATATCATTTTCATGACTCCAGTCTACGCTTTCCGTAGCTCCCAAAGCAGCTTTATGGATTTCGCGGTGTGGCGGCTG
>NZ_JBPWJX010000141.1:0-270 GCF_051781745.1 Bacillus cereus group sp. Bce019
TAGGTAAACATAACTCTGATCCATCTCCTTGGCTCTCAGAACGACTTGGCTTCGATCCGACTTACCTTCAAACGTATTTTCATATTTCCGTAAAATAACTACAAATAAAAACGAACTACCAGTAACTGGCCAGAAAATATTATTTTTATTAAGTCGAAGGCAAAGCGGTCATAAGAAGACAAAACTCTGATCCAACTCCTTGGCTCACGTAAAGATATGGCCAACAATCATTATTTTGATCATACAAATTTAAAAGGTCAATCACCATTT
>NZ_JBPWJX010000142.1:0-269 GCF_051781745.1 Bacillus cereus group sp. Bce019
TTTTAATGCACCCCTCTGCACGTCGATAATGTTCTTGTGGCGCACATTGATTTGCTTGTACCCCTTGATTAGAACATCAGCCTTGTACAAGTCGAGGGTATTGCGTTCAATCTCCATCAGCTTTTCAGCCATGTAGTTTTCCATCGACTTAACGCCAATCTCTTGTTCTACTACTCTCTTTCTTACTTCTTCTGAAATCATAATTGTAATATTAATTAATAAAAAAATGAATGTTGCTTGTTTAGGTGCTGGACACCACAAAGTATTAG
>NZ_JBPWJX010000143.1:0-269 GCF_051781745.1 Bacillus cereus group sp. Bce019
GGCGCAGGCCAGTCAGCAGCGCGCCGCGCATGAAGATGAGCGCACGCAGCGCGATGCGGAACTGCGCAACTTGCAGGCCGGCCGGTCACCGGCGCCGGACGCGGTGCGTGTCGCGCTTGAACTTTTGGAACGGGAGCTGCCGCAGTCTCACCCGCATGTCTTGTCTCAATTGGTGGAGCCCAATCCTGGCACGTCCTGGCAGAACGCCATTGAAGGCTACATGGGCGGCGACCGCTTCGCGCTCATCGTGGAGGCCGGATTTGAAGCGG
>NZ_JBPWJX010000144.1:0-269 GCF_051781745.1 Bacillus cereus group sp. Bce019
GCATTGATATATTGTAAGCGATAATCTAAGGTATCTACAAACATGACATTCTTTTCCATCTCAAGTGGAGCATTGAACATCTTGTAGGTTACTGTATAAGTAAATTCTTCGCTTGAGTCACCTAGGCTGGCTACATAGGAAGGACGTTCAATGGTTCTATTGCCCGTATTTTCTTCCAGTAAGAGTGGGTCTTGTGCTAGGAATCCAGTTCCGCCATCCCCTTTTTTATCATTTGCAGTGGAGGTGTCCCGAACGTCTTTTTCAGCACG
>NZ_JBPWJX010000145.1:0-269 GCF_051781745.1 Bacillus cereus group sp. Bce019
GGGAATGTAACGGCTGGCTTCTACAAATCTAACTGGAAGTCTCACCAATACTGGAACTGGAGCAATATTTTAACCACAGCCTCAGATAAACCGGAACTTTTGAATTTGGTAGATACTTCATTAACGCCAAACAGTGTAGGTTATTCTAAAACGTACAATGGGGTTACCAATATGTCGTTCCTGTTGAGAGATTCTCAGATTCAGGGAAGTCTGAATGATCTTTACCTGAATTTGGATTACAACATTACCGATGATCTTAGTTTTAACGG
>NZ_JBPWJX010000146.1:0-269 GCF_051781745.1 Bacillus cereus group sp. Bce019
GGGGAACGAGCAATTAGTTCCTCTGCCAGCTCAGTTTCTTATCCAGAGTTCAGGTCAATTAACCAGTGAGCTTACGAGAAGATAGTGTACATAGGTATTAAGAAGCGGTTCTGGCCGAAAGCCAGAGCCTGTTTTGATTAGATATTGGACTGATAATTCCAGGGCAAGAACTGTTGTGGATTAGCCTTAACTTCACTTTCCATTCGCTGTATCGTATTAAAGTAATCCAGCACATTTATACCCGCTTCGGCTGATGTCGCTATCATCGC
>NZ_JBPWJX010000147.1:0-269 GCF_051781745.1 Bacillus cereus group sp. Bce019
ATTCTTATGCTCTTTGAACATCAATAGTATCCTTTGTTAAAGCTCCTTACTTACCACAAGGTATATCTATGTCACTTTGCCTCATCTATTGTTGATCCTCTTTGAACTTTAACAAGGATAAAATTTGTTGTTCAATTAGTTCCAAATCTTCTTTTTCCGATTGAGTTGGAATATTGAAGATAAAGCGTCGGGTAAAATAAGCAAAGAAAATTCCGGCACAAGAACGTAGGGTTTCTATTGTCTTATCTGAAAAATCAGCTTCAGGGGCT
>NZ_JBPWJX010000148.1:0-269 GCF_051781745.1 Bacillus cereus group sp. Bce019
CAAGGAGCGTTTGCAGCAACTGATTTTCAAAACTTTGGTGATGATACACGATCAGCTTTGTTGCAAACAGCTTTGAATCGCTATGAAGCCGAAATGGAAATTAATTATTCATCTAAAACAGTGATATTTAAAAATCAAATCGGAAAAGAAACTGATGCACAGTTCCGTTATGGCCATAATTTAAAAACGTTTGAAGAAGATACGGATATGAGTAATTTTGCAACGGTCATTCGTGGATATGGTAAAGACCATAATGATCAAGAAATTAT
>NZ_JBPWJX010000149.1:0-269 GCF_051781745.1 Bacillus cereus group sp. Bce019
GTTATTAGATTTGAATCCATGTAATGCAGTAATTGTATATATAAGTATTGGGGTACTAAGCCTTATCGTTGGAATGGATTTAGTTACGAATAATCAAGTTACCCTTACTGTTATGAGGTGGATGTTTTCATTATAAAAAGAATATACTAAAAATTCTATATAAACCATTTATTTAATTTGGTTAAATATGCTAGAATAAATTGAAAGCGTTTTCTTATGTGGGAATAGGAAAGCATTTTCTGTAAAGGGGAGGGGATAGTGATGATTAC
>NZ_JBPWJX010000150.1:0-268 GCF_051781745.1 Bacillus cereus group sp. Bce019
GCCGATGAACTGTTATATGTGGGCAAGCGAGCAGGGCGTGATCGGGTAGTGGTATGTACGGATGGCTGAGGTGATAAGGTGAAAATATATTTGATGCTTAAACAACGTCGAGGCGGTGAGTGGCTTGTTGAACTTAAAATGTCATATTAAAAGTATAGGATGGCTCTAGTAATATTGTCTGATAGTCAAGTTTTTGGCTGATTAGATTTCCTAGGTTTTGGTGAGTGATAATAAATGAGCAATTTAATAGTTGAGAGTCTTCATGAAG
>NZ_JBPWJX010000151.1:0-268 GCF_051781745.1 Bacillus cereus group sp. Bce019
GCCGAAGAAGCAGTTTCAATCGTGAAACCTCGTCTGCAGAAGTTTGAGATTGAAGTTATCAATGAGTTAACAGATGTATATGTTGTTGCCGATTTCGATAAGACGAAACAGATTTTCTTAAATGTGCTTGATAATGCGATAAAATATAGCGATGCTACGCAAATTCGTATGAATGTCATTGTAAATGAGCGTGAGGCGAAGGTGTTTGTTCATGATGATGGCATTGGTATCGATGAAGGGGTGCTGGCAGAGTGGAATGAATCGCCAG
>NZ_JBPWJX010000152.1:0-268 GCF_051781745.1 Bacillus cereus group sp. Bce019
TCAACTCAAAACTACATCATGGCAATGAACGAAGCCAAGCGCCGAGTCATGCTGGCAATAAAAGAGAGGAGTGAGCCGTGATTACAACTAGACTACGCATGACTGATAAGCCAGAGCCAACAAAATACGGATCAATACATCACGCAATCGGTGAGCTTCTTGAGGAAGGCTGGAGCGCAGTTACATTCCAATGCGACAACGTGGCAATCCTGAGTGATTGCGCTGGTGACAGGTTGATTATTGAGGTGGTGAGATGATTAAGCGATAC
>NZ_JBPWJX010000153.1:0-268 GCF_051781745.1 Bacillus cereus group sp. Bce019
GTAACTATACAAAGACCCGCTTAGGGCATCTGCCCAGCCGCGTTCTTGCAGCGGGCAGTAGCGCCATGTCTGCGTTAGTTCTGCTCATACCCGGCTTGCTGCTATGGCCAAGCGAGCCAGTGAGTCCTCTGGCTTGGGGCAATGCGCTGGCGTTAGCAGCGCTCAGCACCACGCTGGCGTTCCTACTGTATTTCAGTTTACTCGCCAGTGCAGGCGCAACGGCCACATCAACCGTCACGTTTTTAGTCCCGGTAAGCGCTCTGCTTTG
>NZ_JBPWJX010000154.1:0-268 GCF_051781745.1 Bacillus cereus group sp. Bce019
CTCAAATTTCCAAAGGAGCCCATCAATCCATTAACATTCCTTATTACAAACTTGCTTTACCATCTAATATGGTCAACTGATGAAAATTTTCCATGCCAGCAATGATTGGCCTAGCTTTAGCAATCAAGTCTTTAAAAACGTCTAAGCTTAAACTAGCATCATGTGCCGCTTGATTTTCCCAAATCTCATAGATAAAAATGGAGCAAGTCAAAGATTGTAATTGCTACATCTTGGGGAAATCTGAGCTTGAGCCAGACTCCATTTTTAT
>NZ_JBPWJX010000155.1:0-268 GCF_051781745.1 Bacillus cereus group sp. Bce019
GCCGTGACGGGCGCTTATTGGCTTGCCGAGCGGCTGTACTTTCTGCCCCAGCGCCGCCGTGCAGCGCAGGCGCTGCACGACGCAGCCGTGGCACGCCGCACGGGGCTGGATCGCCAGGGCATCGCCAAGGTCGATACGCCTGATGTGGCCGAGGCGCAAAAACTGGTGATGGCGCAGCCGTGGTGGCTTGATTGGACGGCGGGGCTGTTCCCGGTGATCTTCATCGTGTTCGTGCTGCGCTCGTTTTTGTTTGAGCCGTTCAAAATTC
>NZ_JBPWJX010000156.1:0-268 GCF_051781745.1 Bacillus cereus group sp. Bce019
TGCACGTAACTCAGCAATTCCTTTTCTTGATCTGAAAGACATTAATGCTCGAATTGAACCAGGTGCTTTGATTCGCGAAAAAGTTGAAATTGGCGATCAAGCGGTGATTATGATGGGGGCTATTCTAAATATTGGCGCCGTCGTTGGTGCAGGGACTATGATTGATATGGGCGCTGTTTTAGGCGGCCGTGCAACTGTAGGAAAACATTGTCATATTGGCACTTGGGGGTTCAATGACACCAGCTAAAACCGTTCCCGCGCCAATATG
>NZ_JBPWJX010000157.1:0-268 GCF_051781745.1 Bacillus cereus group sp. Bce019
GACTTATTCGAAGAATAAAAGTATTGAGTACAACGATAATAGGATATCAAAATACGTTGCTCAATATGGTAAGTGTTATGTAACTGGTGAGGAAATTGGTATTGAACGTGTTCATTGTCATCACATTGTTCCCATTAAACAAGGTGGGGATGACAAGTACAACAACTTGGTAATTGTAGATTGGTTTATACACAAACTGATTCACATGACGAATCTTAATAAGATTACACATTACCTTCGGTCTTTTAAACTTAACAAGAAACAAATG
>NZ_JBPWJX010000158.1:0-267 GCF_051781745.1 Bacillus cereus group sp. Bce019
CAAGAAAATGTAAGCAAACCGAACTGTAATATAAGGCATTGAAAGCTCAGAAAGAGAGTACATAACTCCCCAAAGCGATAAAAACCAAGTAAAACATAGCAAAATCAGCACTCGTAGAATTTTACGAAACAGTTATTTTGTGAGTAAGCACGACCAGCATCAGAAGAGTAAAAGGAACTGTTTATAACCATTTGGTTAGCAGAAGAACTACCTAATGCATCCTTTAATTTTCAACTGGTTGTAATGAAGTCACTCACCCGTCTTACT
>NZ_JBPWJX010000159.1:0-267 GCF_051781745.1 Bacillus cereus group sp. Bce019
TGGTGCAGGCCATGGCCGAACTCGTGGAACAGGGTCTGCACGTCGTCGTGCGTCAGCAGCGCCGGGCGGCCGTCCAGCGGCGGTGCGAAATTGCACACCAGGTGCGCCACCGGCGTCTGCAGCGCGCTGCCGGGCCGCGCCCAGCGCTCGCGCGTGCCGTCCATCCAGGCGCCGGGGCGCTTGCCCGGCCGCGCATGCGGGTCGAGGTAGAACTGGCCGATCAGCTCGGCCGGCGCGTCGCCCGAAGCGGCCGGCCGCTCGATGCGG
>NZ_JBPWJX010000160.1:0-267 GCF_051781745.1 Bacillus cereus group sp. Bce019
GTTCAACTTATTTAGATGGTCTTTGATTCCACAGCCTATTCTTCCAAAGTCATTAGCTCGTCGTCACTGGTTGGCGGTTGTTGGGGCTTTGAACGAAGAGTATCCCTATAAATTCAGTGTAGATATCGTTTCTAACTAGAGAAAGGAACCTTATTTAGCTCACTAACAGGTGTAGTTCCGTCATTAAAACCATTTGTTGATGTTTGTTACCCTAGTCGGGAGGGTGACTGGCGAGTGCGTGATATATACTTACTTTGGTCATAAGTT
>NZ_JBPWJX010000161.1:0-267 GCF_051781745.1 Bacillus cereus group sp. Bce019
CTTCAGGTCTGCGTCTCATCGATCGATCGCTCAGTGCGACGGTTCCGCGCCGAGCACAGTCAGGGGACCTTCCTCGGCGGTCGGGGGTTCGAAGTGGTCGAAGTAGTCTGCCGCGACGTCGTTGGAAAGCGCATAGTCGTCCGCGTGCTCGTGGCTCCGTGCCGCGAGTCGTCCCAGTGCGACTGCCCTTGGCGTCGCGAGATAGATCGTCTCAGGCACTACTCCAAGCGGGCGCAGCAAGTTCCGATAGATGAGACGGGCACGCTT
>NZ_JBPWJX010000162.1:0-267 GCF_051781745.1 Bacillus cereus group sp. Bce019
GGAAGATACCGCAAATGCAGAATATCCTACAAAGCAGAATAACCGTAAAAACGGATTCAGGTTTTTCAGGGAGGCCAGCAATGGCGGGGCTACCCAACGCTCCCTGCTTAACTTCTGCGCCATTTATATAAACCCTGGCCTCATCGATGCCAATGGCAAAGGCAAAATGTACCCAATTGCCCGTTGTTGGATTTACATCCGCCGCTGCACCACCGTCAATCCAAGTGTCGGCGGTTCCATTGCCCACATTTAACTTGTAGCGTTGGG
>NZ_JBPWJX010000163.1:0-267 GCF_051781745.1 Bacillus cereus group sp. Bce019
GGAAATCCCTTGGCCAAGCAATAATGCCAATCATAATAATCGCCTAGCTCAAGGTAGTCTGCGAGATGTTATGGTCAAAGACGGTAATATTTACGCTGTAGGTTATAACACATTTTATAGCGACCAGAATTTAATGCAGGCTAGTGTTTCAATTCTAAAAATTGAGGGTGACGATACTCTTAGTTTTACCAATACCAAGCCAGTTGCAGAGGCTACTGTACGAGAAAATGGTAATAGTGGTGACCGCCGCATTTACTCAAATTCGCT
>NZ_JBPWJX010000164.1:0-267 GCF_051781745.1 Bacillus cereus group sp. Bce019
ATCAACACTACTCGCAGCGCAAAAAATCCTTCAGTTCTGGTTTGATATCGAACCTAACCAAAACGTGGAATCCCAACATCCTGTCGCTGTGCATTGGTCTGAACAAGAAATTGAGCAGTACGCGATTAAACTCGCGCAAGAGCGAGACTATCCGCAAGCGTTAGCAGAGCGTTATGGGATGCCGGCATAACAGTTACGTATGGGCTCAGAGGTTGTATTAATATCCAAAAAACTGAGCCCATTGGCACCATACTTCTTGCAAGCTTT
>NZ_JBPWJX010000165.1:0-267 GCF_051781745.1 Bacillus cereus group sp. Bce019
TTTTAAAAATAATATATCTTTCATCAGGTTTTAACGTATTCACAGCTTGATGTACCCAATCCATGTATTCTTTTCTTTGTTGCTCTAGTTCAATTCTTTCAATAGCAATGTCTTCAGTAGAACTATGGAATTGATTTGTAAATGTCGGAGGAACCTCTGAAAACATTGTCGTTACTTTCGGCATTAGATTACTTGGCAATGTATTCAAATACTCACGATAATTCTCCAACACTTCTTCTACCGCTTTCTTTGTTTTCTTTGTATCAA
>NZ_JBPWJX010000166.1:0-267 GCF_051781745.1 Bacillus cereus group sp. Bce019
ACACACAATCACTTTTTTAGCAAAATTTTTATTTTATCACAAAATTATTTTTTATGTCAATTCTTTCTAACTAAGAAAATAAATTCGTAAAACATCACTAAAAACCTGTAATCTCATTAACTTTTCCACACATATATACATTCTAATTCCACCTTCTCTTTTTACATAAAAACACATTACTACATATGAGTAGTAATGTGTTTTTTATACGGAATCGGTAAAAATTCTCTATTAACTTCACGCCTATATACTAACCTGCTTACGGAC
>NZ_JBPWJX010000167.1:0-266 GCF_051781745.1 Bacillus cereus group sp. Bce019
TGATTGGGGTGAAGTCGTAACAAGGTAGCCGTATCGGAAGGTGCGGCTGGATCACCTCCTTTCTATGGAGAATTGATAAGCGATGCTTATCAATATAAGTTTCCGTGTTTCGTTTTCGTTTAGTTTTGAGAGTTCAATTCAGTATTGACTCTTAAATGAGGATATGATATAAATAAATCCTGCAATTTGTATGGGCCTATAGCTCAGCTGGTTAGAGCGCACGCCTGATAAGCGTGAGGTCGATGGTTCGAGTCCATTTAGGCCCA
>NZ_JBPWJX010000168.1:0-266 GCF_051781745.1 Bacillus cereus group sp. Bce019
TAGTCTGGAAATGGACCAGTTATGAAACAATAAGCACAATTGAAGACGTTCGTGAGAAGGAAGGTCTATTTACCAACTCTTGGTTTCATTTAAATGAACAAGTAACTCGCTATAATTGGGCGATTGTGCTAAAAACTTCAGGTGAAGTTATTGGTCGGGTCCAAGGAATGAATGTGAATGAAGAGAAAGCGGAACTTGAACTAGCTTATGAAATCGGAAGAGCACATTGGAATCAAGGATTGATGACAGAAGTACTAAAAGTTATC
>NZ_JBPWJX010000169.1:0-266 GCF_051781745.1 Bacillus cereus group sp. Bce019
TTCCCAGATATTACTTTTTATTTTTGTTTCGCCAACAACTCGACCTTTTTGTTTATCAATTCTATCGTCTCTCATACTTCCATCTTCTTTACGGTTTATAGATATTGCCTTCTTTCCACCATGTTTACTCGGCACTCTTATATAGTTGCATATCTTAGGCTTGCCTTTGCTAAATACAAACATATATTCAAATCCTTGATAGTATCTATGGCATTTAAAATCTGTAGGAACTATCTTTGATTTAGTGTAAATCATAGTATCGTGAA
>NZ_JBPWJX010000170.1:0-266 GCF_051781745.1 Bacillus cereus group sp. Bce019
CCCTATACAGTATGCAACCACAGAGCCTGCAGCAGAACCACGTCCCGGCCCTACAAATACTCCGATATCACGTCCTGCTTTGATAAAATCAGATACAATCAAAAAGTATCTGGCAAAACCCATGATTTTAATGGTGTTCAGCTCAAAGTTCAATCGTTCTTCTATTTCCGGTGTAAGCTCTTTATAGCGGTCCTTAGCTCCTGTATAGGTTAAGTGATTCAAATAATCATCCTGTGTGGCAAAACCTACAGGCATCTGAAAGTTTG
>NZ_JBPWJX010000171.1:0-266 GCF_051781745.1 Bacillus cereus group sp. Bce019
CTTCTGCACTGCATCTTCAATCGACCAACCACGATTTAGCCGGCTGCGCAGAGTGCATTCGGGAATACCAAGCTGGCCTGCCCACTGAGAAACTGTTTGCCGCCTACCTAGATACTCAACGAAGGTGTTTCTTCTAGTGTTATTCATCTGTTCTAAGGCAGTTGCCCAGCGGCAGTTTTCCTTGAAGTAACCTGCGTCGTTGTCAATTCGATCAAGGGAGGTGGCGTCTGGCCTTTCGCCCATATCAGCCAGGAAGTTGGAGAACG
>NZ_JBPWJX010000172.1:0-266 GCF_051781745.1 Bacillus cereus group sp. Bce019
TCATCGAACTCCTTGAAGCCCGCCAGCAGCGTCGGATCGGCCAGTTTGTAACCTTCCTGGTCGGAGCGAAGGCCTTGCTCCTGGTACTGCTTGCCGGCCTCGGCCTGGGGCGCATCCACCATCGAGTAGCTGACGTGATGCCCCCCCGATTCGCTCACAATGACCGCACCGCGCTGCGACAGGCGGTTGAGACGGAAAGTGGTGAAAAACAGGTGGAGCAGGCTGGCGTGGTAGCTGTCCTTGACGTTCTCGAAGTAGAGCTTCCA
>NZ_JBPWJX010000173.1:0-265 GCF_051781745.1 Bacillus cereus group sp. Bce019
CTCAAACGGTTATTCTGGAACGTGGTGCACAACTATCCGAGTAGCTGTTCCGGTAACTGTTCGAGAGTCTTTCTGATCGTCTGATAATAGCTTATAATGGAGTATGTTGCATGGTGTTCGATAGGCTGCCAGGCACCTTGCCGCAGCTGTCAGAGTACAGTCAATAAGTCAAACATAAACGTAAAACCTATATAGAGCCGACAACCAACTGCCGACCAGCTGTTACTGTCCTTATGGAGTGGCTTCTGTAGGCTATCGAACAGCT
>NZ_JBPWJX010000174.1:0-265 GCF_051781745.1 Bacillus cereus group sp. Bce019
GTGGCACATCGTGACGATTAAAGTCGTAGCCGATGCGAGGAGAGACAACGATAGCGTTAATGGTTCCGTCGATGACGGTCAAACGGCTTTGCGTGAAGCTCGCGTCTACTAATGCAAACCAACTTTCATAGCCGCCGACCAGCACGAAACCAAGTCCCGTCGTATAACCATCAAGATCTAAGCGAAAGTCTTGAATTTTATGACTGATGAACGGGCTATTTGGATTGAAGCCAGCCGTTAATGTAACATCGGTTGTTGAATAGCC
>NZ_JBPWJX010000175.1:0-265 GCF_051781745.1 Bacillus cereus group sp. Bce019
GGAGGAAGGCGGCTTTGATGAGTTAGAGCCACTGGTCTTGAGTTTATCTTCATACTCACGAAGCTGTGCCCACAACTCTTCGATGAGTGCGTTAGCTTGATGGATATCAGAGACGACGGGGGGCGCGTCTGCAAATTTGGATTTTTTCTTTTTCATGCTCTGATGATGAAGGATGAAAATGATCACTCAAGAGAAAAAAGGGGATCAAGTGCTGTTGGTCACAATTTAGAGGCTGTCAATGGGGGGACTGGTGAACGGTTACGGC
>NZ_JBPWJX010000176.1:0-265 GCF_051781745.1 Bacillus cereus group sp. Bce019
GTTACGGTTGCTGTGTTTGAGTTTAGTGGTAATGCGTTGTCAGCCCCTTAGGCGGGCGTTAGCTGGTAAATCATTTGTTTAATCACATTTATGGAGTAAAAAGTGCCAATCACAACATTATTTAGAGTTATATTAATATCGGGTTTAGTTACTTCAATAGTTGGTATTATTGCGGGCTTTAGTCTTTCTGAAACATTACCTCCAATTTTACAAGAGTATTTACTTCAGGCTGAAAAGAAAGAAGTATCCAACTTTGAAATGGTTT
>NZ_JBPWJX010000177.1:0-265 GCF_051781745.1 Bacillus cereus group sp. Bce019
CCATAGAGAGCAAGTAAATACGGAATACTTGCACTTGAAAAGCCTGTGACATTTGTAAAGATCGGAGTGAAATAACTAAATGCTGCAAACGTACCACCAATAATGAACATACTTGTTACGTACGCTGCCCAAAGATGAATATTCTTAAATCGCAGAAGTTCGTCTTTCCAATGTAATTGCTCTTTATTTGAAGATGATGGTAACAACCATTGAATCATAAGCCCTGATACTAGCACAAGAACAGAAACAGCCCCAAAACTAATAC
>NZ_JBPWJX010000178.1:0-264 GCF_051781745.1 Bacillus cereus group sp. Bce019
ATTGACGTTGTTAACCCGATAATTACTCCCACACAAAGTGGTGTTGTTTCTGGTTGTACATCTGATGCCCCTTGGATTTCCGCTAACTCTTCCTCACTTAATTCGTTTAGTGCTTTTCCAGATGGGTGTTTCGGTAAGTCTTTTAGCTTCTCTCTTACTTGCGGATCTTTCCAAGCCTCTACTAACTCTTCTTTTGTGAACTTGTATTCTTTTGTCATTTCATTCATCCTCTCATTTTGTTTTTTATTTTTATTTACAAATCTT
>NZ_JBPWJX010000179.1:0-264 GCF_051781745.1 Bacillus cereus group sp. Bce019
CTCATGTAGGTATAAACTAAAGTTTGATGGAATTATTACAAATAACCTTCACACTAAATCAAGAATAGGAAACAAGTTTTAAAAAGCACAATCGTAACTTGTTCTCTATTCTTATGTTATCTTATTTCTGTTTCTACACCATGATTGTATAACTGGATGGTATCCTCAGTAAAATCCTGAACGACTGTTGCAAGTTCTTGTAATTTCTCCTGCGTTACCCCATTAATATACCAAACAAAATTACTATTGGATTCTGAATCCGTT
>NZ_JBPWJX010000180.1:0-264 GCF_051781745.1 Bacillus cereus group sp. Bce019
CTGAAGACGTTTTCTCTCTCGGAAGTTATCTCAATCGCGAGCAATACGGACAAACGCCCCTTGTTTACGGACAAACTTACGCTTCAAAAATAAAAAGAACCGCGGACGGAGCTCCCGTTCTTAAATCCGAAAAGAAATCGTATAGCAGAGTGATTAAAACATCGCCCCAGCAACCCGATAAATATGTGGCATCTACATCGCCCGTATATGAATATACCAACACCATGTTATTCCCGCGCATGCACTCTAACCCCAATAATCCGG
>NZ_JBPWJX010000181.1:0-264 GCF_051781745.1 Bacillus cereus group sp. Bce019
GTCACTGATAAATATATTGATAAAGATACTAGTACAAGTGAGTTGTTAAGGCAACATTTAGAAACTGCATTAAACGCATTGCCAGAAGAAACTATACAGGGGGTTTTGTATGATTTTGATGCTTTGGATATTCCGATAAAAAACAGAACATACTGGCATCTTGAAACAATTTCCAATTCATTACCACCAGAAGAAGCAAGTAATAATCTATTTTACTATCCAATTCTAAAGAATGATGTAGATAAAATTTTAGAATTTCATGAG
>NZ_JBPWJX010000182.1:0-263 GCF_051781745.1 Bacillus cereus group sp. Bce019
TGCAAGGTACCGTTTCCCTGCGTGATTTGATGATTTCTGAGCCAAGTCTAACGGTTGGCAAAATCATGACTCAAGTGCTGATCTTTGTACGGGTGGATGAAGCGCAAAATGTGGCCGCGCAAGCGATCAGTAAATATGACTTACTCGCTCTCCCGGTATTGGATCAACAAAATCGCATGGTCGGTATTGTGACTTATGACGATGCGATGGACGTTGCAGAAGAAGAAGCAGATCGTTCGATTCATAAATCTGCCGCGGTCGAT
>NZ_JBPWJX010000183.1:0-263 GCF_051781745.1 Bacillus cereus group sp. Bce019
GTAAACCCCATTTGCTGATCTGTTTCACGGCTACTCTCTAGCACATCCGCTAAGGACCTCTGCTTATCCCAACCTCTGGCATAACGAAGCGTTAGCCCAGGCAGTGAGAATAGCCTAGCCAGCGTTTCCTCGAAGACAGGTAAAAATTGACTAAACCAGCTTTGACGTAGCGTATCCATCTGCTCGCCCCAAGTAGCTAGCTCCTGCTCCCACACTGCAATTTCGCCGGGTACTATTCTACCACGCCTAAGCAGCGCATTCCG
>NZ_JBPWJX010000184.1:0-263 GCF_051781745.1 Bacillus cereus group sp. Bce019
GTTTGGAATTTTAATCGAAGGAGGTATCCCAGCTAATCTGGGAGCTACTTACCTACATACGTGGGGGATGAACTTCATAGTAGCTCTACCTTACCAATTATTAATTGTGGGGCCGATTTCTCGATTTGTTTTAGGAGGAATCCAAGCCAGTTCTCAAGTAGAAAATGCTGCATAAATTATAGTGAATAAAAAAGAATCAATCAGTCGTTTTATGTCAATTAATGATATAAAACGGCTTTTTTTGTTCCCACGAAAGTATATGG
>NZ_JBPWJX010000185.1:0-263 GCF_051781745.1 Bacillus cereus group sp. Bce019
GTCAAAAATCTTCAAGCAGCCGGCCGCCATGTAGCCATGGTTGGTGACGGTATCAATGATGCCCCAGCCCTAGCCCAGGCTCACATCGGTATGGCCATTGGAAATGGTACCGATGTGGCTATCGAATCAGCGGATATCGTCCTCATGCGCAATAAGCTGACGGATGTAGCGACCGCTATTCAACTGTCACGCGCCACCATCCGCAATATCCAGCAAAATCTCTTCTGGGCCTTCGCCTACAATGTCATCGGTATCCCTATCGC
>NZ_JBPWJX010000186.1:0-263 GCF_051781745.1 Bacillus cereus group sp. Bce019
CAAGATGATCCCGGCCCAGAACAGCACCGAGAGAAAAAGCGGCGGCAGGATCCACCAGCCATGCGGAAATTCTCGCCCGCTCATGCCCGGACCTTTCGCAGCTCGGTGCCGAGCGTGTTGCAGACCTGTCGCCAGTCGGCCGAGGTCAGCCGGTCAAGCGGTTTGAGGTCGCGTAAGATCAGTCCCACGCGCGAGCGGAACGGGCCAAGATCCAGAAGGCTCGACCCCGGATGCAACCGCCCCCACTGCGCCCAGGCAATTTT
>NZ_JBPWJX010000187.1:0-263 GCF_051781745.1 Bacillus cereus group sp. Bce019
CTAATGCAATAGAAGAACTAATCATTGCTAACGCACCTGGTTTTTTAGCTGGAGCAACTAATTTCGCCACCGCAATCATACTAAGCGCAATAAACGCTGCTCCGCCGCTCGCCTGCACTAACCTTGCGAAAATGATAATATCATAAGATTGATTCACAAATCCAACAATAGAACCAGCTACAAATATGATAATAGAAATAATTAATAGTCTTTTTACACTGTAACGATCAGCCAGCTTTCCATATATTATCGAACCAATACCG
>NZ_JBPWJX010000188.1:0-263 GCF_051781745.1 Bacillus cereus group sp. Bce019
CAAAAGAAAAAGTTAGCCCCATAAATCCATTATATAAAATGTGTGCCAACCTTGGCTCATTTGGTTTACAAAAAAATACCCATACCCCCCATATATTAGCAATCAAAAGAAAAGGTAAAATTACAAATAAGTATATAGTAAAGGTTGGAGGAAATAAAAATGGGGTTAAAATCATAAAATTAATAACTACCCATACCATAACGACACTCGATCTTACACTGCCAGGCATCAATTTCTGAATAATTTGTTCTGTGCTTTTTCCG
>NZ_JBPWJX010000189.1:0-263 GCF_051781745.1 Bacillus cereus group sp. Bce019
CCCCCCAAACGCTATAACGGCCCAAACCAAGCAGCCCTGCACTCACAAACCCAGCCGCCAATGCCACCCGCACTTTACACGTAACTGGCAGATATAGCGCGACAATACTTGCCAGTGTTACCTACATTGTCGAGTTGGCTGTTAGCCGTGGCTGACGGCGCGATAACCGGCGCTTGGCCATACTTGAAAGCGGCTCAAGACATTGGCTGGTGGTCGCTGCCGTGGCCGCTCGTAGGCACGCTAGTGGTGGCAAGTATTGTCGC
>NZ_JBPWJX010000190.1:0-262 GCF_051781745.1 Bacillus cereus group sp. Bce019
TAGAGAAACCAGCGGTCGAATCAATCAGCAATCACGCAGTATTGCCCAAGATGCGCAAGATAATCTTCGTCAGTCTGATCAGCAACAGCAACAAGTTGAACAAGTGGTGACTGCTATCGAACAGATGGCAACCTCTGCGAGATCATCCGCTAGGCAGGTAGAAGTGATTGCTGAAAATGTGCGTTACGCAGATGCAGATACGCAAGCGGGATTGGCCGTTGTAGGGTCGGTACTTCGTTACGTTGAAGCCCTAAATCAACAG
>NZ_JBPWJX010000191.1:0-262 GCF_051781745.1 Bacillus cereus group sp. Bce019
GCATTGATCCAGAGATGTCCGAATGGGGGAACCCGGCATGTAATGCATGTCATCCATGACTGTTAAGGTCATAGGAAGGAAGACGCAGTGAACTGAAACATCTAAGTAGCTGCAGGAAGAGAAAGCAAAAGCGATAGCCTTAGTAGCGGCGAGCGAAACGGCTGGAGGGCAAACCGAGGAGTTTACTCCTCGGGGTTGTAGGACTGCAATGTGGACTTAAAGAGTATAGAAGAATGACATGGGAAGGTCAGCCGTAGAGAGT
>NZ_JBPWJX010000192.1:0-262 GCF_051781745.1 Bacillus cereus group sp. Bce019
GCAAGAGTAGGTAAAATCTACCACTACGGAGTTCCTTCCCAAATCGGAACAAACGGACAGGATGATGCTCTTTCCTGGAATGTTCGTATCAATCCTATAGGAATCGACAAACAGCAGGAAGATAAAATTACCAATTATATGGGGAAAGTACCATTAGGCGGAGCATTGTCATTCTGGGCAGCTCCTGGTACAGATGATGACCAGACAGACGGTAAAGTAGCCAATGAAGCAGTGAAGCTAATGGAAGAGCATAAGGACAATC
>NZ_JBPWJX010000193.1:0-262 GCF_051781745.1 Bacillus cereus group sp. Bce019
GGTATTCCTATTGATATAAGGTCTTTTTTTGAGATAGATGTAATGAAGGAGAATAGCAACTTTCAAATAACTCTAGAGTTTATGAATCAAGACTATCTTGCTAGGATTAGAAAAGGGTTGGGCGAAAAAGCTAGGACAAAATTATTATGGCCTAGTAAACTATCCGAGTATGTTCAAATGAAGTATCCTAATATATATGAAGAATTTAGAAAGGATAATAAAGTTGATGATAACGTACCGTATATGATTTTTAAAAAGATAG
>NZ_JBPWJX010000194.1:0-262 GCF_051781745.1 Bacillus cereus group sp. Bce019
GTGTGTGCACTGCAAGCTGAAGGGCACCAGGTAGGTGCCCAGAAGCTTCGCATGCTCACGGTAGGCCAACAGGTCTTGGGCCAGTTGGCGGGCGGGCCCGTCGTGTTCGGCCAGCCGCTCGATGGTGGCGGCGGCGGTGCTGGGCTTGCCGGTGGCGGTAGCGGGCAGGTCCGCGCCCAGCGCAATGAAGGCTTGGCCCAGCTCGGTGTTGCTGCCCGGGTCATCCACGCCGTGGGCCTTCAACGCGTCGGCCCACTTGTCG
>NZ_JBPWJX010000195.1:0-262 GCF_051781745.1 Bacillus cereus group sp. Bce019
GCACGCGTTCGAGAACGGCGGTGGTCAAATTCTCGGCGTCCAGACCTTTCATTCGGCGGACGAGAGCTTGCTGCAAGTTGTGCAGCAACTCCTGGCCCCCCGCCCCGACGGGCTTGTTTTTGTCGCCAACGCCGGTGACTCGGCGCGACTGGCACAGCAGACCCGAAAACTGAATACGAGCATCCCGCTGCTCGCCACCGAATGGGCGGGCACCCAACAGCTGATCGAACTGGGCGGCGCTACCGTCGAGGGCATGGCCATC
>NZ_JBPWJX010000196.1:0-262 GCF_051781745.1 Bacillus cereus group sp. Bce019
TAGCGCGGGCCGCTATTAAAATCCATATAGAGGCGAGCACTTTCAAGGTAAGGTCTGACTTCCATTCTGCGGTCTGCAAACGCCCAATCGAAGTAGCCTCGCTCAATAGCAAGGCCCGAAAACTGGTTACGCAGCCTATCCCATGGCGCATGTTGTAAAGCATCACCCTCCCGCAATGGAAAGTTATCTAGGGCGGACTGAAAAGGTGGGTCGTTCTGCGCATCGCCTTCAATATTAATCGAAAGCACTTCAATTTTTACCT
>NZ_JBPWJX010000197.1:0-262 GCF_051781745.1 Bacillus cereus group sp. Bce019
CAGTGTTGCTGTTACAGAAAAACAAAAGTTCAAAAATATATCCGCTAGTTTAGGTATGCCAAACTTGGTAGAGGCTATTCATCAAAGTAAACGCAATGCACCGGATGAGTTTAAGTTTTGGTCAGCTACTAACTGGGGGAGCCTTGTATTGGACCAATCTCGGATTTATGGAGAGGTTACCTTTACCCGATTCAATGATGGCAGCATTACTTATAATAATATAGCAATCGCCGATATCAGCCTTGAGATCTGGCGCATTCTG
>NZ_JBPWJX010000198.1:0-261 GCF_051781745.1 Bacillus cereus group sp. Bce019
TTGTGGCGAAGTGGTTAACGCACCGGATTGTGGCTCCGGCATTCGTGGGTTCGATTCCCATCAGTCGCCCCATTTTTCTTAAATAAATTAATATGCGGGTGTGGCGGAATTGGCAGACGCACCAGACTTAGGATCTGGCGCCTTTGGCGTGGGGGTTCGACTCCCTTCACCCGCACTTTTAATTAAATAACTCATACATGTCTTGCGGAAGTAGTTCAGTGGTAGAATACAACCTTGCCAAGGTTGGGGTCGCGGGTTCGA
>NZ_JBPWJX010000199.1:0-261 GCF_051781745.1 Bacillus cereus group sp. Bce019
GTTTCGGGCTACTTAATTGGGCGTTAGGCATATAGGGAAATCATGAAGTTTAGAGTTAGAAAGGCATTACTAAGTGATGTTGATAAAATTGCACGTATACATGTCAATTCATGGGCTTATGCCTACAGTGGGTTGATGCCTCAAAGTTATATCGACAGTTACACCTTTGAAAAGCGTCAGAAATTATGGTTAAACATCATTCAGCGTGAACTAGCGGAAGTGCTCGTTGCGGATTGTGACGGAAAAGTGGGTGGCTTTTTG
>NZ_JBPWJX010000200.1:0-261 GCF_051781745.1 Bacillus cereus group sp. Bce019
GCAAGGAGATCCATGAGCAGTTTGAAGAGTTTGTTAAACCTTTTGTTAATAAGAGGGTTTCAAAGTTTTCATTACATGAATTAGCTTTGTATGAATTTATGAAAAAGTACAGTTGAGAGTTTAAACTCTCAACTTTTTTTTGTTTGGTTTTTTATATCTTTATTTTTGTTTATAGTAGATATGATTGTTTTTTTAGAAAAGGAGTAAGAAAAGTGGGCAGACATCGTATTGATCCAGACGAAAAAAAGGTGAAATTAAATG
>NZ_JBPWJX010000201.1:0-261 GCF_051781745.1 Bacillus cereus group sp. Bce019
TCCTGTAAAAACCGAATTGGGTAGAGCCTGATTGAGCAAGGCTGAAGCGTTTGAAAGATTAGCTAAGGCATTGCTTTCTCCCTCCAGAAGGGCGTCGATTTGAGCAATGAGTAATTGATAATGTGATATTTTTTCGGAATGTGTCATAGATACCATTATAACATAAAATACAGAAAAAACCGAAAGCCAGAGAGACTTCCGATTCGATCCTATGCTTGCCAGTAAGCTGGGCGGTTTTTTTCATATGCTGCAATCAAGTCT
>NZ_JBPWJX010000202.1:0-261 GCF_051781745.1 Bacillus cereus group sp. Bce019
GTATCTAACTTAGATGCCATAACATGGTTAAGAACCATAGAATCAAATTCTGTGGATCTTGTAATCACAGATCCTCCATACGAGTCTCTCGAAAAGCATAGAAAAAAAGGCACGACTACCCGACTCAAGAATAGTAAATCATCCAGCAATCAATGGTTTGAGATCTTTCCAAATGAAAGATTTGAAGAGTTAGTCTCTGAGATCTACAGGATAATGAAAAAGAACAGTCATTTTTATTTATTCTGTGACCAAGAAACTATG
>NZ_JBPWJX010000203.1:0-260 GCF_051781745.1 Bacillus cereus group sp. Bce019
TGCGCCCTTTCTAACTTAACCAAACTAAAAATTAAAAAATATGAGCTACACTGTTATCTAGTTTTCAAAGAACATACCATTTGCTATTTAAAATAGCTTTTTGGTGGAGCCTAGCGGGATCGAACCGCTGACCTCCTGCGTGCAAGGCAGGCGCTCTCCCAGCTGAGCTAAGGCCCCAAAATGTATGGTGGGCCTAAATGGACTCGAACCATCGACCTCACGCTTATCAGGCGTGCGCTCTAACCAGCTGAGCTATAGGC
>NZ_JBPWJX010000204.1:0-260 GCF_051781745.1 Bacillus cereus group sp. Bce019
GCGCGGAGATTTGAGCGTGCTGTCGGCAATGGACTTCGCCACCACGTCAATCGCCGCCTGCGCCGCCGTCACCTGCGCGCGCGCGTCGACCACCTGCGCCTGCGCGGTCGAGATGCCCGCATCAGCCGCCGCAAGGCCGGCCTCGGCTGCGCCCAGCCCGGCCGTCGCCTCGGAGGCGTTGGCCCGGTCATTGTCCAGCACCTGATCGGATACAGTGTTTGTGCGGTTCAGCGCCAGCGACCGGTCAAGCCGCTTGTCCG
>NZ_JBPWJX010000205.1:0-260 GCF_051781745.1 Bacillus cereus group sp. Bce019
CATCCCGGCGGGCCAGTGGGTCGGGCTGGAGTTCACCAACTCCGATGCGGTCAATCCGCGCACCATCACCATCCCGAGCAGCTTCTCGATGCTGCGCCAGGCGGCCATCACGTCCTTCGTGATCCCGGCCGGCGGGGTGGTGCACCTGGTGTGGCGCGGCACCGGCGCCACGCCGCGCCTGTACGGCGAGACGCCGCCCGATGGCTTCCTGGCCGAGCAGACGGTGGCCAGCGCGGCGACCACCGACCTCGGCGCGGCCT
>NZ_JBPWJX010000206.1:0-260 GCF_051781745.1 Bacillus cereus group sp. Bce019
GGGTGCAAGGAATAATAGGGCCGACTGGAGCTATTGGTTCCCAAGGACCTCAAGGAATACAAGGTATAGTAGGCCCAACTGGAGCGCAAGGCTCTCAAGGTATGCAAGGTATACAAGGAATAACAGGTCCGACAGGTGCGCAAGGAATTAGAGGTCCCCAAGGGAATCTAGGAGAACACGGGATATCAGGTCCTCAAGGGGTGCAAGGTGCACAAGGTTTTGTGGGCCCCGAGGGACCACAAGGAAATATTGCGGCTACG
>NZ_JBPWJX010000207.1:0-259 GCF_051781745.1 Bacillus cereus group sp. Bce019
GGATCAATAAATAAAGGTTCAATGGCAACGGAATAATCGATCGTGCTGCCGTGTTGTAATACCCAACCAGAAATCTGCTGTTGTAGTTGCTCATAGTAGGCTTGATTAATATGAGGAGGGCTATTTTTGGTTGTGTCTGGGGCCGTCTTGGTAATATCTCTTCTCTGGCGAGCTGTTAGTGAATGAAATTCTTCAATCGTCAGATTCTCATCGTTAACTGGCTGCGTAACGCTCTCTGATGGCGTTGCCTCCAAGACTG
>NZ_JBPWJX010000208.1:0-259 GCF_051781745.1 Bacillus cereus group sp. Bce019
TTTACCACAGGTACATGCAAAAGCATCCTCGAAATCAACTGGCATATGCCCTAATTCACCACCTGCGCCACCAAAACCATGGATGAGGTTACCAGCAGCTACTACACCTCCACCAACTCCAGTTCCCAAGGTCATGAAGACGACATCAGGATTATTTTGACCAGCCCCAACCCACTGCTCACCAAGGGCAGCCACGTTAGCATCATTATCGATGAAGAAAGGCAAACCAATAGCTGTCTCAAACTGCTTCTTCACTTCC
>NZ_JBPWJX010000209.1:0-259 GCF_051781745.1 Bacillus cereus group sp. Bce019
TCGTCTCGTTCACGAAGTATTCTTCTCCACCGATGCCTATACGCAAGAGAGGTTCTTTATTTATCGTCACATATGGAGTGAACTGTTACACAATAACGAGCAACTACAAGAAGAAGAAAAACGAATCGATACGAAAATGAATCCACTTTCCAAAGCGTTAGCATCTTCTCATCTACTCTTTTTAAATGACGAAGATCGATTAGCGATGGACTTGCTAAAGAAACAACCTGCTTCTGTTGTAAGTCTGTACTTCTATTGG
>NZ_JBPWJX010000210.1:0-259 GCF_051781745.1 Bacillus cereus group sp. Bce019
CTTTTTAGTTGCACGTGAAGCATTCAAGCAAATGAAACAGCAAGGCATTGGAGGGAATATGGTATTTGTTGGCTCAAAAAACTCTGTATATGCCGGTAAAAATGCTTCGGCATATAGCTCTGTAAAAGCACTTGAAACACATTTAGCGAGATGTATTGCAGCTGAAGGCGGTGAGTATGGTATTCGTGTAAATTCAGTTCTTCCAGATGCGGTTCTGCAAGGATCAGCTATTTGGGGTTCAAAATGGCGCGAAGAACGT
>NZ_JBPWJX010000211.1:0-259 GCF_051781745.1 Bacillus cereus group sp. Bce019
TGATCACGATCATGTACAAGATGAAAACTGATGTCTTTCGCAATAAGAAGTTTGTCCAAATTGCCATGATCGTTATTTTCTTTCTTTTGATCGCCGCCTTTTTCTTCCAAAAAAGGAATGGTGCATGGGGCTGGCTCTCGATTGCAGGATTCTCTGTTCAGCCAGCGGAGTACTTAAAGTTTATTACCATTTGGTTCTTGTCGGTCACATTCTCTTATCGCCAAGAGGGCATCCAGCAAGACTTCTGGGGTTCTGTGAG
>NZ_JBPWJX010000212.1:0-259 GCF_051781745.1 Bacillus cereus group sp. Bce019
GCAGGGCCTCGGCGTCCATCCAGTTCGACAGGCGCTGGATCACGTTCTCGGCCAGCACGTACTGCCGCGCCAGCTGCTCGAAGGCCTCACCCTTGAGCACGGTGCCGTCGATGCCGGTGTGCAGCTCGGCGTCAGCCAGCGCCACGCGGAGCATGAAGGCATCGAGCTCGTGCGCGTCCTTGAGGTACTGCTCGTGCTTGCCTTGCTTGACCTTGTACAGCGGCGGCTGGGCGATGTAGATGTGACCGCGTTCGACCAG
>NZ_JBPWJX010000213.1:0-259 GCF_051781745.1 Bacillus cereus group sp. Bce019
CCCACCGACGCCGGTACGCTGGCCTCATGAATACTGATCCTGGACCGGTCGTCGCCCTCGTGGTGGCGCCCGGTTCCGGTTCCCGGCTCGGGGCGGCGCTCCCCAAAGCGCTCGGGCGCGTCGGGGACCGCACGTTGGTTGAGCACAGCGTCCGCGCGATGGTGGACGGAGGCTGTGGAGCCGTGTACGTCGTCGTCGGCGAGGGCATGGACACAGCCTTCACCGCAGCGCTCGCGCAGGCGCCCGTGGCCTGCCGCCT
>NZ_JBPWJX010000214.1:0-259 GCF_051781745.1 Bacillus cereus group sp. Bce019
GAAAGCTTTAGGACTATTTTTAACAATTAATATAGACCTAAACAATAAAATTAAATAGGCTAGAATAACAAAAACACCGCCGATAAGGCCATATTCTTCAAGAATTATAGCAAAAATAAAATCAGAATAAGGGTGAGGTAAAAAGTTTCGCTGAGTGCTTTTTCCGGGTCCTTTTCCAAATAATCCTCCATTTGCGATTGCAATTTTCGCTTGTTGATTTTGATAAGAACCATAATCCAAAGTAATTTCGCCGTTTTCG
>NZ_JBPWJX010000215.1:0-258 GCF_051781745.1 Bacillus cereus group sp. Bce019
TATAAGTTTCGCGCCATAGCGTTGATTCCTTCATCCAAAGTGGCAAACTTCATAAACCCTTTCATTTGTGAACTGCTAGGGTCCATGAGCCCCCCAGGGTTATTGTAGTTTTTTACTGCGTTAGAAGTACCGTTACCCGTTTCCAATCTCGCAATGGCCGCTAGTAAAACAGGATCAATTTGGTTTTGTGTTCCTGCATTTAAAAAGGCTTGTGCTTTCCCTGTAAAAACACCCCCTAAATGGGGCTGTAATTCTTCT
>NZ_JBPWJX010000216.1:0-258 GCF_051781745.1 Bacillus cereus group sp. Bce019
CTTTAATTAGAGAAACCTGCGAAACCTCAAATTTTTGATAAATATTCAAACCAATTATTACTGTGGTTACAGCAGAACTGTTTAATTGTGTATTTAAGAATTTAATATCAAAATCTTTTTCTACAGGAATTTCAACTGATTGTCCATTTTTTAATAGTACCTTTACTTTCTTTGAAGAATTATCCGTGGAATCTATAGGGACAACCACCCTTTTAATATCAAAACGAGCAAAAATGTTATCACCAATTAAAACAGTAG
>NZ_JBPWJX010000217.1:0-258 GCF_051781745.1 Bacillus cereus group sp. Bce019
AACTGCAAAACCTTTTCCTAAAACTATTGGTAATAAAGAAGAAAAAAACTATTTTGGAATGGCAAAAACCTTTTGTGGTAAAGAAATTGCTGAGAAATCATGGCTTGTACGTTTAGACTTCCCAAAAGCACCTGGAGCTGACCTAGCCCAAGGTCAAATATTTTTAGCAAAAAGTAAAGAAAAAGGATGGTTTGTTTGGTTTAGATATCATTAAACGAATCAGTCATTTTAATTTTTAGCTCTTTGCTAATCTTTTTT
>NZ_JBPWJX010000218.1:0-258 GCF_051781745.1 Bacillus cereus group sp. Bce019
CCTCTTATCAGAGTTATTAAGGAGCAGCGGAAAGAGATTGAACGTTTGAATGAGAAAAACGATTCGTATTTAACTCAGTTAGCGGATTGCAGGGAACAGCTTTTACCTTTAATGGAAAATTATAAGGACTACGAAGAATTATTAGGTCTAACTGTATCTGATCCGTTATCTATATCTTATTTGTGTGAACGGGTAGCGGATGAGTTTCACACATTGAAATAAATCTTAACAAAAACGCTATTTTATTAGAAAGCGAGG
>NZ_JBPWJX010000219.1:0-258 GCF_051781745.1 Bacillus cereus group sp. Bce019
GCCAGTAGCCACAACCGCGGCAAAAATGGCTATCGCAGGAACCCACACTTGCCAGTTCAATGAATCAAACTGAGCAGTAAAAAGTGGCAATAGGTAGAGGAGCAGGAAACCCATGTTCTCTCGATCGGCTGCCTCTACCGTAGTGGCGGAAAAGTTGGCGCGTTCAAGATGCTTTCTGGCATATCGGAGCACCAAAATGCAGATCACAATGAGAGTCATACATGCCACCAGCAGGATGGCAGCTTGTAAGGCTTCGCT
>NZ_JBPWJX010000220.1:0-258 GCF_051781745.1 Bacillus cereus group sp. Bce019
GCGAAACACTGACATCATCAAGCACACGAGCTATGCGATCAGCAGTACTGGTTGTGCGAGGCTGCTCTATGTTGTCGGTACCATCTTTACCAAGCAACGCTGCAAAATCAATCTGCGAACTGGCAGTTCTCGGGCCACCTGCGCTGCCATACTTGTGAACAAGACCCACAGCATCACCGTCGAAGTCGCCGTCTGGATATTTCGCATCCTCTTCCTCGCCATGCTGCGCAGCCTTATGCATGTCATCGTGACTGGGAG
>NZ_JBPWJX010000221.1:0-258 GCF_051781745.1 Bacillus cereus group sp. Bce019
GTTCTATCCTCCGCGCTTCTGAGCTGAACATCTCACAGATTCAGACGCTCCATGTGGCCGAAGAGGCTCGAAACATGGTGGCTGACACCATCTCTGAGAACGCCGATGGCGATCTTGACGCCAGGGGACGCCGACTGGCAAACCTCGCGGACGCCACCGATCCGGGGCACGCAGTGACTCTGCGCCAGGAGCAGGCATGGAGTGCCGGGGCGCTCAATCAAGCGAACAGGGCTGAGGCGGAAGCGCGCGCGGCTGCGG
>NZ_JBPWJX010000222.1:0-257 GCF_051781745.1 Bacillus cereus group sp. Bce019
GCGGAAGTAGTTCAGTGGTAGAATACAACCTTGCCAAGGTTGGGGTCGCGGGTTCGAATCCCGTCTTCCGCTCCAATTTTCAATATGACATGCCGGGGTGGCGGAACAGGCAGACGCACAGGACTTAAAATCCTGCGGTGGGTGACCACCGTGCGGGTTCGACCCCCGCCCTCGGCACCATATGCGCCCGTAGCTCAATTGGATAGAGCGTTTGACTACGGATCAAGAGGTTAGGGGTTCGACTCCTCTCGGGCGCG
>NZ_JBPWJX010000223.1:0-257 GCF_051781745.1 Bacillus cereus group sp. Bce019
GTGCGATTACAGAGGTGAACCTACAGGGAAGTGCATAACCTACAGAGAAAGAAATCCTATAGCTATGCTAGTTAGAACCACCTCGCGCTGAATACGACTGAGTAGATATACACTAGGTGAATACCTGTGGAGACCGCTACCTCATACAGTAATTTATTCAAAGGACTAGTGAAAGTATGATCAGAGTAGATATACCAAGGAGGCAGATACCCTAGAGTATATCTACGGAGCTGTACCTGTAGTTTACATAATCAGCC
>NZ_JBPWJX010000224.1:0-257 GCF_051781745.1 Bacillus cereus group sp. Bce019
TTTTTTTATGACTTAAAAAATATTTCATAATTGTTGAAAATATAAAAAATAATATAAAAAATATTATCAAGATTGTAATTTCTGTCATTTTATTTCTAAAACTCCTTTTTTTTGTAGATATAAACAAAGTTCTACCGCTTCCAATATGTTGAATCCTGATTTTAAACATAATTTTTCTATAGATTCAAAATTTGAGTTTGGCGGTGGTAACAACCATAGAAATTTTCCTGATTTTGAATCTAGTTTTATTGTTTCTT
>NZ_JBPWJX010000225.1:0-257 GCF_051781745.1 Bacillus cereus group sp. Bce019
GATGCCGCACACGGTGCTACTCGTTGGCTCCGACGAACGCGACGATGCTGTCGATCGTCTCGAAGGTCGCGCGAGTCTCTTCGTCGGGGCGCAACGCACGCCCGATCTTCTCTTCGATGAACACCGCCAGCTCGGCGATACCGAGGGAATCGAGAATGTCGTCGACAAGCGGGGTGTCGCCCCGAAGCTCGTTCTCGTCGAGCGGAACGAGGTCGGTGAGGATGAGCGCTGACCAAGGAGTTGCGCGCGCTCATCCT
>NZ_JBPWJX010000226.1:0-257 GCF_051781745.1 Bacillus cereus group sp. Bce019
CCGAACAACGACTTCGCGAACGACGCCCCCACCTGGACGCTCAGGATCGCGGCGAGCACCAACCACACCGCCGACGTCGGTGTTCGGAACTGCTGTGGGGACTGCACGAGCGGAGTCTAAGCCACGTCACCGCCGCGCAGGCTCGCCCGCCCGCGCCCGGGCAACGAGCGCCCCTCAGTAGGCGTGGCCCTGCGGCTCGGGGCCCATCACGGGCACCGTCGGGTCGGCGACCTCAAAACCGCGGGCCTTGAAGGCTT
>NZ_JBPWJX010000227.1:0-257 GCF_051781745.1 Bacillus cereus group sp. Bce019
GTGATTACCAAACAGACAAGAATCAGGCTAACCTTCGCGATCACTATTTTAGCCACTTGATCAATGTTGCGCATGATTGCACTCCTTTTTTGTAATGGGCCCCTGTTGTACTTTTCGATGGGAGCCTGTTATGAACATTATGTGCTCCATGGCTACAATTTAGCGCCGCCTGAATTAACGGAGTATGAATGAGCCGCGCAGAATTTCATGGGACAGGTTATACCCTTGGTTAATCGTTCGCAGAATTTTATCAATAT
>NZ_JBPWJX010000228.1:0-256 GCF_051781745.1 Bacillus cereus group sp. Bce019
TTGGGCGAAGATTATGTCAAAATGATTGAAGAATCTTTTGAAAAGCGCTGGATAGACTTTGCACAAAATGAAGGAAAGGCAACCGGTGGATATTGTGCTACTCTCTATGATGGTCCTTCTTATATCTTACTTTCATGGACTGGTCTTATGAACGAAGTTCTAGTCTTGGCTCATGAACTGGGACATGCCGGCCATTTCCAACTGGCTAAAAAGCAAAGTATTCTTAACTATGAGCCATCACTCTACTTTATCGAAG
>NZ_JBPWJX010000229.1:0-256 GCF_051781745.1 Bacillus cereus group sp. Bce019
GCCGCGGCGATGAATTCATCGCGGCGAAGAAATGGCGCGAATCCGCCGCCGAGCGCGATCAGGCGTTCAAGGCCGATGTGTCAAGCTATCTTGACGACGCGAGCGAGCAGGTGAAGGCGCAATGGGCGCAGGCCAAAGAGGGCTGGGACGCCGAGGTCGCCAAGGTGCGCGCGAAATCCGCTGAAATGCGCGCTCAGGCGGCCGCGATGCAGGCCGAGGATCTGGCGGATTGGTCGGAAGCCTATGCCGCGAATAT
>NZ_JBPWJX010000230.1:0-256 GCF_051781745.1 Bacillus cereus group sp. Bce019
CATTGGACAACTACGATCCTTCAGAATTGGATTTAGAATATACAGGTCCAGTGAAAATTACGGTTCCTAATAGTAAGGAACGTGTTTTCAAAGCCGTTGTTGTAACGCCTTCCGGCAAAAGAAGCAACTACATTCGGGTGAATATTATCAACACCAAGAAATAATAACATTTGCCTGATAAGAAAGCGCTAATATTCTGTTAACTTTGAACAGCGTATTAGCGCTTTTTCATTTCATGCAGGTTGGCACTCAATAT
>NZ_JBPWJX010000231.1:0-256 GCF_051781745.1 Bacillus cereus group sp. Bce019
CTATGATTACGTTATAGCCCAATCGCTTTAACTCTGTCGCAAAGTCTATAAGAGCTTTCCTTACTTTTTGATTCTCTACTAAATCGGCATCAAACGCTAAATAGACATTTTCTACACCCATATCCTTTAATACAGGCATAGTAATTCGCCAAGCGTTTACACCAGGAATCGCAAGAACCGTCGTTCCTACTTCAATAAGTTCTGCTTTATTAAATCGCTTTGGAATCAAATCAGCAATCAAATCAGCTTTCATGGG
>NZ_JBPWJX010000232.1:0-255 GCF_051781745.1 Bacillus cereus group sp. Bce019
GTATTTTGTCTTAATTACAACTCGTCGCTATTACTCCCTGGTAATTGTCCCAGTTTGCACTCGCTGACCTATATTGATGTTTAAGATGTTACTTTCTACGTCACATTTACCTGATGTTACTTTTAAACGGTAATAATTTGCTCCACTTAATGGCTTAATATTCATTGTTTCACTTGTCTTTCCAGTAATGGAACTGAATACTTTGCTATCAACTCCTTTTTCCCATTGATAGGTGTATATTTTACCATGAGTACC
>NZ_JBPWJX010000233.1:0-255 GCF_051781745.1 Bacillus cereus group sp. Bce019
CTTATGTTTTCTAATGACCTGGTAACATTTCACAAAGCTGCAGGTCTGGCAATCCCCATTTGTAAAGCTATAACGAATACAAAATCTGATCACATCATCGCAACAGGCTAAAGTGCTGAATGGAGGTGCAGAAATATTGAGGTCTATTGCCGATCCGGAAAGTGCCGTGACGGGAGGAGATAATGAAAACCAACTCAGGGTATGGTGGGTGTTGCCTCCACCGGCAGGAATAACAGGAAACAGGCCGTTCAAGGT
>NZ_JBPWJX010000234.1:0-254 GCF_051781745.1 Bacillus cereus group sp. Bce019
CTATATCTTTAGATCTTTTTATTTCTTCTTCTTTTGGAGTAAAACATTTATGTGCTAATTCAATTTGTTTTGGATGAATTAATAAACATCCTGCAAAACCCATTTCAAAAGAAATATTTTCCTCTTTTTCAAATCCTTCAAAATCATTTAAAGATAGATATGGAGTATCAATTGGCAATATTCCAGCTGCTCTCGATGCTAATGCAATAACTGCCCTTGGATAATCAAAAGTCAATGGAGAACCTCCATTGACT
>NZ_JBPWJX010000235.1:0-254 GCF_051781745.1 Bacillus cereus group sp. Bce019
GGTTGAAGCAGCTTGAAGAGATAGATGTTCCTTTAGGTGAGCTAGATACCAAACCATTCCGAGATGATGTGAAGGTAGAAGAAGATACGACTGAGATGATAGCCGATATCAATGGTCGTGATGTGATATTAGTAGATGATGTCTTATATACTGGTCGAACTATCCGAGCGGCCATTGACAATCTGGTTAGCCTTGGAAGACCCTCACGGGTCAGCTTGGCCGTATTGGTTGACCGCGGTCACAGAGAATTACCC
>NZ_JBPWJX010000236.1:0-254 GCF_051781745.1 Bacillus cereus group sp. Bce019
CAGGAACGAATTTGCCAGAAAATTTGCAGGTGAGCAAGGAGTTGACAAACTTGTTAAGGATGCAGCAAATTATTATCCTTCAAAAGCTGAACCCCAAAATATACAACCAAGTACATTACCAACACAGGTCGAACACCCAGCAGATTTTCCCGGGGGAGAAATAGGATGGCAGAAATATTTGCAAAAGAATATTAATTTAAATATTCCCATTGAGAAAGGAGCACCTCCCGGTAAGTATGTTGTAAAAGTTACTT
>NZ_JBPWJX010000237.1:0-254 GCF_051781745.1 Bacillus cereus group sp. Bce019
CTGCAGAACCGCGAGGCGGATGCAATGATCCGGAGCTTGGCGGACCGGGCGACGCTCGAGGTCAGGGCGGCGAAAGCGGGGGTGACGTTGCCGGTGGTGGAGGGGGCGCAGTCCGCGGTGGCGGCGGGTGGTGCCGGGGCTGGTGAGGCGGCGGTGTCTGGGTCTGGGTCTGGGTCGGAGCCGGCGTCGGCGTAGGGGCGGTAGTTGGGGCCGGTTCGCGGGTGGTTCTCGCGGTCGGCCGGTGGTTGGTCCTG
>NZ_JBPWJX010000238.1:0-254 GCF_051781745.1 Bacillus cereus group sp. Bce019
GTCATGAGGTCGCGACCTCCACCTTCGCGAACGCGGTCGCATCGAGCACACCGAACGCGAAATATCCGCCGTAGGCGACCTCGACACCCAGGATCGACGGCTCCACGGCCTGCAGCAGACCGATGCGCTCCTCGTAGGCCTCAGCCTGCGACGAGCGACCAATAATCATCGTCCCTGCCGGCAAGCCGGGAGCCATCACCCGCTTGATGTCGAGAATGTCGCCGTCGAACGCGGTCGGGGACGACGCCCCAGCC
>NZ_JBPWJX010000239.1:0-254 GCF_051781745.1 Bacillus cereus group sp. Bce019
AAGGCAGCGTTCGTCGGCTCAGATGGATCGATGCCGCTGTCGCGTATGGCCTGGGTGGCGTGGGCCGCTGCGTCCCGCCTCGGCCTGTACGACGAGACCGTCGCGACGTGGCTGACGTCGATCGAGTCGCTGGAGTCCCTCGACGACGGTGAGGAGGCCACCCAGCGCGGTGAACTCGATGCCGATCCGGTGCTGCCGGACCCTACCGAGGCGGATACCACCGCCTGATCGCACTGATGGCGGCGGCGTTCGGG
>NZ_JBPWJX010000240.1:0-253 GCF_051781745.1 Bacillus cereus group sp. Bce019
TATGCGCCCGTAGCTCAATTGGATAGAGCGTTTGACTACGGATCAAGAGGTTAGGGGTTCGACTCCTCTCGGGCGCGCTTTTATTAACGGGAAGTGGCTCAGCTTGGTAGAGCACCTGGTTTGGGACCAGGGGGTCGCAGGTTCAAATCCTGTCTTCCCGATATTCCTAAAAAACATGGGGCCTTAGCTCAGCTGGGAGAGCGCCTGCCTTGCACGCAGGAGGTCAGCGGTTCGATCCCGCTAGGCTCCACTT
>NZ_JBPWJX010000241.1:0-253 GCF_051781745.1 Bacillus cereus group sp. Bce019
GTGATAATTTGAAAATTTCTAAGTTCCATTATTTTCCTCCGAAGTTAGGATTTGAAATATAATCCACTATACTTCCATTTTTTAGACTATATACTCCTTTTATCTCTGAGTTCATGACTCCTCCTGGAACAGAGAATTCCATTTGCTCAGGAAATGGAGATGATGTACCTAGGTATTTGTTTACATCTAAGCCTCTCGGAGTTTCTATTTCATACACATAGCCATTTTTTCCAGCACATGTGAGTAGCAATAG
>NZ_JBPWJX010000242.1:0-253 GCF_051781745.1 Bacillus cereus group sp. Bce019
TTACCATCAATCACAGTTGCGTAGCGAATATTCATCGCCCCAACAATATCACGATGTTTCTCAAATCCACATCGGCACTTGTATTTTCTGTCTGGTGCTTTGTTCTTTTCAGAACATTTCGGACATGTTTGACTTGTATAAGCAGGTTTCACATATTCTACCTTAATACCAACTAAATTCGCTTTGTATTCAATGAATTGTGCTAAACGATAGAATGACCAAGTGTGTAGATTTTTCTCGTTTTTACGGCTTG
>NZ_JBPWJX010000243.1:0-253 GCF_051781745.1 Bacillus cereus group sp. Bce019
GGTAGGCGTTGTCGCGGTAGTTGCCCGTGTCGGTGGGCTGCTTCTTGAAGTCCTTGAAGCCCTTGGGCAGCGGAAAACTGTCCGCGTCCAGGTAGGAGGCGCCAAGCTGGTAGTACCAGGAGCCCAGGTTGCCGCCCAGGTTCACGGCGGCCTTGCGTTCGCCGCCTGCGCCTGCGCCGATGCGTGCATCGCCCTCGAACGATTTGACGGGCTTGCGCGTGACTAGGTTGATGGCGCCGCCCAGCGTATTGGG
>NZ_JBPWJX010000244.1:0-253 GCF_051781745.1 Bacillus cereus group sp. Bce019
TATGCAAGAAGTGAATGGCTATCCATTGCCGAACACAGGGTGTGTCGTGCAAGTTCATCCTTCAGGTAATGTTATGCATTTTCATTATAATGGACAAAAAGCTATTGATGAAAAAACGGTATGGCCAAGTGGAATTGTTGCGGAGAACGTCGTCTTAGAAAATTTGAAAGCTAGACAAGATATGAGACTTGTATTTGTGGATTTAACACACTCTTCATGTGAGTATGAAAATGGAGAGGCAGTAAAAGGGTAC
>NZ_JBPWJX010000245.1:0-253 GCF_051781745.1 Bacillus cereus group sp. Bce019
GCCTCACGTCCGGGCGCAATCGTGCTCACCAGCTCCGGCACCAGCACGGACGGTCCCCGGAGCCACCCGCTGCGCCGCTCCCCCGCCGGAGCAGCGATGCTGCTCGGGCTGCTGGGAGCGCTGCCCGCGCCACGGCATCTTCGGATCGGCAGTCTGGCCCGCCTCGATCATGGGCACGGCTTCATGCTGTGGCTCGCCGCCCTCGCGCTGGGCGGCACCTTCGTTGCGGCCGGGGGGCCGCGCGAGAGGCTTG
>NZ_JBPWJX010000246.1:0-253 GCF_051781745.1 Bacillus cereus group sp. Bce019
GAAGTTCGGCAAGGCCCCGTCCCGCAACATCACCAAGTCGGCCCCTGCCGCCCAACCGAAGCGCTCTGCGCCGACCGTTGAGGGCTACGGCTCCCGCTCGGAG
Organism: Bacillus cereus group sp. Bce019; assembly: GCF_051781745.1. Classification (NCBI taxonomy): domain Bacteria; kingdom Bacillati; phylum Bacillota; class Bacilli; order Caryophanales; family Bacillaceae; genus Bacillus; species Bacillus cereus group sp. Bce019. The sequence continues at coordinate 104 of NZ_JBPWJX010000246.1, forward strand.
ATGGTTGCCGATATGAGCAAGGCTGAATACCGCAATGACCCGGCCTTCCGCGCCAAGGTAGAAGCTCGCGTAGCCGCCACCTCGTTCTGACGGACCAGCAAAAACCCTCACTTTAAGGGACACACATCGAGTCTTCGGGTACATCCCGAG
>NZ_JBPWJX010000247.1:0-253 GCF_051781745.1 Bacillus cereus group sp. Bce019
CTGCAGGCCAGCCACGGGGCCTGCCCCACCATGCCGGGCAAGCTCAGCACCGCGCATGCCAGCGCGCCTGCGGCCATGCCGAGAGCGCAGCCCACAAGCCATTGCGCACGGGTGGAAAGGCGGGCCAGCAGCGCCTTGCCGCTGCATAGGGCCAGCAGCCACAGCAGTGTGGCAGGCAATGCGCCAGCCGTTGCCAGCGCAAGCCGCTCCAGCCACTGCAATGGGTTTTCGGCGCCAAACAACACCACCGTGG
>NZ_JBPWJX010000248.1:0-253 GCF_051781745.1 Bacillus cereus group sp. Bce019
GTGTGTTCGTAATTGGTATGGTAATCGTAAACTTACTACTAGACAACACTTTCACCAAATTTCAGAAATGTTGTATGGTTTTGTTTCCTATCCATACCAATTACGAACACACCAAGTAGTGTATATAGGGTGATAAATAGGTTCATATTATTTCTCCTCCATGTAAATATCAACTGACCAATTTTCAGGTTGGTTACAGACAAGATTTAGCATACCAACAGCTTGTTCTGGACTATTAAACAATGTAGCATCC
>NZ_JBPWJX010000249.1:0-252 GCF_051781745.1 Bacillus cereus group sp. Bce019
TCTTTCAAAGAGCCAACAGAATTGACTTGTTGCTTCTTCAACGCTTGTAAGGCGCTTAAATCTATTTACACCACCTGGAAATACTGTTCCTTCTGCTCCATTCATTTCATAATCTAAGAAAGCAATCTGAACACCGATATCTGACCAAGGTTTGCCTTGTGACTGGGCAAATGAAATAAGTTGTGCCTTTCTGCCAAAGCTCCACTGGATTAAGCCAATCCCTTCTCCAGGGTTTGTAACAGAGCTTTCAAC
>NZ_JBPWJX010000250.1:0-252 GCF_051781745.1 Bacillus cereus group sp. Bce019
TTTTGGTAGAGGAAAGGCAAGGTCACTTACGCTATCACTCCCGTCATGGGATCATCCTCGACGGCATCCCCATTCTGAATGACAGATCGTGCAACCATTCAGACCTCGGTTGAACGGTCATTCACATGCTTTTACCGGGCTCACCTCGTTCGTCTCCTCTATCTCTTCTTTGGAGCCCCACAAGTCATCGTCGTCGTCGTCCATGGTCAACCCCGTTGCCGTTTTCAGAAACTCATACTGAAATGTGAATGG
>NZ_JBPWJX010000251.1:0-252 GCF_051781745.1 Bacillus cereus group sp. Bce019
GGCCCTGCGCGCGCGCCATGTCGCGCTGATCCCGCCGCAAGCCGCCCGCCCCGCCGCCGCCGAGCGCCTGCCCGAGATCGCCGCCCGCGCCAAGATCGCCGCCGCCGGAACCCGGACCGAGGCGCTGCGCTTTCTGTCGCAAGACGAGACCGTGGCGCTGCTGGCTTCGCCGACGCTGCTGGATGAATGGGCGAAGCTGCCGCAATGAACCGGATCAAAGCCCTCGACATGCTGCGCGGCTTTGCGCTGCTC
>NZ_JBPWJX010000252.1:0-252 GCF_051781745.1 Bacillus cereus group sp. Bce019
TGACTTTTCTTCTCTTTCATTGTATCCTTATGGTTGATTATATTTATAAGGAGAAAATCATGGTAACTATCTACTCAAAAAACAACTGCGTTCAATGTAAGATGACAAAACGATTTTTAGAGCAACATAAGGTCACTTTTAAAGAAATTAATCTGGACGAACAACCAGAATTTATTGACCATGTCAAAGGCTTGGGCTTCTCAGCCGCACCTGTCATTGAAACGGTTTCTGAAGCTTTTTCTGGTTTCCAAC
>NZ_JBPWJX010000253.1:0-252 GCF_051781745.1 Bacillus cereus group sp. Bce019
CTATAGATTTGTATATTAAACGAAAAGAAGAGTCCTATTTTGATATTTAGTGTGATCTGTGGTTTATGTTTAAAAATCTAGAAAAATATAATGCTCAATATGGGATACTTTTTATTAATAAATCTTGTTTGAAAAAAATTAAAATAATTAAATACATTAGGATTTTTTTTTGCTCAATAAACCTTACTCTCACAAGGGATTAGAAAATTCTTCTTATTTAATTACTGATTTAAGAGCAAGTTCGATTCGAGT
>NZ_JBPWJX010000254.1:0-252 GCF_051781745.1 Bacillus cereus group sp. Bce019
TCGTATTGAAGAAGCCATTCAAGGGGTAACCCTTGATATTTCCGCCGTTTCTGAAAACCCGGTTTCGCTGGTGATTGAGCGCGATGAAGCATCACTAAAAGAGACAATCAACGAATTCGTTAGCACTTACAACGAAGTGCGCTCCACGATTGATCGCATGACAGCGTTCAATGGAGAAGGCGCAACTTCAGGAGAGTTGCTGGGCGATCGCACTGTTCGCACTGTGGAGAACCGCATCCGTCGCGATATTAC
>NZ_JBPWJX010000255.1:0-252 GCF_051781745.1 Bacillus cereus group sp. Bce019
GTAGTTTTCTCTTTTTTATTATTTTCTATTTTATTTTTAGAAAATAAAGCACTGGTTACATACACTCCACTACCTAAGAAAAACCAATATAAAAAATTAAGGTTATCTTGGCATATATTCGAAATTCCATTTGTCAGCACTATTGAAATAATAATATTTTGTACTAAACTTTCTTTATTATGACGTTTCATATAACCTTTAACTATATATATATAAATTGAAATATGCGCAACTAGTCCTAGTATTCCACCT
>NZ_JBPWJX010000256.1:0-252 GCF_051781745.1 Bacillus cereus group sp. Bce019
GTTTAACGGCATGTGGGGATACTGAGAAAACTACAAAAAATGAAACTAAACAAGTAAGTTCTGACGTGAAGGATAAGAGTGCAAATAAAGAAACTACGACTGAACGAACTGTTGATTTAAAAGGGGAAGCTTATCGTTGGAGATACGCATCTCGTGACATCATACAAAACTGGCAAAGCAAAGGTGAGACAGTTTATTTATGGTCTGATGCAGAAGGAATTGAGAAATTCATAACGGAAGAGATTAATCGCG
>NZ_JBPWJX010000257.1:0-252 GCF_051781745.1 Bacillus cereus group sp. Bce019
ATATGACGAATTGAAAACGAAAAAACTTTGCTCGCATTTTTATTTTATAGATATATATATATCATTAAAAAGTCGCACCGTTTTAATCCAGTTGTGCGATGAAAAAAAGATGTTTAGATTATGTTTGAAATTGTTGTTTCTGTGAATTTTTTATTTCGCGATTCCTGTATATTTTTAATCCTTTTTACTCTTAAAATCTTTTTGCTTTTGTGCGCAAATGAAAAAATCAAAAAGTCACGCGTAACTTTTATT
>NZ_JBPWJX010000258.1:0-252 GCF_051781745.1 Bacillus cereus group sp. Bce019
GGCATTACTGAACAAGCGTAAACCACTCACACTGGAACTGGCAAAGTTGTTTCACAGGGAGTTGAGTATTCCTGCGGAAGTATTGTTGGCATAACAGCATAAGGTTTAAGAATCGTTTAAATAGATAAAAAGAACCCTAGTAAATCAAATTTTACAAGGCTCCTTTTTTCCACTTTTATATAATCGCCAAAAAAACCTCCCCATAACTGCGGAGGGCTATGCTCCAAAGTTGGACTTGAATGCAGACGATAC
>NZ_JBPWJX010000259.1:0-251 GCF_051781745.1 Bacillus cereus group sp. Bce019
TTCCGCAGTAGCTCAGTGGTAGAGCTATCGGCTGTTAACCGATCGGTCGTAGGTTCGAGTCCTACCTGCGGAGCCATTATGCTTCCATAGCTCAGCTGGTAGAGCACTTCCATGGTAAGGAAGAGGTCACCGGTTCAAGCCCGGTTGGAAGCTTGGGAATAGGTTTAAAACTTTTTTGGCCCGTTGGTCAAGTGGTTAAGACACCGCCCTTTCACGGCGGTAACACGGGTTCGAATCCCGTACGGGTCACC
>NZ_JBPWJX010000260.1:0-251 GCF_051781745.1 Bacillus cereus group sp. Bce019
GTTTAAACCCAATGAGAGATGAAATTTTTTCAGATCAGGAAGAATATAAATCCATTAATGCTTATCGCCAATAATCTTTAACATGCCCACAATAAATAACTTACATGTGGGCATCACTTTATTAAAAAGGAATCTATTATGAAAAAAGCACGCTTGATAGTTGTTACAATTATCATTCTGCTACTCAGTTTGCCAATCTATGTCATGTCGACTTTCATCTTCAAAAATCCTATACCTGATGATGAATTCTC
>NZ_JBPWJX010000261.1:0-251 GCF_051781745.1 Bacillus cereus group sp. Bce019
TTGTCACAGCCGATCACGTTGGCTTGGGATGCGATAGAACTCAACGCTGAGCTGGCGAACAATGGATTAAAAGCGGATTGGCAATTTCAAATAACGAACAATGGTCATCTGTCGGGAAATCTTCACATTATTGATGTCACAAAAGAGGACCCACAATGGCAAGCAGGATTAAAGTTAACCCCTTTTCATCTTGATTTTTTGCAGCCATTAGTCGGTGAGTTTAGTCAAGCAGATGCGACGATAACGGCCGA
>NZ_JBPWJX010000262.1:0-251 GCF_051781745.1 Bacillus cereus group sp. Bce019
CAATGCTTTTTGCAATACCGGTTTTGTTAATTTTGAACTAACTTTATATTTTGCTGGAATTTGAAGACAAATTTCTACTAATTTTTTATATAAAAATGGTGTTGCCCAATAAATGGAATTAGTGGTTAATTGAATTTGTCGCAATACTGATTTTTGAAATATTAAAGATTGAATCATTTGGAATGTTGTTCTATCAGTGATTATAGGTTCAGAATTGGAAAATAATAACGAGTTTAAAAAGCTTTGCGATT
>NZ_JBPWJX010000263.1:0-251 GCF_051781745.1 Bacillus cereus group sp. Bce019
TTCGATGTTCTTAAGCATAAAGCTATGTAACTCATTATAAGCATCATTTTGTGAGTCTCTTATGTCCTCAAATGTATGCTCACTTAAACCGCCATATACCTTTTGAACATTTAGCATCATTGATTTGTATATGCGTTCGTACACTGGTTCGTTTGAGTTGTATTCGTTAAAGGCTTGATAGCTATCTCTTTCTGTTATTGTTGCTTTTCCAGTTGGCTGGAAGTTCTCATCCAAACAAACTTTCAGGTGGA
>NZ_JBPWJX010000264.1:0-251 GCF_051781745.1 Bacillus cereus group sp. Bce019
GGTGAAGGTACAATAGCAATTAGTTATTAAGAAGAAAACCCGTGAATAATTCGCGGGTTTTTTTATTTGAAAATGTGGACACACCACGTCTACATTAAACAAAAGAATTCATTTTATCGTTTCGAGGACTAACCGATCACTCGACTTGATTAAAAATATAAACCTTTGCCTACTGGCTGAACAGTTTCTAGTACGATTTCAACCATTTCTTCATTAATTAGAGTTCTTATAATCCAAGCTGAGAGTTCTTG
>NZ_JBPWJX010000265.1:0-251 GCF_051781745.1 Bacillus cereus group sp. Bce019
GAGGTGTTTTCTTTTGCCTTAAATTGGATTTCATTTGACAACAGGAACCCTTGAAACTGTTTTGTCAGCTAAACCAAGGCTATTATTAGCCTTGGCTACTTAGCCTAACAGTTTCAAGCCTGTTATCAAATGAAATTACCGGCTTACTAAAAGATAGTAAAACAACTATTTTTAAGCAAGGCGAGGTGGCTAACTTCATTATAGAACTTTCAAAATATTCTTTCTTTGTATTTTTTTTCACAATTTTTCTT
>NZ_JBPWJX010000266.1:0-251 GCF_051781745.1 Bacillus cereus group sp. Bce019
CGTCTGTGGGGAGGATGTCACAGCTCATGGCGTCATGACCCCTCGCTCTCATCGCGTCCCGAACAACTCCGCTGTATTCACAGGCCACTAAGACCTTCATAGTGCCAGTCGCAGCGTCATAAACCGGAACCCATTACGCGAGCGTTTCTCGCTCGCCATGACTGGAACAGGCGTCGGCCACGTTGACGGATGTCCGATGATAGAAATAATATTCTTCAACGATCGCGTAATACCATCAGACAGTGCCGCAT
>NZ_JBPWJX010000267.1:0-251 GCF_051781745.1 Bacillus cereus group sp. Bce019
CTATAAGAGTAGCTCTCTTGATTCCTGTATTTTCTTTTTATGAATTTGTTCTCTGATATCTGCTCCACTGACTAAAACTGGTATGCACATTTCCAAAACTCTTGAATAAATTCTTTTCAGTTCAATACTTTCAGTATAGTTCTTGATATCTTCAAGACTTAAATTAGTGGTAATAATGGTTGGCAATCCTTGTAAACTTCGACCATTAATGATGTTATAAACTTGCTCTAAGGCGTATGGTGTATTTCTCT
>NZ_JBPWJX010000268.1:0-251 GCF_051781745.1 Bacillus cereus group sp. Bce019
CTGTATATAAAGATGCCTCTGCTGTACATATTATTATCCAAAATTCATGTAGGAAAAATTTACCAAAATTCCATCTACTTAAGCAACGCGGTTTTTCATTAAAAGGCACTGATAGAGGAATGGGATTGAGTAATGTTCAAGAATTGCTTCAATCCCTAAATAATGTTCAACTAGCTACCTCCATCAGTGATGGATGGTTTACTCAAAAATTGACGATTGAAAACAATAGGAGGTGCGAATAAGGTGATTTC
>NZ_JBPWJX010000269.1:0-251 GCF_051781745.1 Bacillus cereus group sp. Bce019
GTATTCACTCAAATTATCAAATAACTCATTAGAATAATTTAATCCTTTGGCGGAACCTTGCGCTAATAAATCAAAAGCTTGTTTACCAGATAAACCAAATCGACCCATTAATTGAGCTGCACCACGAGTTACCTAGTTTACATCAGACTCCATCGTTTCAGCTAAAATTTCACTATCACGGGTTACTTGTTTTAATGTTTCATCATCATTAATATCTTTGATATTACGCTTTACTTTAACTAAAGAATCGC
>NZ_JBPWJX010000270.1:0-251 GCF_051781745.1 Bacillus cereus group sp. Bce019
GGTGTAGCCACCGTCATATAACGATTACTTAATGCCCAGTACGACTCTTTTACTAGTTCCAATCGCTTAGAACGGTCTTCCTGTTGCATTAACGTCATCGCAATGATTAAGAATCTTTCCTGCGGAAGTTCGTAAATATTTTTGCTGTGGTCAGTCGCCAAATAGCGATCTCCCAACGTACGTAAAGCGATATACTCAAAATCCTCATCTTTTCCAGCATCGATGCACTCTCCTAATTCATTAATTTCTTC
>NZ_JBPWJX010000271.1:0-250 GCF_051781745.1 Bacillus cereus group sp. Bce019
CTTCCTAATCCACCAACATAATCCTGCATCTGAGTATCAGATACTTTAAATTTAATTTGATTATTTAACTGCGTAATATCACTCGTGTTTTGTTGAATAATCTCTCCATGTTTCCCTTGTGTTTGGCTCAAAGAATTAATTGTTTGTTGATTGCTGTCTACTGTTTGTTTGATTTCGTTCGTTTGTTTAGTAGTAGCAATTTCAGATTGATTTAATCCCCAAGGAGTAGCGATTGCTCCTAATTCAACTT
>NZ_JBPWJX010000272.1:0-250 GCF_051781745.1 Bacillus cereus group sp. Bce019
ATCAAGCATAATTTCACCTTCCTTTTCAAAGGTACGCTATTATCCTGCGTACCCTTGTACTTTCTTCATATTATTTAAAAGTTCTTGCAGTACAGCTTCATTGGATTCAATGAACATCATTTCTTTATCTGATGGATCTGTTTGAATCCAAACTGAACTATCTCCTATGCGGAAAATCCCTTCACCTTTCCCTGGATTGTTGAGAATAATGTCAAGCTCCCCAGCAGTTAAGTTAAAGTTCTCTTGGATT
>NZ_JBPWJX010000273.1:0-250 GCF_051781745.1 Bacillus cereus group sp. Bce019
TTAGAAAATGTTGAGGATATATATAAGGCTTTAGTGAATATAGATATTATTATTTATTTAGCTGCGACGTCTAACGTAGCAACTTCAATTGAAGATGTTTTCGGTGATATTAATAGCAGTCTATTTTTTCTTAATTTCATGGAAAGTGTTAAAGATTTTCGTATTAAAAAAATTATATTAGCTTCTTCGGGAGGCACAGTTTATGGTGAACCTGAATATTTGCCTATTGATGAGAAACATCCATTAAGAC
>NZ_JBPWJX010000274.1:0-250 GCF_051781745.1 Bacillus cereus group sp. Bce019
CCGTTTATCGACAACCCAAGCTGGGTCGATGAGATATTCTATCATTCAGACTGTCGTTAGAAATTTTCCAGCGGTTATTTGGTCTGATCTGAACATAACTTAAAACTTGGTTATGGAGTACAGAGACAACAACATAAGTCCCTGTATTCCATAATCGATAATCAGAACTAAAAAGCACGATGATATCCCCTTCCTAGGATCTTAGTTTAAAACCTACTCCGTTAGGCTGTGGACATCAAACAGCAAGCTG
>NZ_JBPWJX010000275.1:0-250 GCF_051781745.1 Bacillus cereus group sp. Bce019
CATCCGTTAATTTCCAAACCAACCAAGTATCAATGGTACCAAAGAGCAATTCGCCTTTTTCCGCACGTTCTTGTGCGCCCGGTACATGATCCAAAATCCAACGAACTTTCGTCGCTGAGAAGTAAGCGTCAATGACCAGACCTGTTTTTTGGTGGAACAGTTCTTCATAGCCATCTTTTTTCAACTGATCTGCCAATGGCGCTGTCTGACGAGATTGCCAAACAATGGCATTGTATATCGGAAGTCCAGT
>NZ_JBPWJX010000276.1:0-250 GCF_051781745.1 Bacillus cereus group sp. Bce019
TGAATGCCCGGTTGATGGGCATGGCACCGACCGGTAACGGCCGGCGCGAGTCTTTTGCGCATCTGCCCATGCCGCGAATGACCAATACGTATATGCTTGGCGGCGAACATAACCCGGCTGATATCATTGGGAGTGTAGAGAAAGGCATTTATGCGCCACACTTTGCTGGCGGCCAGGTAGATATTACATCAGGCAAATTTGTATTTACCGCGTCGGAAGCTTATCTCATTGAGAACGGCAAAATCACCCG
>NZ_JBPWJX010000277.1:0-250 GCF_051781745.1 Bacillus cereus group sp. Bce019
GTAGCAACTCAAAACTTTTTATATGATGAAGATACGCTCGTTGGTACAAAAAATGTATCAAGGGAAGACTACAAGCCTGGTGAAACAAGAGATGGTATTATCGGCCTAATACTTGATGATGGAAAAGAAAAGGTAAAGGATATTAAATTTACAACAGATAATGTAGTCGCAGCAGATGCAGAAACGCAAGATGTTGTAAAAGAGCCACAAACTTTTAATATCTCACTTTCTGAGTAAGTTGTTTTTAAAT
>NZ_JBPWJX010000278.1:0-250 GCF_051781745.1 Bacillus cereus group sp. Bce019
CTGACTGTTTCTGCCCATCCAATCAGCATCACTTTTACGACTGTTTCCTTCTACCAACACTTTGAATGTTTTTCCTAAATCTTTCAAGTTACTCTGACGTGATAACTCTCCCTGTAAGTCTACAATCTCCTGCAATCTTCTCTTTTTCACTTCTTCAGGTATATCATCTTCATATCTCCTTGCTGCTAGTGTCCCGGGTCTTTCGCTGTAGAAGAACATATAGCTCATGTCATATCCGCTGTATTGCATG
>NZ_JBPWJX010000279.1:0-250 GCF_051781745.1 Bacillus cereus group sp. Bce019
GCCATGTCTTCACGCCTCTACGAAGTGCAAGAGTACCTGTCAGTCTCTAATCACATTTATCTGCCGACCTTCCTGGTCTTCGGCGAACCCTTCCTCAATCGCCTTGCCGCCGAGGATATTGAGGTGCTTGAGCGAGTGGCCCAGGAGATGAGTGCCTGGACGTTCGATTGGGGCGATGAAGCAGACGCGTCAGTATTGGCCGAGCTCGAGCAGTATCTGACCATTAACACTATCGATTTCGACGCGTTTC